>NZ_CP007597.1:4115227-4415227 GCF_000661955.1 Stenotrophomonas rhizophila
GTCGTCGCGCTCAAGCATGCGCGCCACCGTGTGCTGGCCGGCCAGGCGGATCATGTCGGCCGCGCCCATCTTGCCGAACCACTCCGAATTGAAGCGCACTTCGGTCTTGTCTCGGTCGAGCACCTTGAAGACCTGGTCCTCATAGGTCCGAGCGTTGGCCAGCACGTCGTCCTTGCTGAGCGGCTTGCGGGTGACGTTCTTGCCCGACGGGTCGCCGATCATGCCGGTGAAGTCGCCGATCAGGAAGATGACCTGGTGGCCGAGGTCCTGGAACTGGCGCAGCTTGTTCAGCAGCACGGTGTGGCCCAGGTGCAGGTCCGGCGCGGTGGGGTCGAAACCGGCCTTGATCCGCAGCGGGCGGCCGCTTTCCAGGCGCTGGCGAAGCTCCTCGGGCTTGAGGACTTCGTCGGCACCGCGACCGATCAGGGCGATGGCTTCTTCAATCGATGACACGTGACAGCTCCCGGCAATGCCTTATTTATATGAATGACGTTAAGTAGTAGTTAACCGCAAGCGCTTCACAAAAGCCAATAGGCACAAGGGTTTGACGCGGTATTTATACCTGTCTATGTTACCGACGTTTGGGCCCGCGCTCCCGGGCCAGCCAGGAACAGACCGACGATGCTCAATTCCGATCAAGGCCGCGCGCGCAAGACGCGCTTCAAGGAACGTCTCCACGTCCTCCACGACACCGCCCTGCATCGGAAGCTCAAACAGCACCTTCCTGCCGCCTTCAACCAGCGCTGGACGCGCCGGCACTGGATGCACGCCAGCCTGTTCGCCACCATCGGCGCCCTGGTGGCCACGATCGTGCCGGGCTTCTCGCACACCATTGAATCGCCCTACTCGGTGGGCCACTCCACCCTGGCCCTGCCGTTGCCGCCGCTGTCGCTGGAACGCCAGAAGCAGGTGCCGGGCGACAGCTGGCAGGTGCTGCGGGTGCAGCGTGGCCAGACCCTGAGCAACCTGTTCGACGAGGCCGGCATCCCGGCCACGGTGATGCACCAGGTGCTGGACCACCCCGGTGCGCGTGAGGCGCTGACCAAGCTGCGCCCCGGCGCGGAGATCGCCTTCGACCTGCCGCTGTCCGGTGACCTGCGCACCATCCGCTTCGACCGCGATGCCGACAACCGGGTCGAGCTGTCGCTGGCCGACGGCAAGATTGCCGAGAAGGTGATCAAGCGCGAGTCGTCCACCCGCCGCATCGTGGCCAGCGGGGAAATCACCAGTTCGCTGTATGCGGCCGCGCGCAAGGCCGGGCTGTCGCCGTCGGCGATTGCCACGATGACCGACGAGATCTTCAAGTACGACATCGACTTCTCCAAGGACCTGCAGCCGGGCGACCGCTTCAGCGTGGTGCTGGATGAGACCTGGCGCGAAGGCGAGAAGGTGGACACCAGCAAGATCCTGGCGGCCACCTTCACCTCGGGCGGCAAGACCTACAGCGGCTTCCGCTTCGATCGCAACGGCAAGTCGGAGTACTTCGACGTGAGCGGGCGGCCGCTGAAGAAGAGCTTCATCCGCATGCCGATTCCGTTCGCGCGGTTGAGCTCCAGCTTCGGCGCACGCAAGCACCCGGTGCTGGGCAAGATGCGCATGCACAAGGGCGTGGACTACGCCGCCCGCACCGGCACTCCGATCATGGCCGCCGGCGATGCCCGCGTGCAGTTCGCCGGCACCCAGCGCGGCTATGGCAACGTGGTGATCCTGGACCACGGCCGCGGCCACACCACCCTGTACGGGCACATGTCGCGCTTCGGGGCGATCAAGACCGGCCAGCGCGTGGCCCAGGGCACGGTGATCGGCTATGTGGGCTCGACCGGCATGGCGACCGGCCCGCACCTGCACTACGAATTCCGCGTCAACGGCGAGCACCGCAACCCGCTGTCGGTGACGATGCCGCCGCCGGAGCCGCTGAAGGGTGCCGAGCTGGTGGCCTTCCGCGCGCAGACCGCACCGGCGCTGGCCCGCATCCAGGGCATGGAAAAGCTGATCTACGCCGATGCCAGCCCGGCGCCGCAGGCCGCCCCGGCCGACCCCCAGGCCCAGACGCAGACCGCCAGCGTGGCCAAGCCGGCCAGGCGCACCCGCGGCTGATCGCCCGGTACAGCGCGCGGACACGCGCGCATTGACGGCGGCAACGGGTTGCGCGGAAGCTGGGCGCACCCCGTTTTGACTGTGCTGCCATGACCGCTGTCGTTGACCCGCATACCCCGCTCTACCTGGGCCTGATGTCCGGCACCAGCGCCGATGGCATCGACGCCGCGCTGGTGCAGTTTCCCGAGGCGGGCGGCTGCCGGTTCGTTTTCGGCCACACCCACGCGTGGGACCCGGCGCTGCGGGCCGAGCTGATTGCACTGGGCGAAGGCGGCGCTGTCGAGTCGCTGGATACGCTGGGGCGGATCGATGCGCAGATCGGGGTTACCTTTGCCGCCGCGGCCAATGCCCTGCTGGACCTCAGCGGCGTGGACCGGGCGCAGGTGCGGGCGATCGGCTCGCACGGGCAGACCGTGCGCCACCGGCCGCTGGCCGACCCGGCCTTCACGATGCAGCTGGGCGATGCCAACCGGATTGCCGAAGCCACCGGCATCACCACCGTGGCCGATTTCCGCCGCCGCGACGTGGCCGCCGGGGGCCATGGCGCGCCGCTGATGCCGGCCTTCCACCTGGCCATGCTGGGGACCGCCGACGAAGACCGGGCGATTCTCAACCTGGGCGGCATTGCCAACCTGACCCTGATTCCGCGCGATGGCGTGCCGCGTGGCTTTGATACCGGCCCGGCCAATGCGCTGATGGATGCGTGGTGCCAGCGCCATCGCGGGGTGCCGTTCGATGCTGATGGCGCATTTGCGGCCAGTGGGCAGGTGGATGAGGCGTTGCTGGCGCAATGGCTGGACGAGCCGTGGTTCGCGCTGCCGCCGCCGAAGAGCACCGGGCGCGAGCAGTTCCACCTGGCGTGGGCGGAGGCGGCGATGGGCGAGGGCCAGCATGCGGCCGCCGATGTGCAGGCCACGCTGCTGGAGCTGACCGCCGCGACCGTGGCCGATGCGCTGCTGGCGCACCTGCCGGGTGCCCGGCGGGTGCTGGTGTGCGGCGGCGGGGTGCGCAACCCGCAGCTGCTGCGGCGGCTGGCGGCGCGGCTGCCGGGGGTGGTGATCGAGTCCAGTGCGGTGCACGGGCTGGACCCGGATTACCTCGAGGCGATGGGGTTTGCGTGGTTGGCGCAGCGCACGCTGGACGGGTTGCCGGGGAACCTGCCGAGCGTGAGTGGCGCGCGTGGGCCGCGGATTCTGGGGGCGATCCATCTGGCGTGACCGGAGCGCCCGTTTGGTTTGAGGGTCATGCCGGTATCGAGCGTTGATCCCGGGTCGGCAGTCGGCTGGGGCGCGACCCTACCGGTGGATGCCGACGGCCGCGCCCAAGCGCAAGGCGGGACAGGGCGTAGCGCCGGGCTCTGCCCGGCAATCGTGGGGACGGATCGTAGTGCCGGGCTCTGCCCGGCATTCGTGGGGACGGATCGTAGTGCCGGGCTCTGCCCGGCAATTGCGGACCGTGGCGCGGGCGCAGCCGGGCAGAGCCCGGCTCTACACGCCCTGGGCGTCGGGCAAGGCCTGCAGCGCGGCGATGGCGTCGGCCAGGGCGTCTACTTCCGGGCTCTGGAAGCCGCTGCGGACCTCCAGTTCACTGGTGAACAGGCCCTGCTCCAGCAGCACCACACAGGTGTATTCGCGGGTCCAGCCGCGTGCGACGGCCACGCGCCGGATGCGTTCGTTCAACAGCGGGTCCAGATCCCGCAGCAGCAGATCGACCATTGTTCTCCCCGTTGGCAAGCACCGCCCCCACGGCACAACGGGGTCGATCATGGCGCAGCGGGGGGCGTCGGGCAACCGGCCGGGTCAGACGGCGGCGGCGCGTTTGCGCTGCTGCCGGATCAACAGCGCACACAGGATGACCACCGGGATGCCGATGAGTGCGGTGCCGGTGAAGAACAGCGCATATCCCTCCAGCAGGGTGCGGCCCTGGGCCAGCGACTGCACCGCCCAGCCGGACAGCCCCTTCAACGCCTTGCCCGGCATTGCGTAGAACGAACTCAGCAAGGCGTACTGGGTGGCGGTGTATCCGATGCTGGTCAGGCTGGACATGTAGGCGATCAACGCCGTGCCGGCGAAGCCGCCGGAGATGTTGTCGATGGCCATGGCGATGGCGAAGCTGGTGGGGTCCGGACCGACATAGGCCAGCCACGCAAAGGCGAGGTTGGAGGCCGGGCCCAGCACCGCGCCGACCAGCAGGGTGGCGAGCACACCCCAGCGCACCGACACCAGGCCGGCAGCGGCAATGCCGATGAAAGTGGCCACCAGCCCGACCGAGCCGCGCACCGCGCCCACGGTCTCCTCGGCCAGCCCGAGGTCCACGTAGAACGGGTTGGCCATCGGGCCCATGATGAAATCGGCCATGCGGTAGATGCTGATGGCCAGCAGGATCAGGATCGCGCCACTGCGGTGTTCGCGCAGGAAGGCCACGAACGGGCCCACCAGTGCGTCGAACAGGCCGCGCGGCGTCCACAACGCGGCCGCCTGCGCCTGCACCGCCAGCTGCGCGCGCGCCGGCTCTTTGGCCATCACCACGGCCACCACGCCCAGCGCCATCAGCCCGGCCATGATTTCATAGGAGATCTGCCAGCCCACCCGGGCGGCGATCAGCAGGATCAGCGCATCGGTAACCAGCAGCGCGGTGCGATAGCCCAGCGCAGCCGAGGAGGTGAGCAGCCCGAGCTGTTCACTGTTCTCGGCGATCTCGATGCGCCAGGCATCGATGACGATGTCCTGGGTTGCAGACGCAAACGCCACCACGGTGGCCATGACCCCGAACACCACCAGGTGTTCCCAGGCGATGCCAAGGAAGACGAAATGGCCGCCCTTGGGCTGGACCAGCGCCATCCCCACCAGCGCCACGGCCACCACCAGCTGGGACAGCAGCATCCAGCCACGGCGGCGGCCGAAACGCCCCAGCAGCGGCGCGTTGACCTTGTCGACCAGCGGCGCCCACAGGAACTTCATCGAGTAGGCCAGGCCCACCCACGACAGGAAGCCGATGGTGGTGAGCTCGATGCCTTCCTTGCGCATCCAGAAGCCGAGCGTGTTGCCGACCAGGTAGATCGGCAGTCCGGAACTGAAGCCCAGCAGCAGCATGGCCAGCACCTTGCGCTGGCGCAGGTTGGCCAGCACCCGTTGCCAGGGCCGGCGCGGCTTGGCGACCGCTTCACTCATGGGGCGTAGTCCACCGTAAACGGGGCATGGTCGGAGAAGCGCTCATCGCGGTAGATCGAGCACGCGCGCAGGCGGTCGCGCAGGCCGGGGCTGACGAACTGGTAGTCGATGCGCCAGCCGACGTTGTTGGCCCGGGCCGCGCCGCGGTTGCTCCACCAGGTGTAGTCCTCGCCCTGCGGGTGCAGCAGGCGGTAGGCGTCGGTCCAGCCCTGGCCGGCGGCGATGTCCAGCGCCTGGTCGGTGTCCACGCACTGGCCGTTGAGCCAGTCGCGCTCGGGCGGCAGGCAGCCGGAGTTCTTCTGGTTGGACTTCCAGTTCTTGATGTCCAGCGCCGAGCGCACGATGTTCCAGTCGCCGCACAGGACGTAGTCGCGGCCACTGGCCAGCCACTCCGCCAGGATCGGGCGCAGCCACTCCATCACTTCGTACTTGAAGCCCTGGCGAAGATCGCCCGAGCTGCCCGACGGGATATAGAAGGAGACCACGCTGAGGTTGCCGTAGCGGGCCTCGATGTAGCGGCCTTCGTCGTCGAACGGGGCCCAGCCCAGCGAGGTGATGACCTGGTCGGGCTCACGCTTGCTGTAGATGGCCACGCCGCTGTAGCCCTTCTTGGTGATGGCGTCGCGGTAGAAGCAGTGGTGGCCGTCCGGGCGGAACATCGGGTCGGTCAGCTGGTCTTCCTGGGCCTTGGTCTCCTGGATGCAGAGCACGTCGGCGTCCTGGGCACGGAACCAGTCGAGGAAGCCCTTGGTGGCGGCCGAACGGATGCCGTTGGCGTTGAAGCTGATGATGCGCATGCGGGTCCAGGTCTGAAGCGGTAACCGGGAAAGCATACCGGGAAGACCTTGCCGCGGCGTGCCGGAATGCGGCGGCGCTGTGTGCCGGCCGGGGCCTCCTGCGGGGCTGCGACCGCCCGCCGCGGGGCCCCGGAGGGCGAAAAACGCGCCCATGCATTAGGATTTGCGGTCCAAATGAATTGAATAGAGTCCTGATGAGCGACCATCGCCACCGTTTCCTGCAACTGGCCCTGACCGCCGATGCCCTGCGTTTCGGCCAGTTCACCCTCAAGTCGGGCCGCCTGAGCCCCTATTTCTTCAATGCCGGCCGCTTCGATTCGGGCGTGCGCATGGTCCAGCTGGCCGCCTGCTACGCCGATGCGGTGGAAGCCACCGGGCTGAAGTTCGACGTGGTGTTCGGCCCGGCCTACAAGGGCATCCCGCTGGCCACCGCGACCGCCTGCGAGTTCGCCCAGCGCGGCCGCGACCTGCCGCTGTCGTTCAACCGCAAGGAAGCCAAGGCCCACGGTGAAGGCGGCAACCTGATTGGCGCGGACATGAATGGCAAGCGCGTGCTGATCGTGGACGACGTGATCACCGCCGGCACCGCCATCCGCGAGGCCCTGGGCATCATCAAGGACGCCGGTGGCACCCCGGCCGGGATCGTGGTGGCGCTGGACCGCCAGGAGATCGCCTCGGAAACCGACCGCCGTTCGGCGGCCCAGTCCGTGGCCGAGGAAGCCGGCATTCCGGTGGTGGCGGTAGCCACGCTGGCCGACCTGCTTGATTTTGCCTCCGGAAATCCGGAACTTGTGGGGTACCGGCAGCCGCTGGAGGACTACCGGTCCCGCTACGGCACCCGTCCTACGCGTTGAGAGCAGGGGGCTCTGACCACCATGTCCAGGATTGTTTCGATCACCGCCATCGGCCTGTTGCTGGCCGTCGCCACGGTGCCCGTGCACGCCCAGAGCGGCAAGGGCGAGGCGAAGGCGAAGAAGCTGTATTGCTGGAACAAGGGGTCCGAGCGTATCTGCAGCGATACGCTGCCCCAGGATGCGATCAACAACGCACGCGAGGAGTTCAGCGCCAGCAGTGGCCTGCGTCGCGGCGAGGTGGAGCGCACCCTGACCGAGGAAGAGCGGGCCGATGCGGCGGTTGCCGCCGCGCAGCACCAGCTCGACCTGGCCGCGCAGGAGACCCGCCAACGCACCGAGCAGGCGATGCTGTCCACGTATGAAAACGAGAATGACCTGCGCCGGGTATTCGTGGAGCGCACGGGCATCATCGACAACAACGTGCAGACCGCGCGCTACAACGTGGCCAGCCTGCGCGACGCACTGGTGAGCCTGCTGGGCACCGCCGGCGATCGCGAACTGGCCGGGCAGCCGGTGGTGGAGAAGCAGGCGGCAAGCATTCGCCAGCGGCACACCGAACTGGTGGCGCAGCTGCGCATGCAGAACTCGTTCGAGCAGCAGCGCCGTGCGCTGGATGTGGAGATCGAGGAGACGCTGCAGCGGTACCGGCTGCTGAAGGGCGTGGGGACCAATCCGCGCGGCTAAGCGCGCGGTGTGAAGGGAAGAGAAGGCGGCCTTGGGCCGCCTTTTTTTGTGGGGGCGGGTGGGAACCGGGCGTGGGCGCCCCACCGGCGTAGAGCGGGGCTCTGCCCCGCTGCCGTAGATCCGGGGCAGGTGACGCGTTACGGGCAGCTGGGCAGAGCCCGGCTCTACGGGGCGGTGTGCGGGTTGCGCGATGAGCATGCCTGCGCAGGTTTTATGCACTTTTTACGCGGCGGGGCCGGTTGCGGCGTGGAGCGTTTACGCCGGTGGGGAACACGATGGGCGCCTGACGTGGAGTGGTTCCACCTGGACGTCCCATGAGCCTGTTTCTGCCTGTTTCCCCTGCCGCCGGTGCGCCCTGCACCGCCGCCCTTCTTTCCTGCGCCTGAGGCCATTGCCATGTCTGCCTGGCTTTCCCTGCTGTGCGGCGTGCTGGTGCTGGTTGCCGCCGCCTACCTGCTGTATGTCGTGCTTCGGCCCGAAGCGTTCTGACCGGAGCCGACCATGACCGAGATCCTGTTGATCCTGCTGGCCAGCATCGTGCTGGCCTTTCCGCTTGGGCTGTACCTGGCCCGGGTGATGCGCGGTGCGCCGATGCGCGGCGATGCGCTGTTCGGGCTGGTTGAAAAACCGCTGTACTGGCTGCTGGGCGTGAACCCGGCGCGCGGCATGTCGTGGCGCGGCTATGTGGGCGCCTTCCTGTTGAGCAACGTGGTGATCGCGGTGCTGGTGCAGGCCGTCTTCATGACCCAGGCCTGGCTGCCGTTCAACCCCGACCAGATCCCCAACATGCGCTGGGACACCGCGCTGCACACCATGGTGTCGTTCCTGACCAACACCAACCAGCAGCACTATTCGGGCCAGGCGCAGCTGTCGTACTTCGCGCAGATGACCGCGATCACCGGCCTGCAGGTGGTGACGCCGATGATGGGTCTGGCGCTGGTGGTGGCCACCCTGCGCGCCCTGTTCGGTGCGCGTCCAGAAGACGTGGACGCACAGCAGGCCGCGCAGCTCAGCGCCGACCGCCGCGTGGACGTGGGCAACTACTACGCCGACGTAGTGCGTTCGTGCGTGCGCTTCATGCTGCCGCTGTGCCTGCTGTGGGCGGTGCTGCTGACCAGCCAGGGCGTGCCCTCCACGCTGGCGGCCGGTCCGCAGGCCACGCCGATCGATGCCGCCGCCGGCATGGACACGCAGAAACTGCCGCTGGGTCCGGTGGCGGCGATGGTGGCGGCCAAGCAGCTGGGCACCAATGGCGGTGGCTGGTATGGCCCCAACAGCTCAATGCCGCTGGAAAACCCCACCCCGCTGTCGAACGCGCTGGAGCTGATCGGCATTCTGCTGATTCCCATCGCGGTGATCTTCATGCTGGGCGCGTTCACCGGGCGCAAGCGCCTGGCCGGGCTGGTGTTCGGTTGCATGCTGGCGATGTCCAGCGTGTCGGTGGCGGCCACGGTGTGGCTGGAAGGCCACTCGGCCACCGCGGCCAGCCCGCTGCTGATGGAAGGCAAGGAAGTGCGCTTCGGCGCGGACGGCACCGGCATGTGGGCGGCCATCACCACCCAGGTGTCCAACGGCTCGGTCAACGGCATGCATGACTCGCTGAGCCCGCTGGCCGGTGCGGTGCCGATGGTGAACATGCTGGTCAACGCGATCTGGGGCGGCATTGGCTGCGGCCTGCAGCAGTTCATCGTGTACCTGCTGCTGGGCGTGTTCCTGGCCGGGCTGATGACCGGGCGTACCCCGGAACTGCTCGGCCGCAAGCTGGAAACTCCTCAGGTGCGCCTGCTGGCCCTGCTGGTGCTGCTGCAGCCGATCACCATCCTGGGCTTCACCGCGATCACGCTGGCCATTCCGTCGATCACCGGCACCTCCAACCCGGGCTTCCACGGCGTCAGCCAGGTGTTCTATGAGTATGTGTCGGCGTTCGCCAACAACGGCTCGGGCTTCGAAGGCCTGGGCGATGCCACCCCGTGGTGGAACCTGAGCTGCACGCTGGTGCTGCTGCTGGGCCGCTACCCGGTGCTGGTGATTCCGCTGATCGTGGCCGCGCAGCTGGCCGCCAAGCGGCGCGCCCCGGAATCGGCCGGCACGCTGCAGATTGAAACCCCGACCTTCGCGCTGACCCTGATCGCGCTGATCGTTGTCCTGACCGTATTGCAGTTCATGCCGGCGCTGGTGTTGGGCCCGGTGGCCGACCACCTGTCGCTGACCCTGCATTGAGATGTGACCCCATGAGTACCTATCCCTTGAACGTTTCTTCCCACCGCCGCCAGCGCCTGCTCGACGCGGCCGGCTGGCGCCGCGCCCTGCGCGATGCGGTGATCAAGCTGTCGCCCCGTCACCTGCTGCACAGCCCGGTGATGGCGGTGGTGATGGCCGGCACCGTGGTCAGCCTGGTGGTCACCCTGAGCGGCAACGCACCGCTGGGCTTCGGCCTGGCGGTCACCGCGATCCTGCTGCTGACCGTGCTGTTCGGCAACTTCGCCGAGGCCGTGGCCGAAGCCCGCGGCCGGGGCCAGGCGGCCTCGTTGCGACGGGCTCGCCAGGACCTCAGCGCGCGCCGGCTGGCTGCCGCGCATGCCGGGGCCAGCGAAACCCAGGTACCGGCCGCCGAGCTGCGCCCGGGCGACCATGTGATTGTCAGTGCCGGCGAACTGATTCCGGCCGACGGCGAGATCGTGCAGGGCCTGGCCACCATCAACGAAGCGGCGGTGACCGGTGAATCGGCGCCGGTGCTGCGCGAGGCCGGGACCGACCGCAGCGGCGTGATCGGCGGCACCAAGGTGCTGTCGGACCAGATCATCGTGCGCATCACCGCCGAGCCGGGCCACAGCTTCCTGGACCGCATGATCGCGCTGGTGGAAGGCGCCAACCGCCAGAAGACGCCCAACGAGGTCGCGCTGACCCTGCTGCTGGCGGCGATGACGCTTACCTTCCTGATCGTGGTGGCCACGCTGCCGGCGATTGGTGCGTTCGTCGGCGTGCAGGTTGATCCGCTGCTGCTGATCGCGCTGCTGGTGTGCCTGATTCCCACCACCATCGGCGGGCTGCTGCCGGCCATCGGCATTGCCGGCATGAACCGGGCGCTGGCCGCCAACGTGCTGGCAAAGTCGGGCAAGGCGGTGGAAGTGGCCGGCGACGTGGACGTGCTGCTGCTGGACAAGACCGGCACCATCACCTACGGCGACCGCCAGGCCACCCACTTCCATGCGCTGGCCGGGATCGACGCCACGCAGCTGCGCGAAGCGGCGCTGCTGTCGTCGCTGGCCGACCCCACCCCGGAAGGCAAGTCCATCGTGCGCCTGGCGCGCGAGCAGGGCTGCACCACTGCCGAACCGGACCGTGCGGACTACCTGGCATTCACCGCGCAGACCCGCATGTCCGGCGTGGACCTGGACGGCGGCCGGCGCATCCGCAAGGGGGCCTCCGATGCGATCACCGCCCATGTGCGCGAGCTGGGTGGCACGGTGCCGGCCGAACTGCCGGGCCGCGTGGAGCAGGTGGCGCGCAACGGCGCCACCCCGCTGGTGGTCTGCGAAGGGCGGCATGTGCTGGGCGTGATCGAGCTGTCGGACGTGGTCAAGCACGGCATGCGCGAGAAGTTCGCGCAGCTGCGGGCCATGGGCATCCGCACGGTGATGATCACCGGCGACAACCCGCTCACCGCCGCGGCCATTGCCGCCGAAGCCGGCGTGGACGACTACATCGCCGAGGCGCGCCCGGAAGACAAACTGGCCCGCATCCGTGCCGAACAGGCCGGTGGACGGCTGGTGGCGATGGTGGGCGACGGCACCAACGACGCCCCCGCGCTGGCCCAGGCCGATATCGGCCTGGCGATGAACTCCGGCACGCAGGCCGCCAAGGAAGCCGGCAACATGGTCGACCTGGATTCGGACCCGGCCAAGCTGCTGGCGGTGGTGGAAGTGGGCAAGCAGCAGCTGATCACGCGCGGTGCACTGACCACCTTCTCGCTGGCCAACGATGTGTCCAAGTACTTCGCGATTCTGCCGGCGCTGTTCGCCTCCACCCTGCCGGCGATGGCGGCATTGAACGTGATGCACCTGTCCAGCCCGCGCAACGCGGTGCTGGCAGCGCTGATCTTCAACGCGCTGGTGATTCCGGCGTTGATTCCGCTGGCTCTGCGCGGGGTGCGCTTCCGCCCGGCCACGGCCACCGCGCTGCTGCGCCGGAACATGCTGGTGTACGGCCTGGGCGGCGTGCTGCTGCCGTTCGCGGCCATCAAGTTGATCGACCTCTTCCTTGTCTCGGTATTCGGCGCATGAACCGCTCACTTGCAACCTCCCTGCCCCGCACCGCGCGCGCCCGCGCCGTGGATGCGGCCACCCTGCAGCAGCACGGCGCGTGGCGCCCGGCGCTGATGCTGGGCCTGGTCAGCCTGCTGCTGCTCGGCCTGGCGCACGCGTTGGCCGCCACCGGCGCCAGCCGGCTGCTGTTTCCGGCGCAGGCCGACGGCAGCCTGCTCATCCGCGACGGCCAGGTGCGCGGCTCGCAGCTGATCGCCCAGCCGTTCACCGGCGACGGCTACTTCCAGGCGCGCCCGTCGGCGGCCAACTACGACCCGATGGCCGCGGCCGGCAGCAACCTGGCGCGCAGCAACCCGGCCCTGCAGGAACGCGTGCAGGCCAGCATCGCCGCAGTGGCCGCGCGCGAAGGGATAACGCCGGCGCAGGTGCCCGGCGACCTGGTGACGCAGTCGGGCGCCGGCATGGACCCGGAGCTGTCGCCAGCCGCCGCGCAGGTGCAGATGGCGCGGGTGGCGCGCAGCCGTGGGCTGCCGGTTGAGCAGGTGGCGGCGCTGGTGAAGGCGCATACGCTGGGTCCGCAGTGGGGCGTGTTCGGGCAGCCGCGGGTGAACGTGATGACGTTGAACCTGGCGCTGGATGCGCAGGACGGGCAGCCGGGCAAGGCCGGGCTCTACGGGATGCCTTGATGCGCTGCGTACCGTCCCGGGCGCACAATCGCCACCCATGAGCGACCCCCGCACCCGCCAGGCCGATGCCCTGGTTGAACGTCTGCAACGCGAAGCCGGCGGCAAACTCACCGTGTTCCTCGGTGCCGCCCCCGGCGTGGGCAAGACCTTCAGCATGCTCAGCCGCGCGCACGAGCAACTGCGCCGTGGCGTGGACGTGGTGGTGGGGCTGGTGGAAACCCACGGCCGCGCCGAAACCTCGGCGCTGCTGGAGGGCCTGCCGCAGGTGCCGCTGCTGCAACGCGACTACCAGCAGCACGTGCTGGGCGAGATGGACCTGGACGCGGTGCTGGCGCGCCACCCGGCGCTGGTGCTGGTGGACGAACTGGCCCACCGCAACGTGCCCGGCAGCCGCCACGAGCGGCGCTGGCAGGACGTGATGGAACTGCTGGAGGCCGGCATCGATGTGTGGACCACGGTCAACATCCAGCACCTGGAAAGCCTCAACGATGTGGTGATGCGCATCACCGGTGTACGCGTGAGCGAGACCGTGCCCGATGCGGTGCTGGATCGCCTGCACGACATCGTGCTGGTGGACATTCCCCCGCGCGAACTGATCGAGCGCCTGCAGCAGGGCAAGGTGTACGTGCCCGAGCAGGCCGCGCAGGCCCTGCAGGCGTTCTTCTCGCCGGCCAACCTCACCGCGCTGCGCGAACTGGCCATGCAGGAAGCGGCCGACCGCGTGGACAGCAGCCTGCGCGAGACCCGCGCCGCGCGTGGCGAAGGCAACTTGCCGCTGCGCCGCCGCGTGCTGGTGGCCATCGATGGCGGGGGCCAGAGCGAGTACCTGGTGCGCGTGGGCCGGCGCATTGCCGAGCGCCGCGATGCGCCATGGACGGTGGTGACCGTGCAGGGCCGCCGCAACGACGAGGCCACCCGGCGCGAGATCGACGCGGCGTTCGCCCTCGCCCGCCGCCTGGGCGGTGAGGCCGAGCTGCTGCACGGGTCCAGCATTGCCGATGCGCTGTTGGACCATGCCGCGCACAACAGCGTGTCTACCCTGATACTGGGCCGCACCCGCGAGCGCCCGGTCGCGCGCATGCTCAACCGCACCCTCACCCAGCAGTTGATCCAGCGTGGCGCGCACTACGAGATCACCATCATCGGCACCCCGCAGGCGCGTGCACGCGCGCGCCGCACCGGGTTGAGCGTGCCCAGCCGCAGTACCGGCCAGGACACCCTGCTGGCATTGGGCGCCACGGCGATTGCCTGCCTGGTGGCATTGGTGGCCGAGCGCTGGGTAGGGCTGTACGACCTGTCGATGGTGTTCATCGTGGCGGTGGTGATGGTGGCCGCGCGCAGTCGCACCAGTGCGGCGGTGATTGCCGCGGCGCTGTGCTTCCTGGCCTACAACTTCTTCTTCATCGCCCCGCGCTTCACCTTTGCCATCAGCGCGCGGCAGGGCGTGATCACCGTGTTCCTGTTCCTGGCCGCTGCGTTGGTGGCCGGGCGGCTGGCGTCGCGGCTGCGCATGCAGGTGCTGGCGTTGCGCGCGGCCAACCGGCATGCCAACGCGCGCCAGGCACTGGGCCGGCAGCTGACCCGCGCGGCCAGCAATGAAGAGGTCGCCCAGGCCGGGCGCGAGGCGCTGGAACAGGCGATGGACGCACCGGCGTGGCTGCGCATCGGCCAGGACACCAGCACCAGCGGCAGCGCCGCGCCGGGCGACACCGATCTGGCCGCCGCCGACTGGGCACGCCGCCACGGCCAGCCCAGCGGCCGCTTCACCGACACCCTGGCCGGTGCGGAGTGGTGGTTCCTGCCGCTGCTGGACGGCGACGACCGCGCCATCGGCGTGGCCGGCATGCGCTTCGCCCGCAACGCGCCGCGCCTTACCCCCGAGCAGCGGCAGCTGGCCGAGGCGATGGTGGATGACATTGCCCAGGCCGCGCTGCGCACCCAGCTGGTGGCCGACCTGGAAAAGGCGCATGTGAGCAACGAGACCGAGCGCCTGCGCTCGGCGCTGCTGTCGTCGGTGTCGCACGACCTGCGCTCGCCGCTGGCGGCGATGATCGGCTCGGCCGACAGCCTGGGCAGCTATGCCGACGCGATGGACGCGCAGGACCGCCGCGCCCTGCTGGACACCATCCTGGTGGAAGGCGAGCGGCTGGACCGCTACATCCAGAACCTGCTGGACATGACCCGGCTGGGCCACGAAGGGTTGCAGATCAACCGCGACTGGATCGGCGTGGACGAGCTGGTGGGCTCGGCCGCGCGCCGCCTGCAGCGCTACCAGCCGGAGGTGCAGTTGAAGCTGGACATCCCGGCCACGCTGGCGCCGATCTGGGTACACCCGGCGCTGGTGGAACAGGCCGTGTTCAACGTGATGGAAAACGCGGCCAAGTTCTCCCCGCCCGGCGCGGCGGTGGAGGTGCAGGCGCGGCTGGTGGAGGGCGAGCTGCGCATCGACGTGCTGGACGCCGGCCCCGGCATTCCCGACGACGAGCGCGCGCGCATCTTCGACATGTTCTACAGCGTGGAGCGTGGCGACCGCGGCCGGCATGGCACCGGGCTGGGGCTGACCATCTGCCAGGGCATGATCGGCGCCCATGGCGGCAGCGTGCAGGCACTGCCAGGGCGCGACGGACGCGGTACCCTGATCCGCATTACGCTGCCCCTGCTGCAACCCCACCCTGCCGATGACCACGACGACCCCTGACCTGCCCCAAGGTGCGCCCCCGGCGCGCGTGCTGGTGATTGACGATGAAGCGCAGATCCGCCGCTTCCTCGACATCAGCCTGCGCGCGCAGGGCTACCGCGTGGTGCAGGCGGCCACCGGCCAGGCCGGGCTGGAAGCGCTGGTCAGCGAAGGCGCGGACCTGGTGATCCTGGATATCGGCCTACCGGACATGGAAGGCCACGAGGTGCTGGCCGAACTGCGCCAGTGGAGCCAGGTGCCGGTGATCATGCTGACCGTGCGCGCCGGTGAAACAGAGAAGGTGCGCGCGCTGGACAACGGCGCCAACGACTACGTGACCAAGCCGTTTGGCACCCAGGAACTGATGGCGCGGGTGCGGGCGTTGCTGCGCTCGCGCACGGTGTCGGCCGATGGCGTGTTGCCGCAGTTCGATGACGGGCATCTGCATATCGACCTGGTGCGCCGCGAGGTGCACCTGGATGGCGCGCCGGTGGCGTTGACGCGCAAGGAATACGCGTTGTTGTCGTTGTTGCTGCGCAACGCCGGGCGCGTGGTGACCCAGCCACAGATCCTGCAGGAGATCTGGGGGCCAACGCATCAGGAAGACACGCATTACCTGCGGATTCTGGTGGGGAAGTTGCGGCACAAGCTGGGCGATTCCGCGCTGGATTCGCGGTACGTGTTCACCGAACCGGGCGTGGGGTTGCGGTTCAAGGGGTGAGGCGGCGGGGTGTGGTTTCTTGCGTCCATCACCGTTGTGCCGGAACACCTGGTAGGGTCGCATCCCGATCGACCGCCGATACGTTCCCCGCGTTCGGTTGTGGCATGAACACCGGCGGAGAAACACGTTTCGATTTACGGTCATGCCAACATCGCACGTTGCCCGTTTCACGGCAGTCGATTGGGATGCGACCCTACCGGCGGTATCTCGTTGTCCGTGTGCGAACCGGGATGGCGTGCGGGATCACGTCGCGCGCGTGAGGATCGCAGGGTATTCGATTGGGATGCGCCACGACCAACGGTCGTGGCCCACCCGATGGTGCGACGGTAGGTACCGACCATTGGTCGGTACCCACGCCCATCAGAACCCGAGGTCCACACCCGGCAGCAACGGCTGCAGCTGGTCGCGGAACAGGGTCTTGATGCGTTCCAGCGCCGCTTCATCATCGGCCTCGAAGCGCAGCACCAGCACCGGCGTGGTGTTGGAGGCGCGCAGCAGCCCCCAGCCATCGGGGAAATCGGCGCGCAGGCCGTCGATGGTGGCCAGGCGGGCGCCGGCGAACGGCGACTCTTCCACCTGCGCGGCCGACACGAACAGCGACACCAGCGCGTGCGGAGTGCCCGATTCCACCGGCACCTTCAGCTCCGGCGTGGACACGCTGTCGGGCAGTTCGTCCAGCACCTCCGACGGCGTCTCCTCGCGCTGGGCCAGGATTTCCAGCAAACGCGCCGCCGCATACAGGCCATCGTCGAACCCGAACCAGCGCTCCTTGAAGAAGAAGTGCCCGCTCATCTCGCCGGCCAGCTCGGCATCGGTTTCGCGCATCTTCGCCTTCATCAGCGAATGCCCGGTCTTCCACATCAGCGGGCTGCCACCGTTGCGCAGCACGTAGTCGGACAGCTTGCCGCTGCACTTCACGTCATAGATGACCAGCGCGCCCGGGTTGCGCATCAGCACGTCGGCCGCGAACAGCATCAGCAGGCGGTCGGCATAGATGATCTTGCCTTCGCGGGTGACCACGCCCAGGCGGTCGCCGTCGCCGTCGAAGGCCAGGCCGATGTCCGCGTCGAAGCGCTTCACCGTCTGGATCAGGTCTTCCAGGTTGTGCGGGTCGCTCGGGTCCGGGTGGTGGTTGGGGAAGGTGCCATCCACATCGCAGTACAGCGGAATGACCTCCGCACCGATGGCTTCCAGCAGCGGCTGGGCCAGTTCGCCGGCCACGCCGTTGCCGGCATCGGCCACCACCTTGAGCGGGCGGTCCAGCTGCACGTCGTCGGCGATGCGCTGGATGTAATCGGCGTTGACCTCGCGCTGCTTCAGGCTGCCCGGCTCGGCCGCCACGTGCAGCTGGCCGTCGCGGATGCGCAGGAACAGTTCGGTGATGGCGTCGCCCGACAGCGTTTCGCCGCCCACCACGATCTTGAAGCCGTTGTAGTCCGGCGGGTTGTGGCTGCCGGTGACCGCCACGCAGCTGCCCGCACGCAGGTGGTAGCTGGCGAAGTACACCACCGGGGTAGGCGCCAACCCGATATCGATGACATCGCAGCCGGCGCGGCGCAGGCCTTCGATGAGCCCGGCACTGAGTTCCGGGCCGGACAGGCGGCCATCGCGGCCCACCACGATCTCGCGCAGGCCCTGCACCTGCAGCACCGAACCGATGGCCTGACCGATCAGCGCCGCCACCTGCGGGGTGAGCTCGCGCCCGACCACGCCGCGGATGTCGTAGGCGCGGAAGATACCGGCCGGCACGTCCTGCCCCGCTACGCCCGGCACCGGCGGCGGACCGCCTTCGGCCACGGCCGGCACCACCGCCAGCGGCACCTGTTCCAGGCTTTCGCGCAGCGTGGGGCCGTCTTCTTCGGTGGCGTCTTTCGACGCGCGGCGGCGCGGCATCGGCACCTTGCCCTTGCCGAACTGCAGCATGCCGGCGATGGCCAGCAGCAGCACCGCCACCACCGCGCTGGGAATGGCACCCAGGCCCAGCGGGCCCGGTTCAATATCCGGCACGGCCGCGGCCAGGCGCAGCCCGCTCTTGCCGATCGGGCGCGCCAGCGCCTCGGCACCGCCGGCCAGGCCCGCGTTGCCCTGTTCAATGACGTTGTGGTTGCCCTGGCGCAGGGCCACGTAGCCTGCGCCCGGCACGCGCACCTGATCAAAGGTGGCGGTCAGCCGCAGCAGCGGCTGGCGCACGTACACCAGCGCCGGCCCCTGCGTGCCCAGCACCACCGGCACCGCCAGGCCAAGGCGCTGGCCGCCGGCATCACGCACCACGCGGGCCACCACCTCGTTCTGGGCGTTGGCCGCTTCCAGCAGCGCCAGACGCGAGTAACCGAAGGCCTTCGGGTCGGCATAGGCCGCGTCCAGGCTGGCGGGGATGACCTGCACCTCTTCGGTGCCCGGCCAGCCCTCGCGGATGGCCACGGCCGTGGCTTGGCCATCGCCGTTGCGCAGCGCCGTTGCCACACGCTCGCTCTTCACCAGCTTGCGCAGCTGGTCCAGCTGGCCGCTCAGCGCCGTCTGCACCCCGCCCACGATCTGGTCACGCGACTGTTCCAGCTCCGTGCCCACCGAGGCCTGCTGCCACTGCCGCACCGCGCTCCAGCCAAACCATGCAGCCAGCAGCACCAGCGCGGCCACCACCAGTGGCCCGGTGCGCTTGCTTGCCAGCTTCGGTTGCCCTTCCGCCTTCGCCTTGCTCATGGAACTTCCCCCTGGTCAGCGCACCCCGGTATGGCCGAATCCACCCGTTCCCCTGGCGCTGTCGGTGAAAGTATCCACTACCTGCAGGCTTACGCGTGCGATGGGCAGCACAACCAGCTGCGCGATGCGGTCGCCCGGCTGCAGCGTGAAGGGCTCGCGGCCGCGGTTCCACGCGCTGATCAGCAGCGGGCCCTGGTAATCGGCGTCGATCAGCCCGGTGCCGTTGCCCAGCACGATGCCGTGGCGATGGCCCAGGCCCGAGCGCGGCAGCACCACGGCGGCCAGGTTCGGATCGGCGATATGGATGGCGATACCGCTGGGAATCAGCGCCGTATCGCCCGGCTGCAGGGTGAGTTCGGTTTCCAGCGCCGCGCGCAGGTCCAGCCCGGCGCTGTGCTCGGTGGCGTAGGCCGGCAGCGGCCAGGTATCGCCAAAGCGCGGGTCGAGCAGCTTGACCTGCAACGGCTGAAGGGTGGAATCAACGCTCATGCGTGCAACCTCTGGGCAATCAGGGACAACAGTTGTTCGGCCAGCAGCGCCTTGGAGGTACCGGGGAACACCTGTTCGCCGCCCTGCCAGTAGGCCGTGGCCGCGTTTTCATCACTTTCGAAACCGCCGGTGGCAATGCCCACCTGGTTGGCAATCACCAGGTCCAGGCGCTTGTCCACCAGCTTGCCGCGCGCGTACTTCTCCACATCGTGGGTTTCGGCCGCGAAGCCGACCACCAGCTTCAGCGCGTTGGTCTGCGCGGCCACCTCGGCCAGGATGTCCGGCGTGCGCACCAGCTCCAGCGTGAGGGTCTGGGTGCCGGCGGTCTTCTTCAATTTCTGCGGGGCCACCTGGCGCGGGGTGTAATCGGACACCGCGGCCGCGCCTATATAGATGTCGGCCGGCAGCGCGCCCAGCACCGCCTCGCGCATCTGCGCGGCCGAGCGCACATCCACCCGCTGCACCCCGGCCGGGGTGGGCAGCTGCACCGGACCACTCACCAGCACCACCTGCGCGCCCTGGCGCACGGCGGCCGCAGCCAGCGCGTAGCCCATCTTGCCGCTGCTGCGGTTGCCCACGTAGCGCACCGGGTCCAGGTCTTCATAGGTGGGGCCGGCGCTGATGACCACGCGCAGGCCCTTGAGCTGCTGCTCGGGCGCGGCGTCGGCACCGGCCGGCGCCTGCAGCGCGGCCAGTGCCGCAACAATCGCATTGGGTTCGGTCAGCCGGCCCGGGCCGGATTCGCCTTCGGCCAGCGGGCCGTCTTCCGGCCCGATCACCTGCGCGCCGCGCTGGCGCAGCAGGGTGATGTTGGCCTGCGTGGCCGGGTGCTGCCACATGCGGTGGTTCATGGCCGGGCACACGGTGAGCGGCGCGGTGGTGGCCAGGCACAGCGTGGTGACCAGGTCATCGGCATTGCCGTGGGCCAGCCGGGCCAGCAGATCGGCGGTGGCCGGGGCCACCACGATGCGATCGGCCCAGCGGGCCAGCTCGATATGGCCCATGGCCTGCTCGGCGGCGCTGTCCCACAGGGTGGTGCGGGTGGGCTGGCCGGACAGGGCCTGGAAGCTCAGCGGGGTGACGAACTGCTGGGCCCCGGCGGTCATGGCGACCTGCACCTGGGCCCCGGCATCGCGCAGGCGACGCACCAGTTCCAGCGACTTGTAGGCGGCGATGCCGCCCCCTACGCACAACAACAGCTTCTGGCCTTGCAGCGGGCGCGCGGACGCCGGAGAAGCCTGGGGGGAGTCAGCCACCTGCGAATTTCCTGTCGAACTGAGGCGATTAGCTTACCTGATGGGGTGTGGGCGGCTCATGCCTCAGGGGCATGAGGGGGGTGTTTTTGGTCATGAGGGTGTACGGCTGCCTCCCTTGATTGTTGGCCTGCCCAGTAGACGGAACTGCCTGAGGCAGGGTGCCGACAACGGAAGGTGACCCCGCGGTTTTAGTCGTTAAAAAAGGATGCTTTAATAACGCTCGCGGCTGGGAAAGGTTTCTTTCGCAGCTGAAACCGTATCCAAAGGAACCTTGTCATGCCGCGCATCACTGGGACCTATGCCACAACCGCCGTTGGCGGCGAGAACGTTCCCGCGTTCGTGCCTCACGCCCTCCCGCCCGGAGAGCCGGTGCTTTCCCCCACCGCGTACGTGGAGCAGAACGCCCGCGCCGAAGTAGCGTTGACGCGCCTGTCCGGCATGGCCGGGCTGGTGGCCTCCAGCAACTGGCTGATCTATGCCGCCATCCGCAAGGAGGCCTTGCTTACCTCGCAGCTAGAAGGCACCCAGGCCACACTGACCGACGTGCTGGATGAGGAAGCCGGTATGACGGTGACCAATGCCCAGGATGTGGAAGAGGTTACGAATTACCTGCTGGCGTTCAACTACGCGCGCGAACAGCTGCGTAGCCCTACCGGTCTGCCGGTATCACTACGGCTGCTGACCGAGTCCCACCGGGTGCTGATGACGGGCGTGCGTGGCGCCACCAAGCAGCCGGGGGCCGTGCGCACTACACAGAACTGGATTGGTGGAAGCCGGCCAGGCAATGCGAGCTTCGTTCCGCCGCCCGCTCAGGAAGTGGGGCCCGCGCTCAGCGCGCTGGAGCGCTTTATCCACCAGCCAAAGCACACGTTGCCGCCCCTGGTACGCGTGGCGTTGGTGCATGCGCAATTCGAAACCATCCATCCCTTCCTGGACGGCAACGGCCGCATTGGGCGCCTGCTCATCGCCATGTTGCTGGAAGAATGGAAGTTGATGCCCGAGCCGTTGCTGTATGTGTCTGGTTACCTGAAACGACACCAGCGGGTGTACTACGACCGGCTTTCCGCCATTCGAAATGACGGTGACTGGGAAGGCTGGGTGAGCTTCTTTCTGGAGGCCGTGGAGGCTGCTGCTGATGAGGCGCAAAGCAGCATCGTTGCCCTTGCCGCATGCATCGCCGAGGATCGGAAGCGTGTGCTTGCACTGGGTACCAGTACGTTGGCGACGCTTCGGTTGTTCGAGCTGCTTCCCACCATGCCGAGAATCAACATTGATCGCGCGGCGCAGGTGCTGGAGGTGAGTGCTCCAACCGCGGCGAAGGCCATCAATGGATTGCAGGTAGCTGGGGTGTTGGACGAGACGACGGGCCGGGCGCGGAACCAGAGCTTCTTGTATGCGCGGTATGTGCGACTTCTAATGGAATGAGGGGACGGAGCTATGACATTGCAGAGCCGCTAGCCAGCCTCAACAGCATTCTCTCCGCATAACTGTAGAAATATTATTGTTTTTGACTGGATCAAACAGCCTGCTGAACAGCCATCAAGTGCGCCCACGCGCAACCCTTATCAGAGGACGCGGCATATTCTGATTGGCTGGGCATACGTGTTTCTCAACACTTGAGCCATGGCAATCAAAGACTGGCCCAAGGACGAGCAACCCCGTGAGAAACTGCTGGCGCGTGGCCCCGCAGCGCTTTCCGATGCTGAGTTGCTTGCCCTGTTCATGGGCACCGGCTGCAAGGGCTTGGACGTCATGGAGAACGCACGCCTTCTCCTCAAGGAACATGGCCCCCTGCGCCTATTGCTTGATATGAGCGCGCAGAAGCTGAGGAAACTGCCAGGGCTCGGCCCGGCACGGGCGTGCAAGCTGGTCGCCGCACTGGAACTCGCCGACCGCCATTTGCGTGCGAAGTTGGACCTGGGTGAAGGCATGTGCGATCCCAAGGCAGCCATGCGCTACTTCAAACAGCGGCTTCGCGGGCGCCCCCATGAGGTCTTCGCCGTCATGTTCTTGAACACCCGCAACCACATGCTGGCGTTCGAGGAACTCTTCAACGGCACGATCGATGCGGCGGCGGTCTACCCGCGCGAAGTGGCACGCCGCGCACTGTTCCACAACGCGGCAGCCGTGATCATCGGCCACAACCACCCTTCTGGCAGCGCCGAACCGTCCGCTGCCGACCGCGATATCACCCGTCATCTGGAAAAAGCCCTGCCTTTGGTAGGAGTCCGACTCCTGGACCACGTAGTAGTGGGCGAAGGCACCCCCGTCTCCATGGCTGAACGAGGTTGGCTCGAACCCACCCTGTCCTTCCGGGGCTGAACGCCCCAGTCAGCCCAAACGCGCCTGTCCGAAGCCCCGAAACCGTCCCCAAGACCCCTCAAGCCCCCTGCCCCAACCCCGTTCAATGGATCGGCCCGCCATCTAGGCTAAAATTGCCGATTCCGCCGCTCCAGTCCCAAAGCAGGCCTTGTGAAAAATCTCCTCCGCGCCCTGATCAGCCAAGGCATCGAAGCCTTGCGCGCCAACGGCACTCTGCCGGCCGATACCCTGACCCCGGAATTCGTGGTCGAACGCCCGAAGACCCGTGAGCACGGCGATTTCGCCACCAATGCCGCGATGCTGCTGGCCAAGCCGGCGCGCAGCAACCCGCGCGCCCTGGCCCAGGCGCTGCTGGATGCGCTGCCCAAGAGCGCCGATGTGCTGCGCGTTGAGATCGCCGGCCCAGGCTTCATCAATTTCCACCTCGCCCCCAGCGCCTACCAGCGCGAAGCGGCCAGCGTGCTAAAGGAAGGCGCCGATTACGGCCGCAACCTGAGCGGCAACGGCCGTACCGTGGGCGTGGAGTATGTGTCGGCCAACCCGACCGGCCCGCTGCACGTGGGCCATGGCCGCGCCGCCGCCATCGGCGACTGCCTGGCGCGCCTGCTGGATGTGAACGGCTGGAACGCCAAACGCGAGTTCTACTACAACGACGCCGGCGTGCAGATCGAAAACCTGGCCCTGTCCACCCAGGCGCGCGCCAAGGGGCTCAAGCCCGATGACGCCGGCTGGCCGGAAGCGGGCTACCGCGGCGATTACATCCAGGACGTGGCCAACGCCTACCTGGCTGGTGCCACGGTGGAACTGGAAGGCCACTCGGTGGTGGGCGAGCGCGACCCGGACAACCTGGATGGCATCCGCCGCTTCGCGGTGGCCTACCTGCGCAACGAGCAGAACCAGGACCTGGCGGCGTTCGGGGTGGATTTCGACATCTACTTCCTGGAAAGCTCGCTGTACAAGGACGGCAAGGTGGAAGAGACCGTCGCCCAGCTGAAGGCGGCTGGCCACACCTATGAGGACGGCGGCGCGCTGTGGCTGCGCTCGACCGACTTCGGTGACGACAAGGACCGCGTGATGCGCAAGTCCGACGGCACCTACACCTACTTCCTGCCGGACGTGGCCTACCACCTGAGCAAGTGGCAGCGCGGCTATGAGCGCGCCATCACCGAGCTGGGCGCAGATCACCATGGCTCGCTGGCACGCGTGCGCGCCGGCCTGCAGGCGCTGGACGTGGGCATTCCCAAGGGCTGGCCGGAATACGTGCTGCACCAGATGGTGACGGTGATGCGCGGCGGCGAGGAAGTGAAGCTGTCCAAGCGTGCCGGCAGCTACCTGACCCTGCGCGACCTGATTGAAGAAGCCGGCCGCGATGCGACCCGCTGGTTCCTGATTGCGCGCAAGCCCGATTCGCAGCTGACCTTCGATATCGACCTGGCCCGCGCGCAGAGCAACGACAACCCGGTGTTCTACGTGCAATATGCGCACGCCCGGGTGTGCAGCCTGCTGCGCCAGGCCCAGGAGAAGGGCCTGAGCTACACGCCGGGCGAAGGCCTGGCGGGTGTGGCGTCGCTGAACGACGATGCCTCGCTGTGGCTGATGATTGAAATGTCGCGCTTCCCGGAGGTGGTGGAAGCGGCCGGTATCGCGCTGGAGCCGCACCTGATCGCGCAGTATCTGCGTGAATTGGCGCACGCCTTCCACACGTGGTATCACGGCACGCAGGTACTGGTGGCTGACGACGCCGAACGCAACGCCAAGCTCACGCTGGCCTGCGCGGCGCGCCAGGTGCTGGCCAATGGTCTGAGCGTCCTGGGCGTTTCCGCCCCGGAAAAAATGTAAGCAGTGGAGAAGCAGTAAATGGCAGCACGACGCGGCAAGAGCCAGGCACGACGCAACAGCAACCAGGGCACGCCGGGATGGGTGTGGCTGGTGGCCGGTGTGGCGATTGCGGCCGTAGTGTTTTTGGCAGCACCCAACCTGTTCAAGAGCGACGGTGACGGCTTCCTGCGGGTAGGCCCGCAGCCGAACCCGAACGCCCAGCCGGCCCCGGTGAGCGACGCCGATACCGACGTGGGCGCTGAACTGCCCAAGCCGGGCGCGGCGGCCAAGCCTGCCGAACCGGCCAAGCCGGCAGCTACGCAGTACGACTTCTACACCTTGCTGCCCGGCAAGGAAGTGGAAATGTCCGATGCGGAGCTGGCGGCCAGCGCGCGTGCGGAAGACCAGCGCCGTGCCAAGGCCGAGGCGCAGCGCGCGCAGGCGGCGTTGGAAGGCCGTCCGTTGCCGCCGGCACCGGCCCCGACCAGCACCGCAGCAACCACGTCGGCGGCACCGGTGAGCACCGCCCCGCTGCCCGCCCCGGTGGCGGAGCGCCCGGCGGCGACCACGGCTGCGGCGGCAACGCCGGCGCAGACGGCGGCCGCTACCCCGGTTGCACCGAAGCCGGCGGCTACTGCGGCAGCGACGCCTGCTGCGGCGGCGGCTGCGCCTGCGGCCAGCAACGTGCGTTACATCCTGCAGGCCGGTGCGTTTGGTGCGTCTGGCGATGCCGAGGCGACCAAGGCCAAGCTGGCGATGATTGGTCTGGCGGCGCGGGTGGAATCGGCGCAGATCAACGGCAAGACGGTGTACCGCGTGCGCATGGGACCGTATGGCAGCGCCGGGGAGCTGGCGGAAGCCAAGCAGAAGCTGGATGGGACCGGACTTCAGGCTATGGCGATCAAGGCGCAGTAGCCGCGCGCCGCGCGACTACCCCAAGGTTGCGCTACGCGAAACCTCGGGCCCCTGCTGGTACCTCCACATCCCCGCGCCTGCCGGCGCGCCCCCTTGCACTCCAAGGGGGCTGTTGCTCCAGATGCAACTTGGACGCCGACCCTTGGGTCGGCGTTCTTGTTTCAGGCAGCCCCCCTCGCTGGCGACCACCTGGCAGTGCGCTATCGTCCATGCATGTCTTCCTGCCCCGATCCTGCTGAACTTCCAAGCGTTGCCGGTGCCACCGGTCGCTATCGCGAATGGATGCCGCCGGCTGCGCTGCAGGGCTGCTTCGGGCAGCTGTGGCGCAGCGATCTGCCGGTGGGGCACAGCGGTGAGGTGGCGGTGCTGCCCGATGGCTGCGTGGATATCCTGTGGCGCGATGGGCGGCTGTATGTGGTGGGGCCGGATGTGGTGGCTGCGCACCCGCAGTTGATGCCCGGTGCGCAGGTGTTGGGCGCGCGGTTTCAGCCGGGCGCGGCGCGGGCGTGGTTGGGGGTGCCGCTGGGCGAGATGGTGGGCATGGCCGTGGAGCTGGATGCGGTGCTGGGGCCGCAGGCGCGGCAGATGGCGGCGCGCTTGAATGACGTGGGCGATGGCGATACGCGGCAGCGGTTGTTTGCGCAGGCGCTGGCTGGGCTTCCCCGCTCTACCGGGGGGCGCCACGCGGTGGCGGCGCGGGTGTTCGGGCAGGTGCGGGCCGGTGGCCACGATCTGGCCGCGATCAGTTCAGCGCTGCAGGTGAGCACGCGCAGCCTGCGCCGGTTGTGCCACGAGCAGTTCGGCTATGGGCCGAAGATGCTGGAGCGGATTCTGCGGCTGCAGCGGTTCCTGGCGCTGGCACGTGCGCGCCCGGGGGATGGGCTGGCGGGGTTGGCGGCGGACGTGGGCTATGCCGACCAGTCGCACCTGAGCCGCGAGGTACGGGCGTTGGCAGGGATCGGGGCGGCGCAGTTGTGCGCGCAGTGGCGTAGCTGACTGGCCGTTTTGTTCAAGACCGGCGCGGCCGGGGTGGCGATGCTGGGGCTCCTTTCAACGAGATGCCCCCATGAGCACCGCACACGGCAACGATCGCCGGATCGACAACATTGAATTCAACGTCGCTGACATCGCGCGCAGCAAGGCGTTCTACGGCAGCGTGTTTGGGTGGTCGTTCACCGATTACGGCCCGGGGTATACCGAGTTCGACGATGGCCGGTTGCGCGGCGGGTTCACCACGGGTGAGCCGGTGCGGCCGGGTGGGCCGTTGGTGATTGTGTATGCCGACGATCGGGCCGACGCGCAGCGGCGGGTGGAAGCCGCCGGGGCGGAGGTGTGCCGGGCAACGTTCGACTTTCCGGGTGGGCGGCGGTTTCATTTCCGCGATCCGGATGGGTATGAGTTGGCGGTGTGGACAGCCGCCTGAGGTAGAGCCGACCGTTGGTCGGCTGCCGTAAGCGGTGGGTGTGCGCCGAGAGCAGCCGACCAACGGTCGGCTCTGCCGGTTTGTTCGCGTGGCGAGGTGCCGGCCAGCGGCCGGCACGACCGGGCAGCGATGCCCTTGGATCAGTCGCGCGCGACCTGGAAACCGGCGAACGACTGGCTTACCGGCATCAGTTCCAGGCGGTTGATGTTGAGGTGCGCCGGGAGGTTGGCCACCCAGAAGATCTGCTCGGCGATGTCGTCGGCGGTCATCGGGTTGGCACCCGTGTAGAGGGTGTCCGAGGCGGCCTGGTTGCCGTGGGTGCGCACCAGGGTGAACTCGGTTTCGGCCATGCCCGGTTCGATGGTGGTGACGCGCACGCCGGTGCCGTGCAGGTCGGCGCGCAGGCCGAGCGAGAACTGGCTGACGAAGGCTTTGGTGCCACCGTAGGCGTTGCCGCCCGGGTACGGGTACACGCCGGCCACCGAGCTGATGTTGATGATGGCGCCCTTGCGCTCCACCAGCTGCGGCAGCAGGCGGTGGGTCAGGGTGACCAGCGCGGTGACGTTGGTGTCGATCATGGTGCGCCAGTCGTCCAGCGAGGCGCTCTGCGCCGGGGCGGTGCCCTGGGCGAGGCCGGCGTTGTTGACCAGCAGGTCGATGGCGGCGAAGTCGGCCGGCAGGGCGGCCAGCGCGGCCTCCATGGCGGCGCTGTCGCGCACATCGAAGACGGCCGCATGCACACGCTCAGGACCGTAGGCGTCGACCAGCGGCTGCAGCCGTTCAGCACGGCGGCCGGTGGCGATGACGCGCCAGCCGGCCTGGGCGAAACGATGGACGGCGGCAGCGCCAAAGCCGGAGGTGGCGCCAGTAATCAGAGCGGTACGGGTCATCGGGGTACTCCGTGGGAATCACGGGTATTTTCGCACCGATGCGGGGGGTGTGTGCCGGGGGTATGGCGACGTAGCCCGCGGGGCGGGATCGCGTAGAGCCGGGCTCTGCCCGGCTGGCCGAAATCTGGAGCAGCCGGGCAGAGCCCGGCTCTACGTGGGTGGGCGTCCGTTTACGCGGCCGGCGCGCGATCGGCGATCAGCGGATGCGGAAGACGCGGGCCTTGGGCAGGTCTTCGTCCACCTGCAGGAACCAGCGGCCGGCGATGCCCGGTACGACGACGATGGCCGGGTTGCTGCGGCTGGTCTTGAGCTTCATTTCGCCCTTGAGCACCTGCCACTGCTGGCCGTTGTCGAGGGTGAACACGGTGCCCGGGGCCCAGCCGTCCACCTGGCCGGTGACCGTGGCGTTGATGGGGCCGTCGTCCAGGCCGGGGAACATGGGCGTCGGGGTGGGCGCGCCGGGCGCGACCACCGGGGCGGCGGCCACCGGCGGGGCCGGGGTACGGGCGTCGGCCTCGCGCAGCAGGCGGTTCAGGGTCTGAAGCTGGGCCGGGCTGAGCCCTACGTGGGCCAGTTCCTGCGGGTCCACGCGCTGTTCGATTGCCACATACGGGGCCTGGGCGGCGGCCGTTGCGGCCAGCCAGACCATGCCCACACCCGCCAGAACCTGCCACCTGCGCATTGCCTGCTCCACTGCCTGTTGATGCTCGATGGCGGCACTGTGCTGCACTTTCATGGCAGCCAGATGACAGCGTGGCCGGTCGCGCCGGGTGCTGAGGCCGGCAGGGGGTAAAATGGCGGCCAGCCGCGCAGCCGCGCCGGCGGTATTGGACGTCACATGATCAACAACGATGTACTGCGCAGCATCCGCTACATGCTCGACCTCAGCGACGGCATGATCGCCGACACCTGTGCCCTGGCCGATCCGGCCTTCGTGATCGACAAGGCCGATGTGGCCGGTTGGCTGCGCAAGGAAGACGAAGAGGGCTTCGTGGCCTGCGACGATCGCACCCTGGCGCACTTCCTGGACGGGTTGATCGTGCACTTCCGTGGCCGCGACGAGAGCCAGCCGCTGCGCCCGGTGGAAAAGCGCATCACCAACAACCTGGTGCTGAAGAAGCTGCGCGTGGCCTTCCAGCTGAAGGACGTGGACATGCACGATATCTTCCAGCAGGCCGGTTTCCCGGTGTCCAAGCCGGAGCTGTCGGCGCTGTTCCGCCAGCCGGACCACAAGAACTACCGCGCCTGCGGCGACCAGCTGCTGCGCAACTTCCTGAAGGGCCTCACCCTGCGCGTGCGCGGCGCCTGAGCCCCACGCCGGCACGTGGCTCCGCCTGCGGGGCCACGTGCTGCAGCAGTTCCTGCATGAAGGCCCGCGCCGCCGGCGTGGGCAACCGCGACCACACCGCATGCACACGCCGCACGGGCGCATCCTGGATGGCCACGCAGGCCACGCCGGTAAACCCGGCCGCGATGGCCACCGGCACGATGCCCACCGCGAGCCCCTGCTGGACGAAGCGCTCGATGAGCGACATGTGGTTGATTTCGAACGGCACCCGATGCGGTAGCCCGGCGGCGGCGAAGGCTTCGTCGGTCTGCCGGCGGCCGCCGCTGCCGTACTGGAAATCCACCAGCGGCAACTCAGCCAGGGTGGCCAGCGACAGGCGTTTTCGGCTGGCCAGCGGGTGGCTGGGCGGCAGCACGGCCACCATGGATTCTTCGGCCAGCAGCCGGTGGCAGGCCCCGTCGATGGCGGTACCGGGCGACAGGCCCACCAGCGCAACATCGACGCGGCGCTCGCGCACGTCTTCCATCAGCACTTCGCTTTTGTCCATGCGCAGGCGGAATTCCACCTGCGGGTAGCGGGTGTGGAAGGCGGCCAGGCAGGCCACCAGGTCCACGGCGGTAAGCGAGGTGATCTGGCCGATGGTGAGGGTGCCGCGCACCTGGCCGGCCACGGCGGCCACGTCTTCGCGCATGTGCCGCAGTGAATCGAGCACCTGGCGGGCGTGGCTGAGCAGCGCTTCGCCGGCCGGGGTGACCCGTACCTGGCGCGGCAGGCGTTCGAACAGGGTGGCCTGCAGTTCCTCTTCCAGGTGGGCGATCTGGTGGCTGAGCGCGGACTGCACGACGTGGCAGCGCTGGGCGGCGCGGGTGAAGTTGCGCTCTTCGGCCAGGGCCACGCAGAACTCGAGCTGTTTGAGGTTCACGCCGTGGTCTCCGGTATGCATCTATTTTTAAGATGCGTTGAATGATAACTATTCATTTCCATCATGGCGCAGGTGGGCGGACACTGGCGTCCCCCTGGAGTCTGGACGCGTTATGACCGCCGATGTACACACCCCGTTGAGCCGCTGGCAGGTGCTGTTGATGGCCTTTGCCACCGGCGTGGCGGTGGCCAGCAACTACTACGCGCAGCCGCTGCTGCACACCATTGCCGGCGAGTTCGGGGTGTCGTTCGGCCGCGCGGGCACGCTGGTGACGGCCGCGCAGTTGAGCTATGGCGTGGGGGTGGTGCTGCTGGTGCCATTGGGCGACATGTTCGAGCGGCGGCGGTTGATCGTGGTGATGTCGTTGCTGTCGGCGTCCGGGCTGGTGGTGAGCGCGTTGAGCCATGAGTTCGCCTGGCTGCTGGTGGGTACGGCGATTACCGGGCTGTTTTCGGTGGTGGCGCAGGTGCTGGTGCCGTTTGCAGCCACGCTGGCGCGGCCGGAAGAGCGTGGCCGGGTGGTGGGCACGGTGATGAGCGGGCTGCTGTTGGGCATTCTGCTGGCGCGCACGGTGGCCGGGGCGTTGTCGTCGCTGGGCGACTGGCGCTGGGTGTACTGGATGGCGGCGGGCACGCTGGTGCTGACCACGTGGGTGCTGTATCGCACGTTGCCGCGCTTCTACCAGCATGCGGGCTTGAGTTATGGGGCGTTGCTGCGTTCGATCGGCACGCTGTTCGCGCAGGAGCCGGTGTTCCGGCTGCGCACGCTGCTGGGGGCGTTGAGCTTTGCGATGTTCGCGATGTTCTGGACGCCGCTGGCCTTCCTGCTGGCGGGCGCGCCGTACCACTACAGCGATGCGACGATCGGGCTGTTCGGGCTGGTGGGCGCGGCGGGCACGCTGGCCGCCGGGGTGGCCGGGCGGATGGCCGACCGCGGCAAGGCGGCATTGGCGACGACACTGGCGCTGGTGCTGCTGGCGGCGTCGTGGTTGCCGCTGGGCTTTTCAACGCAGTCGCTGGTGGCACTGGTGGTGGGCGTGCTGGTGCTGGACCTGGCGGCGCAGTTGCTGCACGTGAGCAACCAGAACGTGGTGTTCGCGCTGCGGCCGGAGGCGCGCAACCGGCTCAATGCGGGGTACATGACCGGGTACTTCATTGGTGGGTCGCTGGGGTCGCTGGTGTCGGCGCAGGTGTATGGCGCGTTCGGGTGGACCGGGGTGTGCGTGACCGGCGCGGGCGTGGCCGCGGTGGCGATGGCGGTGTGGGCGGTGGCGGTGCTGCGCCGGTAGAGCCGACCGTTGGTCGGCTGCATTTGCGTGCCGCCCGGTAGAGCCGACCGTTGGTCGGCTGCATTGCGTGCCGCCGGGGGCAGCCGACCAACGGTCGGCTCTACCGGATGGGGTGTGTGCCCGGCGGTAGGAATACCGCACGGGGTGGGTGGGCGCTCCGTTAGAACGCGGTTTGTACCGCGAATTCGACGCGGGAGCCTGCGTTGCCGGGGAACAGGCGTTTGGCGGCGGTGTCGGTGTCGTGCGCGGTGAGGCGCAGTTCCCACGGGCCGTGGACCTTCCAGACGGCGCTGAGCTGGCCGTGCAGGTAGTCGTCGGCCTGCGCGCTGGCCAGCCAGTAATGGCCCACCGCCGCTTCCAGCCGCCACTGCTCGCCCAGCGGCAGGCGGGCGCCCAGTTGGGCGTAGGTGCCGGTGTGGCCGCCGGCCAGCGCGTCGTCGGACACGCCTACCTGCAGCCAGTAGCGCTGCTGCCAGGTGAGGGTGCTGTTGAGCTCGGTCCAGTTCAGGTCCACGTTGCTGGACGGGTAGAGGTAGCGGGTGAGGTTGACGTCCAGCGCCCAGTCCTGGCCCAACGCCCCGCTCCACCCGGCCACCACGTCGAACTCGCTGCGTGCGCCGTTGTCGGGCTGGAACGACACGCCCGAGCCCCATACCGAGGCATACCAGCCGCGCTCGCTGCCAAGTTTGACGCCGGCCTGCGCGGCCGGGTCGCCGTCGCTCTGCGAGCTGCCGCGCCAGACGTAATCGGTGGTGAGCGTTGCGTTGCCCTCCACCGCGGCCGCCGCCGCACCACTCATCGCCAGGCCCAGCAGCAGCACGCTGCAGCGGCGCACGATGCGCCCTTTCATCTGTTCAACCACCACGGTAAGCACTCCATCGGACGGCGGCGCCGTCGAGGTGGGCAGTGTTCCTGTTGGGGCCGTAAAGCCGCCATGCCGCGGCGGCGGTGCCGGCGCAAAATCAGCGTAAATCCTGCGTCCACGATGCCGCACAGGGGCCGCGCTATCATGGCTGCTCTGACCTGTTGCGAGTAATGGCGTGGACGCGATCCTGACCCCGGTATCGATTGGCGAGCTGATCGACAAGATCACCATTCTGGAAATCAAGGCCGAGCGCATCAGCGATGCCGGCAAGAACGCCAACGTCCGCAAGGAACTCGATGGCCTGTGGCCATTGTGGCAGCAGCAGCTGGCCAGCCAGCCGGGGCTGGATGCCCTGAAGGATCAGCTCAAGGCGATCAACGTGCGCATGTGGGACATCCAGGACCAGCTGCGCGACAAGGAAGCGGCGCAGGAGTTCGACGATGCGTTCATCCAGCTGGCGCGTGGGGTGTACGGCACCAACGGCGAGCGGGTGAAGGTGAAGAACGAGATCAACCGCGTGGCCGGTTCGCAGCTGGTGGAAGAAAAGCAGTACCAGGGCGAGTAACCCGCCCCGCCCGCACCGGGCTCAGTGCCCGGTGGCGGCCATGAAGCGTTCGCGGTCCTGCTGGGTGCGCCGGCGGATTTCGGCCAGCGCTTCGTTTTCGGTGGCTTCCAGCATGGATTCGAACAGGCGCTGGAAGTGGTTGCGCATGGCCAGCCGTGCGGCAGCCGGGTCGCGCTGGCGCAGGGCGTCGAGAATGGCGGTGTGCTCTTCGTCGCGGGTGTCGTCGTCGTTGTGGCAGACGTTGGCATACACCTGCTTCACCCGCGGCAGTTCGTTGCGCATGCGCCAGATCAGCTGCACGCAGTGCTCCACCACCGGGTTGCCGGCAATGCGGGCAATGGACAGATGGAACTGGCGGTCGGCTTCGCTGGCGGCGGCCTCGCCCGAGGCCGGGTCGACCATGGCGGCGATCAGGCCGGCCAAGTCCTGCAGTTCGGCGTCGGTGATGCGGCTGGCGGCCATGGCCGCCGCTTCGGCCTCGATCACCGCACGGGCGGCGGTGAGGTCGAAGGCAGACACGTCCGGCAGCGCGCCGGGGGCCTGCGACGGGCGCGCCTTCACATACACGCCCGAGCCGGTCTTGATGGTGATCAGCCCCTGCGCTTCCAGCGCGATTTCCGCCTCGCGCACGGTCACCCGGCTGACGCCGAGGCGTTCGGCCAGGTCGCGTTCGCCGGGCAGGCGCGAGCCCGGCGGGAATTCGCCCTTCTCGATCAGCGCGACGATTTCGGCGGCAATGGACTGGTAGAGACGGGGTTCGGACATCATCAAGACCTGGCTGTACGGTGGCTGGGGACCATCATGCGACCCGCGCCCTCAGAGAGCGGCGCGGTTGGGAAAACCGCGCCACTGACCTCAGAAGCGGTAGCGCACCCCGAGATAATAGCGCCGCCCGTAGGTGGTGTACTCGCGGAAGCTGCCCAGGATGGGCATATCCGACACCCGCGGCTCGTCGGTGAGGTTGCTGGCCGACAACGACAGCGACAAGTGCTTGTTCACTTTGTAGGTGGCGCGGAAGTCGAGCGAGCCATTGTCGCGCACGTAGCGGTTCTGCGACGGGTCGCCGACGAACTGCTGGTAATAATCCGAGCGGTATTTGTAGATGGCCTGCAGGTCCAGCTTGCCCAGGCCCCAATACACCTGGGCCGAGGCCACGTGCTTGGACAGGCCGAAGATGTTGGCCGGCTCGACGATCCCGGGCGTGAAGACGCCGGTGATGGGGTCGGTGGACTCGCCCAGGCGCAGGTCTTCGGTTTTGAAGTTGGAATGGGCGTAGTTGTAGCTGGCCTTCACGCCCAGCCCGGAGAAGATGCCCGGCAGGTAGCTGAAGCTGTGCGAGCCGGTGAGCTCGAAGCCGATCAGGTCGCTTTTCTGGTCACTGGTGGCCAGCTGCTCCACCGGCACGGTGACGCTCTGGCCGTCGATATCGAAGGTTTCGCCCACCACCACCGGTACCGAGCCGCCGTTGAACTGCTTGTAGTAGATCGCGGTGGACAGCATGGAATCGGCGTTGGCATACCACTCCAGCGAGACGTCGGCGTTCCAGGACATCAGCGGCTTGGCGCGCGGGTTGCCGGTGGCGGTGATGTTGCCCAGCGCCTCGGCCACCGTGCGGAAATCGGTATCGGCCTCGTCCAGGGTGAAGCTGCGGCCAAAGCCTTCGGCGGCCAGGTCGGGGCGCGACATGGCGCGGTAGGCACCCACGCGCAGCAGCAGGTCCGGGTGCAGTTCGAAGGCGGCGTTGAAGCTGGGCAGCCATTCGGTGTTGCTGGACTTGAGGATCTGCCGGGTGAAGTCGCCCGTGGGGCGCAGAGTCACGCTGCCATCGGGGTTGTTGATGACATCCAGGCCGCTGCGCAGGCCCACCGAGCGCACGTCGGTACGCACGCCGCGCACGCCGATGTTGCCGGTGACCGGCAGGCCGAACCACTCGCTGCTGTAGTCGCCCATCAGGTAGAGGGCGTTGGTTTTCTCGGTGACATCGTTGTTGGCCGGGTCGCGCAGGTCGGCGCTCAGGCCGGTGTCGTCCACGCCGGTGAAGGCGTTGAACAGGCAGCGGCTGTCGAAGCTGGCCCACTGGTCGATGGTGTTGCCGCTGGCGTTGGCCAGGAAGTCCTTCTGCGGGAATTCCTGGCGGCAGGCGCGGTTGGCCGCGCGGATGGCGGCGACATTGGTGGTGGTGATGTCGCGGGTGTTGGTGAAGTCGGTGTAGGTGGCTTCGGAATGGCGCACGCCGCCCTTGATGGCGGTGAAGAAGCCGCTTTCCGGGGTGAACGCTGCATCGAAGCGCTGCGCGCGGATGGTGTGCTCGCGGCTCTGCTGGCGGCGGCGGATCAGCGCCGAATCGGTGTAGTTGTCCGGATTGTTCACGTCGAACGCCGGATCCAGATAGATGCTGGGCACGTCGCCGCTGTAGTCGTAGGTGTAATCAACGTAGCGGGTGTTCTTGATGCCGCCCACCGGGTTGCCGTTGACGTCGGTACGGCCGGCGCGCAGGCGGGTGGAACGCTCGATCTGATCGCGCTGGGTGTTGGAGTAGGACAGGTCGGTGGACAGCGTCCAGGCCGGGGTGGGCCGGAAGATGACGTTGAAGCCGCCGCCGGTGTATTCCTCCTTGCGCTCCAGGAAGTTGCCGGTGGAGTCGATGGTGGTGCTGCCGGTGTGGTGCAGCAGCGCGCCGTCGTCGGTGACCACGCGGTTGTTGAGGTTGCGCATCATCGACGACAGCGACAGGTCCGAGCGGTCTTCGGTGTAGTCGCGCTTGGAATGCTGGTAATCGACGTTCACTTCCACCGTGTCGTTGGGGCGCCACTGCAGCGCGGCAAACTGCGAGTCGCGCTTGTCGTGTTCGATGAACTGGCGGTAGATGCGGCTGCTGGGCACCAGGTAATAGGGCACGCCGTTGGCGACCTGGTTGCCGTTGACCTGCGTGCAGTTGCGGGTGGCGCCCACGGTTTCACGGCCATCGCAGGCCACCCACGTGGAGCTGCTGGAGAACATTTCTTCCGGGTTGCTGCCCTGCAGGGCCTGCACGCCCACCGAGACGCCGAGCTTGCCGGCCCCGCCCATGTCGAACTGGTCGATGTAGCTGGCGGTACCGCGCCAGCCCACGCCGTCCTTGTCCTTGAGGCGGTCGTCGTAGTCCTGCCAGGTGCCGCGGCCGTCCACCTGGATGGTGCGCTTGCCGTATTCGAGCGGCTTGACCGTTTCCATGTTCACGGTGCCGGCCACGCCGCCTTCGACGAAGTCGGCGCGCTGGGTCTTGTAGATGGCCACGCTGTTGATCAGCTCGGACGGGAACTGGTTGAAGTTCACCGAGCGGTCGCCGCTGCCGTTGGTGGCTTCGCGGCCGTTGAAGGTGGACGAGCCCAGGAACGGGCCCAGGCCACGGATCGAGATTTCCGACGCCCCGCCCTTCTCGCGATGGGTGGAGGCACCGGTGATGGTTTCGATGGCCTCGCCGATGGACAGGGCCGGCAGGTCGCCGATGTCCTCGGCAGCGAGCACGTCGGACACCACGGTCTCTTCGCGCTTCTTGTCGATCGAGGTCTGGATGGTGCCGCGCACACCGGTGACCTGGACCTGGTCCAGGGTGGTGGCCTGCGCGGGCGGTGATTCAGCCTCCTGTGCGTGCACCAGCGGCACGGCCGCGGTGACAGACAGGGCATACAACAGCGCGCCATGCAGCGCGGTGCGGCGGAGGCCTCGTGGCGAGGCCGTACGGCGGTCATGCAACATCGTGATCTCCCTCCCAGGATGGATCGTCCGATTACACGGATTCGATCCGGACAATTCACGGTTGCTGGACCAATGTCAATGAATTGGTACTAAAGTCTACCCCTGTGATCCGCCTAGACCACTTTGGACGAATTTAATGTGCGGATGCAGCAGAAATATGCGCAACCGGCTAACCACATGCACCTAAAGTGGTATGCGATTGTGGTTGACGCGCGCCGCGCCCGACCTGTTACGATCCGGACTCGCGTTGGACGCCACGGTTGATCTGGGAGGGTAAGCCTGTGACTTTGCACCATTCGCATGCGCCGTGGGCGCTGCGCCCGCTAACTGCGGCATTGGCCACGGGCCTGTTGTTGGGCGCCCTGCCCGCCTTCGCCGCCAATCACCTGGTCCACGACGCTGCCGCCTATGCGCAGGTGGCCAAGAACCTGCAACCCGGCGATACGGTGATCCTGGCCGACGGTGTGTGGCGCGATACCGACCTGCTTCTGCGCGGCACCGGCACAATTGGTCAACCAATTAAGTTGACGGCGCAGACCCCCGGCAAGGTGATTCTCAGCGGCCAGTCGCAACTGCGGCTGGCTGGCAGCTACCTGGAAGTGTCCAACCTGGTGTTCCGCGATGGCTGGGCGCCGGGCAGCGAAGTGGTGTCCTTCCGCGCCTCGTCCAAGGAATGGGCCACCCACAGCCGGGTGACCGGGGTGGTGATCGACGGCTACAACAAGCCGGACCGCCAGCAGTCGGACAACTGGGTGGGCATGTACGGCCAGCACAACCGCTTCGACCACAACCAGCTGGTGGGCAAGACCAACGCCGGCACCACCCTGGTGGTGGTGCGCAACGCCACCAGCGGGTTGGACAACCGCCACCGCATCGACCACAACTGGTTCGGCCCGCGCCCCAACCTGGGTAGCAACGGCGGCGAGACCATCCGCGTGGGTACCAGCACCGACTCGCAGTCCAACGCGAATACGGTGGTGGAGAACAACTGGTTCGAACACTGCGACGGTGAAGTGGAGATCGTGTCCAACAAGTCCGGCGGCAACCTGTACCGCGGCAACGTGTTCTTTGAATCGCGCGGGTCGATGGTGTTGCGCCATGGCCACGGCAACGTGGTGGAGCGCAATGTGTTCCTGGGCAACAACAAGGCCCACACCGGCGGCGTGCGGGTGATCAACCGCCACCAGATCGTGCGCGACAATTATTTCGAGAACATCGCCGGCGACAACTTCGCCGCCGCGCTGGCGGTGATGGCCGGCACGCGCGACGCGCCACTGAACCGCTATGAGCAGGTGGACGACGCGGTGATCGAGCGCAACAGCTTCATCAACGTGCGCCAGCTGTTCCTGGGCGCGGGGCTGGACGATGAGCGCAATGCCATGCCGGTGAACAGCCGCATGGCGGGCAACCTGTTCATCGGTGATGGCAAGAACGCACTGCTGCGCAGCCAGGGCGATCTGGGCGGCATTGCCTTCAGCGGCAACGTGCAGAGCCCCACCGTGTCGCCCGGCTTCCCGGCCGGCGTAAGCGCGCGCCAGGTCACCCTGCAGCGCGCGGCCAACGGCCTGCAGTACCCGGTGGAAACGGTGGCCGCAGGCGCCCCGCGCGACCTGGCACCGATCGCCCGCGACCAGGTGGGCGTGGCGTGGTACCCGAAGGAACTGAGCACGGTGGCGCTGGACAGCGGCAGCGTGCGCAAGGTGGCCCCGGGCGAGGACACCCTCACCCGCGCCATTGCAGCCAGCGCCCCGGGCGACCGCCTGCAGCTGCAGCGCGGCCAATACCGGGTGGACCAGGTGCTGGGCGTCGACCACCCGCTGAGCGTGATCGGGCCGGCGCGTGGCCAGGCCCGCCTGCAGTTCACCCGCCCCAGCCTGTTCGAGATCCGCGCGGGCGGTGCGTTGAAGCTGTCGCGGCTGGAGATTGACGGCGCCCTGGCGCCGGATGCCGCCGGCAACGCGGTGGTGCGCATCGCCCCGGGCAGCCAGGCGTTCAACTACACCCTCCACATTGAGGACAGCCGTATCCACGGGCTGACCGCCAACAAGGCCTTCGACGTGATCAACGCCGGCAAGGGCAGCCTGGCCGCGCGCATCACGCTGCGCAACACCACGGTGGACGACATCAGCGGCAGCGTGATTGCCGCCGCCGCCGAGACCGACGACCTGGGCACCTACAACGCCGAGCAGGTGGAGATTGTGGATTCGCACTTCACCCGCATCGGCGGGCCGCTGCTGAGCCTGTACCGCGGCGGCACCGACGAGAGCACCTTCGGGCCGTCGCTGCTGTTGCAGGGCAACCACCTGCAGCAGGTGGGCGTGGCCGATGACACCAGCCTGCGCCTGCAGGGCGTGCAGCAGGCCACGCTGGTGGACAACCAGTTCGCGCACAGCGGCCGCGTGCGCTTCAGCCACCGCGTGGGCGAGCCCCACCTGCGCGTGCGCAACAACGTGCTTACCGCCACGGCGGCAATGCAGTCTGATACTCCAGCCGAGACCCTGCCATGACGCGTTCCACGCCCTTGATGCTGCTGCTGGCCGCGTCCTTCAGCGCCGCAGCACTGCCCGCCGTTGCCGCCGCACCGGCCGCCACCCAGCAACCGGCCAGCGCAGGCAGCGCGCCGGTACTGGTGACCGCCGCGCAGTGGCAGCAGATGCGCAGCGACGGCACCCGCTACCCGGTGTTCACCAAGGAACAGCAGCGCGCCGAACGCCTGGTGCGCGGCATGATCAAGGCCGGCATCGATGTGCCGGTGCCCAAGGACAAGGGCGGCGGTTACACCCACGAGCAGCACAAGCGCAATTACCAGGCCATCCAGGCCGCCGGTGCGCTGTACCGGCTGACCGGCGACAAGGTCTATGCCAATTACGCACGCGACCTGCTGCTGGGCTACGCCAAGCTGTACCCCGGGCTGGGCGCCCACCCGCAGGGGCGCGGCCAGATTCCCGGCCGGCTGTTCTGGCAGACGCTCAACGACTCGGTGTGGCTGGTGAGCGCGGTGCAGGGCTACGACGCGATCCGCGACAGCCTGAGTGCCGCGGACCGAAAGACCATCGACGACAACGTGTTCCGGCCGATGGCCGACTTCCTGAGCGGTACGCCGGAAAACTTCGACAAGATCCACAACCACGCCACCTGGGCGGTGGCGGCGGTGGGCATGACCGGTTACGTGCTGCGCGACCCCACCTATGTGGACAAGGCGTTGAAGGGCAGCAAGCGCGACGGCAGCGCCGGTTTCCTGAAGCAGGTGGACCAGCTGTTCTCGCCTGATGGCTATTACGAGGAAGGCCCCTACTACCAGCGCTATGCACTGGCACCGTTCATCCTGTTCGCCAATGCGATCGAGCGCAACGAGCCGCAGCAGGGCATCTTCAAGCGCCGCGACGGCGTGCTGCTCAAAGCGGTGGATGCCTTGGTGCAGAGCAGCTACGGCGGCTACTTCTTCCCGATCAACGACGCGATCCTGGACAAGGGCCTGGACACCGAAGAGCTGGTGGCCGGCATCGACATCGCCTACGCGCGCACCACCGATGCGCGCCTGTTGTCGGTGGCCAAGGCGCAGAAGCGCGTGCTGCTGTCGCCCGAGGGCCTGCAGGTGGCCCAGGCGCTGGCACAGGACAAGGCCACGCCGTTCGCGTTCGTGCCCACGCTGCTGCGCGATGGCCCGGACGGCACCGAAGGGGCGCTGGCGATCCTGCGCATGGGCGGTGAGAACGGCCAGGCGCTGGTGATGAAGAACACCAAGCAGGGCATGGGCCACGGCCACTTCGACAAGCTCAACTGGCTGTTCTACGACAACGGCCAGCGCGTGGTGACCGACTACGGCGCGGCGCGCTTCCTCAACATCGAGGCCAAGGCCGGCGGCATCTACCTGCCCGAGAACAACAGCTGGGCACGCCAGACCATCGCGCACAACACGCTGGTGGTGAACGAGCAGAGCCACTTCGGCGGCGACTGGAAGAAGGGCCAGCCGCTGGCCCCGACGCCGCTGCTGTTCGCAACCAGCGACGACACCCAGATTGCCTCGGCCCGCATGGACAGCGCCTACGACGGGGTGAGCTTCACCCGCACCCAGCTGCTGCTGGCCCACCCCTCGCTGGGCGAGCCGGTCGTGCTGGACCTGCTGCGCGTCAATGGCAGCAAGGCGGCACGCTACGACCTGCCGCTGCACTTCAACGGCCACATCATGGATGTGGGCTTCAAGAGCCAGTCGGCGGTAACCAGCCGCCCGGTGCTCGGCAAGGCCAACGGCTACCAGCACGTGTGGGTGGATGCCTCCAGCGAGCCCAGCAGTGAGGCGCGCAGCCTGACCTGGCTGCTGGACGGGCGCTTCTATACCTACCGCTTCGCCAGTACCGCGCCGTCGCGGGCGCTGATCGGCGAGAGCGGGGCCAATGACCCGTCGTTCAACCTGCGCCGCGAACCGATGCTGCTGCAGCGTGTGGACGGCCAGGCCGCCACCACCTTCTATGGCGTGCTGGAACCGCACGGCCAGTACGACGGCACGGCCGAGACCGTGCGCGGTGCCAACAGCCGCATCGATGCCATTGCGCATTACCGCGGCAAGGATGCCGACGTGCTGGTGCTGGACCTGGCCGGTGGCAAGCGGGTGGCGGTGGGCATTGCCGATGAACCGGACAAGCCCGGCAGCCATGAAGTGAGTGGCGGTGGGCAGAGCTGGCGCTGGGACGGCGGCTGGAAGCGCTTTGACAGCAGCACCGGCAAGGACAGCAAATGAAAGTGACCACGCAGGCCCGTACCTACGTCCGTTGGCTGATCGTGGCGCTCATCGCCATTGCCACGGTGATCAACTACATCGACCGCAACGCGCTGGCAGTGATGTGGCCGCAGATTTCCAAGGATGTGGGCGCCACCAAGGAAGACTACGCACTGCTGGTGACGGTGTTCATGCTGTTCTACGCCGCCGGCCAGTTCGTGTTCGGGCGCCTGTTCGACATCATCGGCACGCGGCTGGGCTTTGCGCTGTCCATTGCGGTGTGGTCGATCTCGATCGCGCTGCACTCGGTCACCCACTCCATCCTGTCCTTCAGCCTGGTCCGCGCGATGCTGGGCATCAGCGAGGCCGGCGCCTGGCCGGGTGCGGTGAAGGCCAACGCTGAGTGGTTCCCCGCGCGCGAGAGGGCCTTGGCGCAGGGCGTGTTCAACGCGGGCGCGTCGATCGGCGCGATCGTGTCGGCGCCACTGATCGCAGTGCTGTTCCTGTGGCTGGGCTGGCGCGGCACGTTCATCCTGATCGGTGCGATCGGCTTCATCTGGTTGCTGCCGTGGCTGATCATCTACCGCGCCGGCCCGGACAAGCACCCGTGGGTGAGCGCGGCCGAACGCGCGTTGATCCTGGATGCACCGACCGAACAGCCGGCCACGCCCAAGGCCGAGTACGTGCCGAGCATGCGCCAGCTGCTGGGCCATCGGCAGACCTGGGGCATCCTGATTTCGCGGTTCTTCCTGGACCCGATCTGGTGGCTGTTCGTGTCCTGGCTGCCGCTCTACCTGGCCGACACCTTCGGCTTTGACATCAAGCAGATCGGCATCTTCGCCTGGGTGCCCTACGTGGGCGCGATGATCGGCAGCCTGGGCGGCGGCTGGTTGTCCGGCCGCCTGATCGGCGCCGGCTGGAGCGTGGACAAGGCCCGCAAGGTGGTCATCACCCTGGGCGGCGCGATCATGGCCCCGGCGTTGCTGGGCGCAGTGCTGGCCACCGACCCGGTGTGGGCGGTGGTGACCATCGCCTTCGTGCTGTTCGGCTTCCAGATCGCCATCGGCAACATCCAGACCCTGCCCGGCGACATCTTCAGCGGCAAGTCGGTCGGCTCGGTCGCCGGCCTGGGCGGCATGGCCGCCGTGGCCGGCACGCTGATCACCACCTGGCTGGTGCCGGCGATGACCCACGAGTCCTACGCACCCATTTTCATCCTGGTGGCCGCGCTGGTGCCGGCCTCGCTGCTGGCGCTGTGGCTGGTGACCGGCCGCGTCGAAAAACTCGACGGCCCGGCCCAGCCGCGCTGAACCCCTTCTTTCCTTTCCCCCAACGCACTACTGGAGTTTTTCCATGACCCAATTCAACAACAAGGTGGCCATCGTCACCGGTGGCGGCCGTGACATCGGTCGCGAGATCTCGATCAAGCTGGCGGCCGCCGGTGCCAAGGTGTGCATCAACTACGCCAACGACGAAGCCAGCGCGCAGGACACGCTGAAGCAGATCAAGGCCGCCGGTGGCACCGCCATCGTGCACCGCGCCGACGTGACCGATGCCAAGGCGGTGGCCGGCATGGTGGCCGCCACCCAGGCCGCATTCGGTGAGCGCATCGACGTGCTGGTAAACGTGGCCGGCGGCATGGTGCAGCGCCGCCCGCTGGCCGAGATCGACGAAGCGTTCTTCCACAAGGTGATGGACCTCAACATGAGCTCGGTCTACCTGACCACCCACGCGGTGGTGCCGCACATGGCCGAGGGTGGCGCGATCGTCAACTTCGCGTCGCAGGCTGGCCGTGATGGCGGTGGCCCAGGCGCGGCGATCTATGCCACCGCCAAGGCCGCGGTGATGACCTTCACCCGCGCCATGGCCAAGGAACTGGGCCCGCGTGGGATCCGCGTCAACGCGCTGTGCTGCGGCATGATCGCCACCCGCTTCCACGATGAATTCACCAAGCCGGAAGTGCGCACCGCCGTGGCCGGCAACACGCCGCTGCGCCGCCAGGGCCGCCCGCAGGAAGCCGCCGACACCGCCGTGTACCTGGCCTCCGATGCCGCCGGTTTCATCACCGGTGCCAACGTGGACGTCAACGGCGGCACCTACTTCTCTTGATCCGTTTGCTTCGCTGACCGCCTGGGAGGGCCGCCATGCTGCGCTGGACCACTGCACTTTCGATTGCACTTGCCACCAGCGCCGCTGCGCTGCCCGCCCATGCCCAGGTGTGGGTGCCGGCATGGACCGCCTCACCCGCACCGGACCGCCAGGACGGCACCCCGGAGGCACCGGTACAGTTCGCGCACCAGACGGTGCGCCAGGACATGCGGCTGGCCAGTTCGGCCACCGCGCTGCGCTTCCGCATCAGCAATGAACTGGGCGATGCGCCGCTGACCATCGGCGGCGCCTCGGCCCAACGCACCGGCACGGCCACCCCGGCCAAGCTGGTCACCTTCAATGGTCGCAGCGAAGTGGTGGTGCCGGTGGGCGCCGCCCTGCTCAGCGACCCGGTGGCGATGACGGTGCCGGCACTGGCCGATGTATCGCTCACCGTGTACTTCCCGCAGCCCACCAAGCCGGCGGTGCGCCGCACCGCGCTGCGCATTGCCGACGGCCGCCTGGCCGAGGTGGGCGACAAGGTCAAACTGGCCTACCGGCAGAACGTGGTGTCGGCGGTGCTGGCCGAACGCGCCAGCAAGCCTGTAGTGGTGGTCGCCCTGGGCGATTCGATCACCGAAGGCGCCACCGCCACGCGCGGCAGCAACGGCGACTGGCCGGCGCTGCTGGCCACCCGCCTGCAGCAGGCCTGCCCGGACCAGGTGGTGGTGGTGAATGCCGGTATCAGCGGCAACAAGGTAATGGACCACGGCCGCAGCCACAGCGCGCTGGCGCGGCTGGACCGCGACGTGATCGCGCTGCCGAACGTCAGCAAGGTCATCGTGTTCGAAGGCATCAACGACATCCGCCACGACGGCGGCACCCCGCCCACCGCCGGCCGCAATGCCGAGGACATGGTGCTGGGCTACCGGCAGATCCCCGAGCGCCTGCACGGCAACGGCATCGGTGCGATCGCCGCCACCATCACCCCGTTCGGCGGCTCGGACCGCTACGAGCCGACCTCGGCGGCCACCCGCACCACCCTCAACACCTGGATGCGCGGCGGCCGCAGCGGCTATGACGCGCTGATCGACTTCGACGCGATCCTGCGCGACCCGGCCAACACCGAAAACCTGCCCGAGGACATCACCCGCGACCACCTGCATCCCAACGATGAAGGCTACCGGCGCATGGCCGCCGGCATCGACCTGGGCCTGCTGGGGTGCCGGGCACGATGAGCGGCCAGCAGTTCAAGGTGGCGGCCTCCAGCGGCCAGCGCTGGGATGCGCTGGCACTGGGCGAGGTGATGCTGCGCTTCGACCCGGGCGAAGGCCGCGTGCGCAACGCGCGCCAGTTCAACGTGTGGGAAGGCGGCGGCGAGTACAACGTGGCGCGCGGGCTGTGCAGCACCTTCGGCCACCGCAGCGGCGTGCTCACCGCCTTGCCGCGCAACGAGCTGGGCGCGCTTGCCCAGCAGCTGATCCAGGCCGGTGGCGTGGATACCAGCCAGATCGTCTGGCGTGACTACGACGGCATCGGCCGCAACACGCGCATGGGCCTGAACTTCACCGAGCGCGGCTTCGGCGTGCGCGCGCCGCTGGGCATTTCCGACCGCGCCTACTCGGCCGCCTCGCAATTGCAGCCGCACGAATACGACTGGGACGCGGTGTTCGGCCGCGACGGCGCCCGCTGGCTGCATACCGGTGGCATCTTCGCCGCGCTGTCCGAGCACAGCGCGCAGACCGCCATCACCGCCGCGCAGGCCGCGCGCCGCCACGGCGTGGCGGTGTCCTACGACCTGAACTACCGCGCCAGCCTGTGGGACAGCCATCCTGACCCGGACGCGGCGCGTCACGCCAACTGCGCCATCGCCGCCGAGTGCGACCTGCTGGTGGGCGATGAGTATTCCTTCGCGGCCTGCCTGGGCATGGACCTGGCCGACCTGGGCAAGCGCGAAACACCGATGGACGTGGGCCCGGCCGATGCGGCTGCACAGCGGGCGCTGCAGCGCTTTCCGAACCTGCAGGCCGTGGCCTTCACCCTGCGCGACGCCAGCAACGCGGCACGCAACGGTTGGGCGGGCGCACTGCGCACGCGCGACATGCTGTTCGTGTCGCGCCGGCGCGAGGTGGACCTGCTGGACCGGGTGGGCGGCGGCGATGCGTTCGTGGCCGGCGTGGTGCATGCGCTGCTGGCCGGCAAGGGCGAGCAGGTGGCCGTGGAACTGGGCGCGGCACATGGGGCGCTGGCGATGTCCACGCCGGGCGACACCGCGTGCACCAGCCTGGAGGAAGTGGAAGCGGTGGCGCGCGGTGATGCGGCGGCGGCCAAGCGCTGACCCGTTGGGTGGGCTCAGCCCGCCGCTGACAGCTGTGCCAGGCCCTGGCGCGCGGACAGGGTCAGCGGCGCGGGCAAGGCGTCCGGGCTGAACCAGCCCAGCGCCAGCAGCACCTCCGGTTCCTGCAACACGGCAACGGTGTCATCCAGGGTGCGCGCCAAGTAGACCGGCGCGATCCAGTGCTGCTGCAGCGCCGGTTCGAAATGGTCCACCACGCACAGCAGCCGTTGAATGGCCACGCGCAGCGCGGTTTCTTCGTGCACTTCGCGGACCACGGCAGCTTCGACGGTTTCCATCCAGTCCACCTTGCCACCCGGCAGGCCCCAGTGACCCTGCTCGGGCGGGCGCCCGCGCTGGACCAGCAACACCGCGCCATCGGCGCGCTGGATGACCGCACCACAGCCCACGCGCGGCTGATGGCGGACAGATGCCTCAGCCATGCGCCTGCTCCCCCAGCACCTGCATCGCCACCGTCACCGCGGCCAGCAGGCGGGCACGACTGGCGCCGTCGCGGGCCTGGGTGGAAATGCCGTGCAGCACGGTGGCGAAGTAGTCGCCCAATGCCTGCACGTCCGCGCCATCGGCCAGTTCGCCGGCGGTGGCAGCCTGCTGCAGCCGCGCGATGATCTGCTGGGTACGCTGGCGGCGGTGTTCGGCCAGCCAGTCCATCACCGCCTCGTTCTCCGGTGCGGTACTGGTGGCCGCCGACACCACCAGGCAGCCCTGCGCGCGCCCGCGCTTGGTGTAGGTGAGCACGGCGTCGTGCAGCATGCGTTCGATGGCCGGGCGCACCGCCTGTTCGCGCAGCGCGCGGTCGGCGAAGCCCCCGTCGCTGGCTTCGTACAGCGCCACCGCCTCGCGGAACAACTGCTCCTTGCTGCCGAAGGCGGCGTAGATGCGCGCCGAGGCGATGCCCAGTGCCTCCACCAACGCCGACATCGACGTGCCTTCGTAGCCACGCGCCCAGAACAGCAGCATGGCCTGCTTGAGGGCGTGGTCTTTGTCGAATTCGCGGGGGCGGCCGGCCATGGGGCATCACTACGGAAAGAAGCGGTGCGGCAATTCTAGCGATACCCGGCGTTGACCGGGGCGAACTTGCGGCCTATTCTTTGTCGCTCGACAAACAATAAGGCGACATCCAATGCGCACCATCCAAGGCCCCAGCCTGCACCTGGCCCAGTTCAGTGCAGACCAGCCCCCCTTCAACGACCTGCCGTCCATTGCCGCCTGGGCCGCCAGCCAGGGCTTCAAGGCCCTGCAGATTCCGGCGTGGGACGAACGCCTGTTCGACGTGGAACAGGCCGCGCACAGCCAGCAGTACTGCGATGACATGATCGCCATGCTGGCCGGCCACGGGCTGGTGATCAGCGAACTCACCACGCACATCTTCGGCCAGCTGGTGGCGGTGCACCCGGCCTACGACGCGCTGTGCGACAGCTTCGCCCCCGCCGCCCTGCACGGCGACCCGGACGCACGCAGCGCCTGGGCGATCGAGCGCATCAAACTGGCGGCCAAGGCGTCGCAGCGGCTGGGCCTGGACCGCATGGGCACCTTCTCCGGTTCGTTCGCCTGGCCGTACCTGTTCCCGTTCCCGCAGCGACCGGACGGCCTGATCGAGGCCGCGTTCGAAGAGCTGGCCCGCCGCTGGCTGCCGATCCTGGACGTGTGCGACGCGCACGGCATCGACCTCTGCTACGAGATCCACCCCAGCGAAGACCTGCACGACGGCACCAGCTTCGAGCGCTTCCACGCCGCGGTGGGCGGCCATAAGCGCTGCCGGATCCTGTTCGACCCCAGCCACTTCGTGCTGCAGCAGCTGGATTACCTGAGCTTCCTTGACATCTACCGCGACTTCATCGGCATGGTCCACATCAAGGATGCCGAGTTCAATCCGAGCGGCCGCCAGGGCATCTACGGCGGCTACAGCGGCTGGACCGAGCGCGCCGGGCGCTTCCGTTCGCTGGGCGATGGGCAGGTGGACTTCAAGGGCATCTTCTCCAAGCTGGCCCAGTACGACTACGACGGCTGGGCCACGCTGGAATGGGAGTGCTGCCTGAAGAACCAGGAAGACGGTGCGCGCGAGGGCGTGGCCTTCATCAACGCGCACATCATCACCGTGACCGACCGCATCTTCGACGACTTCGCCGGCGCGCCGGTCAGCCGTGCGCAGATCCACGGCATGCTGGGGATCCACTGATGAGCACCTCTCTGGACAGCATTACCCACCGCCACGTCCGCATCGACGGCCGCAGCGTGCATTGCGCGATCCTGGGCGAGGGCCGGCCGGTGCTGCTGATTCCCGGCTGGCCGCAGACCTGGTACGCCTGGCGGCACATCCTGCAGGCGTTGGCCGCACAGGGTTTCCAGGCCATTGCGGTGGACCCGCCCGGCACCGGTGATTCGGACACGCCGGCCCACGGCTACGACACCGGCGGCATCGCCGCCACCCTGAACGCGGTGATGCAGCAGCTGGGCCATGCGCGCTACCAGGTGGTGGGCCATGACGTGGGCATGTGGGTGGCCTACGCGCTGGCCAGCGACCACCCCGATGCCGTGCAGCGGCTGGCCATCACCGAGGCGGTGATTCCCGGGTTGGCCGAGGCACCGCCGGTGTTCGTGGCCCCGGAAGACAACATCTTCCTGTGGCATTTCATGTTCAACCAGGTGCGCGACCTGCCCGAAGCGCTGATTGCCGGGCGCGAGCGCGCCTACCTGACCTTCATGTTCGATCGCTGGGCGCATCGCCGCGAAGCGGTGGCGTGCGAGGTGTACATCCGCGCGTATGCCGCCCCGGGCGGGCTGAGCGGTGGGTTCGGCTATTACCGCGCCATTCCCGAAACCATCCGCCAGAACCAGCAGCGCGCTCTTACCCCGCTGGCGATGCCGGTGCTGGCCATCGGGGCCGAACATGCCACCGCCAATATGCCCATGGACACCATGCGCGCGCATGCTGCCGACCTGCGCGGCACGATGATTGCCGACTGCGGCCACTTCGTGATGGAAGAAGCCCCGCAGGCCTTCCTGGACCAGCTGCTGCCGTTCCTGCTGCCGGACTGCGCGGCATGAGCCTGGACCCGGATATCGCCCGCTTCCTGCAGACCCTGCCACCGCCGGAGGTGGTGGCAGGGTTGACGCTGCAGCAGATCCGCGCGGCCAGCGAAGTTGCCCTGCCCGCCCTGCAGGGTCCGATGGAGCAGGTGGCCGACGTACGCGATTTCAGCGTGACCACCGGCGATGGCCATGCCCTCACCGTGCGCGCGTACTGGCCGGCCGGGCATTGCCAGGGCCAGGCGCGCCCGGGGCTGCTGTTCGCCCATGGCGGCGGGTGGTTCCAGTGCTCGCTGGCGGTGTACGACCGTCCGTGCCGGGCGCTGGCCAATGCCACCGGCTGCGTGGTGCTGGCGGTGGACTACCGTCTCGCGCCGGAGCACCGCTTCCCGATTCCGCTGGACGACGTGTACGCCGCGCTGTGCTGGAGCCATGCCCAAGCCGCGCAGCTGGACATCGACCCGGCGCGGTTGATGGTGAGCGGCGACAGTGCCGGCGGCAACCTGGCCGCGGCGGTGGCCCTGCTGGCGCGCGAACGCGGTGGGCCGCCGATCCACCACCAGCTGCTGCTGTACCCGGCGCTGGACACGGCCATCGACACCGACAGCCACCGGCAGTTCGGCGAGGGCTATTACCTGAGCACGGCGTTGATGCAACGGTGCTGGGACGCCTACCTGGGCGAGGGCGTGGCCAACGCCGATGGGCGGGCGGTGCCCGCGCGGGCGCATGACCTGCGCGGCCTGCCGCCGGCCACCGTGCTGGTGTGCGCGTACGACCCGCTGCGCGACGAAGGCGAGCAGTACGCCGCGCGCTTGGCGCAGGCCGGGGTGGCGGTGCACTGCGAGCGCCTGCCCGGCATGGTGCACGCGTGCCTGCACCTGCTGGGCACCGCGCCGGCATCGCGGGTGCTGTTGACGCGCAGCGCGGCGCTGTTGGCCGCTGCGATCTGACCCAGCCGACGCTGCGCCCACGAAAAAGGCCCGGCAATGCCGGGCCTTTCCTGCCACGCCGATCAGGCGCGTGGCGATGCGGTCACGCTGGAATTACCAGCTGAAGCGCGGGCCGACCGACCATTCCTTGTCACCGTGGCGATCCATCTTGATGTCGCCGTTGATGCCCCAGTTCTGGTTCAACTTCACCTGGCCACCCAGGCGGCCGTAGAACTGGCCATCCGGATTGATGCCGTGCTTCTTGCTGAAATCTTCGTAGCCGGCCATTGCGTAGACTTCGGCATGCTGGCCGAACGCGGTGCGGATACCGGCTTCGGCGCTGTAGCCGTTGAAGTCCAGGCCATGGCGCGGGTCGTACTTGTTGTAGGCAACGCGGCCCACGAAGTCGGTGCTGTTGCCGATTTCCTGGTTGTAGCCCACGCCGACGCGCCACTGGTCGGTCTTGGCATCGTCCAGGTCGCTCTTCTGCTGGTTGAACTCACCAAAGGCGTGGAAGTTCGGCAGGAACGCGTAGGAACCCTTCACGCCCCAACCATCGGCCTTGCCGCCGTCTGCGTCGGTCTTGACGTAGTCGCCTTCGGCGTAGTTGTAGGACAGGCCTTCAGCAGCGGAGGCGGCGAACGGCAGGGCGGCGGCAAGCGCCAGGGCAATCAACGAAGTCTTCATGGGGGTACACCTCTGTCTTGAACTACTTGCAGCTGACGCGGACGTCGGTTGCATCGGAAATGTAAATTCTCCGTTATTCGACACAACCCGCCCTGAAGTGAGCCCCCTTCACCTGCGTGAATTTTTGGCAGGGGTTCAGTTGCGCTGTGACATACGCGCGCGCAGATTCCAGCGGAAAAACAGCTGCCGGGCGTGCATGCGGGGTGAGGAGCGGTGCGCGTGGGCGGTGCGAGGCACCTGGCGGCGCACGGCGGCGGCGGCACTACGCGCGAGGAGGATTCTGGTCACGACGATGCCCTTGCGGGGCGTCACGCGCTGGGGAAGCCGCTCTTGGGGAGTAACCGGCTAACGCGTCCATCTCCGTGTTGCACCGCTCGGCGCAGGGTGTGCGACAAGGTGCAGGGCCTTGGGGAAAGGTCCTGCCCGGCGTCCCCATAGTGTGCTGAACGCGTCATCTGGAATATCAGGATGTTCCGCTCCCTCGTTAGGATTTTTCTGACCCCCCGTACGGAAGCGCGCCGCCGCGTATCGCGCAAGTCATTGAACGCGTTGGAATTGGCGTGAAATGAGGCGCGATGCCATCACGCCGGCCGCGCGCTCGTGGGCGCATTGTCGATTTTCCCCTTCCCCGCACGTCGTATGTCATGAAGGCGCCCGTTCCGGTGCGCCATCGCCCACCCCTGGAGGCAGCCATGTCCTATATCGACGGTTTCGTGCTTGCAGTACCCACCGCCCACAAAGAGAAGTTCCTTGCCCACGCCCGCGAAGGCGATGCGATCTGTATCGAGCACGGCGCGCTGCGCGTGGTCGAATGCTGGGGCGACGATGTAAGCCACGGCAAGCAGACCGACTTCTTCCGCGCCGTGGAGGCCAAGGACGATGAAACGGTGGTGTTTTCCTGGATCGAATGGCCCGACAAGGCCACCCGCGATGCCGGCATGCGGAAGATGATGGAAGACCCGCGCATGAACCCGGAAAACAACCCGATGCCGTTTGACGGCAAGCGCATGATCTACGGCGGCTTTGTGCCGGTGGTGGAACTGGGCGGCAAGTAGGCGCGCAGGCAGGGGCAGCGCGTCCACGTCTGGATGCGCTTGCCCGGTTGGCCGGTGCGCGGCATGCTCAAGGCCCACCGGCCAGGCCCGGCGGCTCGTGCCGCGATGGGCGCCGAACAGGAGCTGCATCTATGACAGAAGGATCTGCACCGCGCCACCTGCAGTTGCTGGCCGGGATGCTGGGGCTGCTTGGCGTGAGCCTGGCGCCGGCGACGGCCGCGCCCACCGCCGAGGACTACGCGCGCGCCGAACGGGTACTGGACGGACACCTGCGCGGAAAAGTACGCAATGCCACGGTGCTGCCGAACTGGCTGGACGATGGCCGGTTCTGGTACCGCCACCAGACTGCGCAGGGCAGCACCGATTACCTGCTGGTGGACCCCCGCGTGCCCTCGCGCGAGCCGCTGTTCGATCGCGCGCGGTTGCGTGTGGCGCTCCAGGCCGCTGGTGCTACCGACGCCGACCAGGTGCTGCTGCAGGTGGCCAGCGTCACCACTGCGCCCGATGTCGGCGCGCTGCAGGTGGTGCTGCGCAGCGGCGCCGTGCAAGGCCTGCAGTGCACGCTGCCGGCCTACCGGTGTGCAGCAGTCGCGCTGCCCGCACCCAACCCGCAGGCGCTGACCGCACCGGATGGACAGCGGGCCGTGGTGGTACGCGACCACAACCTGTGGCTGCTCCCGGCCGGAACGGCACCGGCCATTGCACTCACCCAGGATGGCGAGGCGTCCCACGGCTACGGCGTGCTGCCCGATTTCGCGCTGCGCGGCATTCCCTATCGCGAGGGCCGGCTGCAACCGCCGCCGTTCGCGGTGTCGTGGGCGCCCGACGGCAGCCGCCTGTTCGGGGTGCGCTATGACGAGCGCCACGTGCAGGCCTATCCCTACCTGGCCACGGCGCCGGCGCAGGGCGTTCGCCCGGTGCTGCACCAGGTGCGGTTGGGCTTGCTGGGCGATGCCGAGCAGGTGCGCGATGCGTGGTTTGTCACCGACGTCGAGGCAGCGCGCACCCAGAGCATCCCGGTGCCCGACGGCTGGCACAGCCTCACCGAGGCCGGTGTACTGGGCTGGTCGCGCACGGCAGACAAGGCATACACCGCGATCGTGCGGTATGACCGCCCGGCGCGGATCCGGCTGGTGGAAATCGACCTGCACCGACGCACCGTGCGCACGCTGCTGGAGGAAACGTCCAGCACCCGCGTACAACTCAACAGCTATCCCTACAACCGCGCGGCGGTGCGCGTGCTGCCGGACCGCGACCAGGTGGTGTGGTTCTCGCAACGGGATGGCTGGGGCCATCTGTACCTGGTGGATACCGCCAGCGGCGCGGTGATCCGGCAGTTGACCCGCGGCGCGTGGCTGGTGCGCGATATCGTCGGCGTTGATCCGGACGAGCAGCAGCTGTACTTCAGCGCAGGCGGGCGCGAGCCCGGCGACCCGTACCAGCGCCGCCTGTACCGGGTGCCGCTGGACGGTGGCGAGCCGGTGCTGTTGACCCCCGAGGCGGCCGACCATGCCATCGATGCGGGGGCGGGCGCGCTGATGGGCGGGCGTGACCCGCAGATGCTGGCACCCTCTGGCCGCTGGGTAGTGGACAGCCACTCGACCGTGGCCGCGCCGCCCATCACCGTGCTGCGTGACACACGCGATGGTCGCGTGGTGCTGCCCCTGGAGCACGCCGACGACAGCGCCGTGCGCGCGGCCGGCTGGCAGCCCCCGCACCGGGAGCAACTGCTGGCCGCCGACGGCCACACCCCGATCTACGCCACCGTATACCTGCCACCCGGCTACACCGCCAGCGGCCGGTATCCGGTGATCGATGCAATGTACGGCGGGCCCCACGTGAGCAACGCGCCGGTGGGTTACCTGGACGCCACCGCCACGATGAATCCGGTGGCACGCGCCAGCCTGGCCCAGCTCGGCTTCGTGGTGGTCAGCATCGACGCGCGTGGCACGCCCGGCCGCTCCAAGGCGTTCCACGACAGCAGCTTCCTGACCGCTGCCGACGTGCAGCTGGACGACCACGTTGTCGCGATCCGGCAATTGGCAGCGCGCTACCCGGGCATGGACCTTGCGCGGGTGGGCATCTACGGGCACTCCTTCGGGGGCTACAGCGCCGCCCGGGCACTGTTGCGCCATCCGTCCTTCTACCGGGTGGGCGTGGCGTCGGCGGGCAGCCACAGCTTCCAGGGCATGTACGGCGGCGGCATCCACGGCATGGACCGACTGGTGGGGGGACAGCCGGTGTATGCCGACGGCAGCGCGGTGCGACCCGATGCGACGGCGGTGCCTGCGCTGTTCCAGCCGCTGGACAACAGCGCGTTGGCCGCGCAGCTGCAAGGCAAGCTGATGCTGGTGTATGGCGACCTGGACGAGAACGCCATGCCGGCGCTGACGCTGCAGCTGGCACGTGCGCTCAACGCCGCCAACAAGGACTACGACCTGCTGTACCTGGCCAACCAGGACCACGAACTGTTCCGCAACGATACGTACTACATGCGCCGCATGTGGGATTACTTCGTCACCCACTTGATGGGTGCCACGCCGCCCGCCTACGAACTGGGCAGGCAACACGACGGCGCGTGAGGTCAGCGCGGCGCGGTGTCGTCGTCGTGATGGGCGCTGCCGGCGCCCATGCCGCCACCGCCCATACCACCCATGCCTCCGCCACCGCCGCCCGCTTTGCCCCCGGCCTTGTCGGCCTCGCCCTTGCCCTTCGCACCGGGCGCGGGCCGGGCAGGACCCTGGCGCGGAATGGCCACACTGGCGGGAATGGGCGCCAGGTCGAGTGCTTCGCGGATGAAGTTGCGCAGCGATACCACCAGCTCTGCGGTCTGCACCGGCCTGCCCTGCGCCAACTCGGTGGCGGCAGTGGCGGCCAGGCGCACCTGGTCGTCGGTGCCGAGCAGGATGATGTCGGACAGCGCTGCTTCCACCGCATCGCGAATGCGCCGTGCACGGTCGCTGCCGGCCACCCCATCGGCGGGCAACAGCATCGCATCTTCCGGGGCATCGGGCGCGGCCGGCTGCCGCAGGTCGCGCAGATGGCGCGGATCGACGTGCAATGCGCCGGTGAAGGAACCACCGAGGGTCTTGTAGGCGGCGATCAGCGTGCGCAGTCGCTCGTTGATCTGGCGGTTCTCACGCTCGCGGCGCTGCTGCATGGTCTGCATCACCAATAGGTGGATGCCGACGCCTATCAGGGTGATGACGGCCAGCCCGAGCAGGGTGGAGAGCATGGCTTGCCAGGAGCTGAAGTCTAGACCGCGCATGGGTATCCGGGAGGCGGCGGGGGTTTGGCAACGATAGCTGGCGTGGGGTGAAGCGGTGATGCAGCCGATCTGCTCCTCGCCGCGTTGGCAACGACCGTAGGCAGGCCTCGGCGGACGGGTGGCTCAGATTCGACGCACAAGGTCCTCAAGGAACAACGCGAAGGAGTCCGCGAAATGCGCGTAGCTGCCATCGGTGTAGTCGAACCTGAGGATCGGGTATTCGCCCTCCTTCAAGCCGGTGCGGGTGTCGAAGTAGAACGCCTCCTCCGTGTCTGGCACGTGCAGCGCGATCAGTCCCTTCGGCGCGACGCCGTCTACCGCGTCCAACCTGGCGTAGTAGATCAGGTCGTCGTCTGCGAGATCGCGGTGCTCCGGGGCGCAAAGCGTCAAGACCGGGTAGCTGCCAACCAGGAGATCGCCGTAGGTCTGCAGCCAGCATCTGTACGTTGCAGGCAACGGGAGGCCAAGCTCCCGCTCGGCGTCTTCGACCCACTCAGACGCTACCTAGCGCCCGGGGAACACCTTGGCTCCCGACGACTGCGCTAGCAGGGCCTCGAGACGTTCAAGCATTGCCGGTCATCCTTTGTGAACTCTGGGGCGTTTTGGACTGGGGCCGCGATCTACCGAGTCAGTCCAGACTCAAGTGACCCAGCCTATAGACACCGCGGCGTCCCGGAAGGCCGCCATGAAAAACGGGATATCAAGATCCTTGAACTTGTACTTTTTCAATGAATCTTCCAAGTACTCAAAGAAGTAGCCAGCTACAACGGAACGCTGCTGCTCCAGATCCATCCCACTCAACGAGTCTTCGGAGAAGGACATATCCAGATACAAAACAGATTCACTCTTCGAGAATTTTCGTGACGACTTCCTCCCCAATGCGTCAGGGAGGCAACGAAATACAAAGAAGATTTCGAGATCAGTCGTTCTAAACTCCGATTCGAGAACTGAGAACACCGCGTCAAGCTCGTATGCGATGAGGTAGACCTCGGTCGCCCCACTTGTATCTGTAGATACACCAAACTTCATCAGAATCCCGTGCCTCACTTACGTCCAGAAAGAAGCCACTTCGTCCAACTGACAACGGGACGCTCATGCGCCCGCTATAGAACTCACATTGGCGACAGCGTAGAGCGCAACGCGCTCGACACCGGACCAAGCGTCATGCCAGCTGCACTTCGCGGCAGCGCTACGCTCTCGAGACCATCCACCAGCCATTCCGTAACCCTCCGGCCAACGTCCTCTTCGGGCGACGCCTGGGCCTCCGCACTCGGTATGCTCACGAAGATCTTCAGGCGCCGTCGCTGCTTGAAATAGCGTGCCTCAACACTCGGTGCTGCGGGGGAGATGTCGGTGATGCTACCGCCAATATGCAGCGTGATATCCATGGCATCAAGGCCGACCGAGGAAACCCCAATTAGTACAGCTTTCAAACGCTTGCGAGCATGAACTACGCCTGCAAGAAACAGGATGCCGACCTCGGGGCCGCCCAACCGGGCGGTCAGCGATACTTCCATGAAACCCCCAGCGTACGTTGGACAACAAGCACCGCACTCGTTCCAGATGGCCGTCTCACCGAATCACTACATTTTCGGTGATACAGCCCGCCAATTGGTCAATCGAAGTTCCGCCCAGGAACTTGCTGCCGGCGACGGATCCAGTGAACAGCTTGACGTCCGAGAAGTCACAGTCCTCGAACGTGCAGCTGATGAAATGCACACCGGACAGTGTTGCACCAGTGAAGTTGGATGCCGTGAACTTACAGTCCGTGGCGAATGACTTGGATAGATTCGACCCGGTGAAGTCGCAGCGCACGAACTCTCCGCCCATCCTAGCGCCAGAGAGCTTCGCTTTGACAAAGCTGCAGTCACTGAAGCTACGCCTCACAAAAACGTTACGCATGTCGATCCCATCAAGCCGACACGCCTTCAGCTCGGACTCGTTGATGCTGGCACCTTCTTTGAAAAGGACGTCAGAGAGATCGACATTGCTCACTTTCAGGTGACGCAAGGGTTCAGCGAGGGTCGCCCCGCGATAGTCGGCCATGCCTAGTTCGGTGAGGCCAAAGGGCGACTCCGGCATAGGCCCCATCTTGAACGACTTCGCAGCATCGTAGAGCTTCTTCTCTACTAGCCTCAACTGCTCGACCGGCCACCTGCTGCGAGCTTCTTTAGCAAGCATCGATCATTTCCTTTAGCCTCCCGCACCACAGGAATGCCGAGCATACCTGTACAGGATCATTCAACGCGATCACAGACCTTCGAACGTTTGGGGCAGAGATGCGTATCCAGGCCACATCACATGCCTCTCCAGACGAGCAAAGGTGTGGGGGCCGCCGCGGGCTTCCTGCATTCGCCCTGCAGCGCCCTACCACCGAGCAAGCCATCTCCTCAGTCGCCAGTGATGGAGGTAGTCAGTCTCACGCGGCCAAGCGCTCGTCCAGCTGCTCTGCCACGTATTCCGCGAACTGAGGCATGGAAGACGAGCAGCCCTGCGAGGGACACGCAGGAACAATCTCGCCATTCAATTTCAAATACGTTCGATGGGCAGTCAGTCCTCGATAGAAGATCAGTGAGTCAAGGTCTGGCAAAGCATCGAGCACACCGCGCTTCAGAACGGGCCACGCGCCTTCTTCAATACGCAACGTAACTATGTTGTGAACTGGCATGGCGTCACCGAAATCGAGAAGCGACACCGGGAGCTCTGGAGCATCCAGCCTAAGCGCGAAGAACTGAGCAAGGCGCCACCTGTCTGAAATGTGTATCAAGCGCCCCACCCCATACCCGCCCGACGGAAGCGGAATCGCAAACACTTCACCAACGGCAACCTTGATCTTTATGGTCATTTCGGCCATTCAACCATCCACTTCTGCAGCCTCTTCCAACCACTGCTTGAAGATATCCGAATTGGTGTCGTTCAGCCGAGCCACTCGGTCAACGTTGGACGGTACTGGAGGCATGATCTCCACCGCGAGAAGGAGCCTGCTGCGACGCTGGCCTGCGCCGAATGCGCCCTCTGCATCCAACTGGCGTGCGGCCTGCTCTACAGCATCCATACGGAGCTCGATCTCTTTCTCCCACTCATCGACACCGAGCTCTTGTAGGCTCGGCCTGGCGAGGAAGGGCGCGCGAAGCTTTTCAGTGTATTCGCTTCCAAAGTCAACGTATGGAGAATCTGCATACGACCACCTCAGATCCGCAGCTACCTCTGGGCCTTCGCCACTCTCGTCCACTGCCCTTGCAAGCGCCTCTTCAGACCAAGCTGAAAGGAATGGCGCGTGGCCTTCCCCGGTCATGACGAAGGTGCAGTAATAGAAGCTCTCGCCACTTCTAAACAAGTCCAGCAGCGCGGGCCGAAATGCCTTGCAGACCAAGTCCACCAAAATCTTGACATCTTCCATTTTCAAATCTCCGTGAATCGCTTTGCTATCCTCGGCACGAAGCCGTGAACTCTCTACCAATCTGCCTCAACTCTCTTCGGAGCGCACTTCTAGTCGCACGATGACCATATCCAGCTGCAGACATCCTATCGACGACCGCAGTCAATCGTGCCTTCACATCCATGTGGAACTTCCTGGTGTGCATCCGATTGTGCGGCCGCGGATGATCCACCGGAACACCATTAGCGGCATCATTGATCTCAATGTCATATGCCGAAAGGATATCTCTCGAGTCTGCGGCTGCGGCCCAGTGCCCCTTGGATCCTGTTGACGCAACTATGTGGCCCGCTGCTTGCCCAGGAGCAACCGTTCTCCCTTCTCGATTCATGTTTCGACGAAGGATGTCGGCATTTTCACCGGTCGTTCGACCGCTGGTCAGACCCAGAGGATCTGTCCAATTTATGTAGTTGAGTCCGTAAGCGTAGAGGTTTGTTCCTCCGTTGAGCCCAATCGGGTCGGCCGAGCAAAACTGACTTGACTCCCGATCGAAGTAGCGAGAACGATTATAGACCAGCCCGGTTTCCACGTCGTGATACTGACCAAGCGATCGAATGAAGCTCATTTCGTTATCGTTGGCATCATCACGCGCGCCTTCAGGCGGAGCAACCCAAATCACCCTGCCTTGAGCTGTAACAATTCGATTTGGGCACCCATTAGGGTCACACTGGTATAGGTACAGGCTAGTGCTCGGCCCGTTCAGTATGTCCGTAGGTGTATGGACATCTTCTGGCAATCGCACAGATGATCTGGCGTGAGCCAACTCGTCGGGTGCTTTGTCGCTCTCGGATGATGGGCGAACCGGAATGCGGTGCGCGGATCCGGTCCTGTGTTCAAGAGGCTTAACCGCATCTTTCGTGTTAGATGCCTCTTTTTTTTCGGGGCCAAGGCTAATAGTCCCCAGCTTGGCTCCCCATGCACGCTCGGGCTGCGAACTAGCTTGCCCGTCTCTTGCGATGGGCAAGCCACTCGCCGCGTCTTGATTCGCAAGCGAGAGGTTGCCAAGCGCACCTAATCCGTTTCCGCCGTAGCCCGCTGAGCGTTGCCTTGCAGGCGGAGCGCTGTCACCGTCTGGACGCTGATCGCAGCCGTCCGCCGCCGCTAAAACTGCGGGAACCGCACCAGGCCGGGACTGCGCGGCACGCTCGGCAGTGCCAACTCGACAAGAAGGTTCTGACGTCAGTTCACTAGAAGTGCGAGCTGGTGAATTGACTCTCCTCTCCAGCAACGCCAGCGGCACAAACGACCCCGGGTAATACACATACTCCCGAACCCCCTCATGCAGCTTCCCCAACCGCCGCTGCCGCCGCTTCACCTCGATCAGGCTGGCCACGTTGTCCACCCACACCGGCGCGGCGTCTTCGGCGTCGTTGGCCTGCTTCACTTCGCCCAGCAGCGCGTCGCCATCCCAGAAGAACCACGTGGTCTCGTCCGGATTGCGCTTGAACACCCGTCGTCCCAACGGGTCGTAGCCGTAGTGCGTGCTCTTCCCACCGCGCCGGCTCTCGGCCAGCCGATGGTTGACGTCCCAGATCAGTTCCAGGTCGCTGGCGTCGCCGCCGCCCGGGCTGCCCTTGCGCACCATGTCGCCGGCGCGGTCGAACACGTAGTGGACGCCCTGGTAGGTGCCCTCGCGTGTCCACAGCAGCTCTGCCTGGTCGTCGCCACCGGCCACCTTGCGCATGCGCACTTCGCGGATTTCGGTCCGCAGGCGGTCGCCGGCCGGGTCGTTGTAGTAGGGGTGCAGCACGCCCTTCGGATCGGTGTGGGCCAGCAGCCGGCCTATCGCGTCGTAGCGGTATTCGTCCACACCCTGCGCGCTGTCCTGGCGGCGGGTGAGGTTGCCGGTGCGATCGTAGTCGTAGCGGGTGTCGAACAACGGTGACGCATCGCGCAGGACGGTCTGCGCGGTGAGCAGGTTGCGCGCGTCGTACTCGAAGCGGCGCTCCACGTGCGCGCTCAGCTGCTCGCGGGTGGTACGGCCCAGCGCGTCACGCTCCAGGGTGATGGGCGCTTCGTCGTTGATGCCCACCTCGATCAACTGGTCGCGCAGGTCGTAGGCGAAGGCAACGGTGTTGCCGGCGCCGGTCTGGCGCTGGATGCGGTTGCCCACTTCATCGTAGGCGTATCCCACGCGGAAGCCGTCCTGCAGTTCCTCCAGCAGCTGGCCCAGCGGGTCGAAGCGGCGGGTGGCGTGCCGGTGCGGGTTGCGCAACGCGATGAGCTGGCCGCGCTTGTCGTACTCGAACGTTTCCTTGACCTGCCGCCCCGGCTGGCGGATGTCCGGCAGGGTCTTGGCGGTGATGCGGCCCATCTTGTCGGTGGCGAACCCGATGCGCTGACCCAGCGGGTCCAGGGTGGCGGTGAGGCGCCCGGCCGCGTCGTACTCGTAACGACGCGGTTGGCCCCAGTAATCCACTTCTTCCACGATGCGGCCGAGCGGGTCGCGGGTGAGCGTGTAGGTCTCGCCCCGCTGGTTGATCACCGCCAACAGCTGTTCTTCGGTGTCGTAGCGGTACTCCACCACCTGGCCGTCGGCCTGCAGGCGCTTGCCGATCTGGCCGATGCCCACGTACTGCAGGCGGGTGCGCGCACCGGCCTCGTCCAGATAGGTGATGAGCTGGTCTTCGGCGTCGTATTCGCAGCGGACGCCGGTGCCGTCGGTGGCGAGCACGGCCAGCAGCCGGCCCTTGGCGTCGTAGGTGTACGTCGTGGGCTGGCCGAGCGGGTCCACCTGGCGTTGCAGGCGGCCCAGCGGGTCATGCTCGAAGCGGCTCTCATGGCCCAGCGGATCGCGCACCACCGCCACCAGCCCATGCCGGTCGTAGCCCACGGCGGTGACGGCGCCGCGCGCGTTGGTCTGGGCCTGCAGCAGGCCATGGGCGTCGTAGGCGTAGCGGGTGCTGGCCTGCAGCGGGTCGGTCTGCTCGATCAGCAGGCCGCGGGCGTCGTAGTGCTGCTGCCAGGTGTTGCCGTCGGGGTCGGTCACGGCCAGCAGCTGGTCGTTGTCGTCGAACTGCTGCTGCAGGGTGCTGCCATCGGCGCGCACCAGCACCACCAGGTTCCCGCGCTCGTCATACTCGAACCCGGTCCGCAGCCCCTCCGGATCGGTCACCGCCACGGTACGGCCGAAGTCGTCGTACTCGAAGATGGTCACCCCATCGAGCGGGTCGATCTCGCACAGCGGCAGGCGGTTTTCGTCGAACTTGACCAGGCTCACATGGCCCAGCGAGTCGGTGATGCGGGTTTCGTGCAGCAGTGCGTCGTAGTCGAAGTGGTAGTCGTACAGGCCGCCGTCGCCCCAGGAATGCACCACGCGCCACTGCGCATCGAACGCGTAATAGAACGACAGGCCAACCCGATCGGTATGGCGCACCATGTAGTGCTGCTGGTAGCCGAAGGTGCGCGGGGCATCCAGCGGGTCCACTGCAGCGATCAGGTCACCGTTGGCGTAGCGGTAGCTCACCAGCAGGTGGTTCAGGCCGCTGGCCGGGTCGTGCAGCTGCAGGCGGTCGATGTGGCCCTGGCGCGCGTCCACTTCGATGAAGCGGCCCTGCAGGCCGTCCACGCCGCTTTCCACGATGCGTACCAGGTGGCCGTCGCGGCGCTCGAAGCGCCAGTGGTTGCCGCAGCGGTCTTCGATGCGCTCGATGGGCAGGCTGCGCTCGTGCGGCAGCACCGCCACGCCGGCGGCCGGGGTGGCGTCGAAGTGGTACTGCAGGCCGCCCTTGAAACGCACGACCCACTGACCGTTGTCGCGCCACAGGCGGGCGCCGTCCACGAAGTCCAGGGTGGCCGCGTCCATGCCGTCGCGGCGCGGCAGCTCGGGGAAGAAGGCCACCTCGTCCGGGCCGGACAGCCAGGCGCTGCCGTCGGCCGACAGCGCCAGCGCGATGTCGGCCGGAGTCTGCCAGCCGTAACCGCAGGCGCCGGTGCGCTGGGCATGGCGCGAGGCGTACACGCGGCGCCAGCTGAGCGGCAGGCGGCCGGGAATGCTGAAGTCTTCGTGGCTGACCGAGACGCTGCCGTCGCGGATGTCCACCGGCTCGGCCCGCAGGATCTTGCACTTGAGCGTGCCCGAGGGCAGATGCCCCCACTTGCCCCGGCGCCACGCGGTGAAGGCATCCATCTTCTTGCGGAAGAAGTCGGTCTTGCGCAGCTTACCCAAGCCGGCAAAGGCGGCGCGGAAGGCCATCGCCGTCCACGACACGGTGGGCGGGCCACCGACCTTGACGCTGGTGGGAATGGCCACGTTCAAGCCGGTGGGCAGCGACATGGCGCGCAGCGGCTTCTTGGGCTTCTTCACCCGGAACGGGTTGATCATGCCGGCCAGGTTGCAGTCCAGCACGGGCATGGCCAGCCGCGAGAACGGCTCGCCATCGGCCGACACGGTGCGGCTGCCCATGAAAATCTCTTCGCCGTCGAACTGCGGGCCCATCGGCGCGGCCAGCGGCGGACCCCACACGCCCAGTGGAATGTGGATGTCCAGCCCGCCGGTGCCGGCGGTGCCGCGGTGCACGCCGTTGACCTTGATGGTGGAGCCGATGAACGGGATGTAGTCGAACGGGTCCAGCACCAGGCCGATGTGCGGCGTGGGCAGCGGGCACGGCGGCATCGCGTACATATGGATGTCGATGCCCAGCTGCGGATCGAAATGCTTGGCGGCAATGCTCACGGCAACACTCCTGTGTTGCTTACAGCGCGCGCAACAGGGCGCGCAGGAAGGCTTTGACTTCGTCGCGGTATTCCACGCCGAGCCACACCACGATGGCCATGCCAAGCAGCACGGCGACGGTCATGACCAGAATGCGGGTATTCATGCGGCAACAACTCCAGGGGTGGCCGCAGGCGGTGCGACGTGGGCAAGGTCGGTACCGGCCAGCAGCGGGCCGGGGTCGGGCAGCGGCTGCATGGCCGGCGGTTCGCTCCAGACCGGAATCTCGTGGTCGAGCGGGTGTTCGATGGTGGGCAGGCCGTTCCAGTGCGGGTCGAGGAACTCACGCCCCACCGCGACGATCTTGCGGAAGAACTCGTCGCCGCCCTGCACCAGCCGTTCGCGTTCCTGCTGGATGCGGTGGAAGGTCTGTTCCAGGCCCGCATGCAGCTGGGCGTCGATGACATCCAGCTGCACGCGGGTGGGCGTGGGGCCGAGCTTGGCGGCGGCCTCTTCGGCCTGCGCGTGCAGCGCGGTGGTCTGTTCGAGATAGGCCGGGGCGGTGAGCTGGATCTTCTCGGCGCGGCGCAGGTCCTGCAGCTGCAGCAGGTCCCACAGTGCCTGCGGCAGGGTAGTGGCCTTGCGGTCCTGCGTGCTGAGGGGCTTGGCGATGCGGATGGCTTCCAGCAGCTGGGTACGCGCTTCCTCGCGCTTGCCGTGCTGGAGCAGGCAGTAGCCGGCCATGCGCTGGCCTTCCAGCTGGAACATCGGGTGCGGGATGCTGGCCGCCGAGGTGGACGCCTGCAGGTAGGTCTGGGCGGCGCGCTCGGGGTTCTTGGCGGTGAGCCAGCAGCCGGCTTCGCCGAACCAGCTCTGCATGACCAGCTCGGGCGCGGCAGCGTTGCCGGCGCTGCGGGCGGCATCGGCGGCGCTGCGCGCCTGGCGGTAGGCGGTGATGGCCTGGCCGTGGTCGCCGGCCTTGAGCCAGGCACCGGCCACCATCATCTGCACCACCGACGCCTGCTCCTGCCAGCCGTGGCGCTGGGCCAGCCCCAGCGCGCGCTCGGCGCGGGCCACCACCTGCTGCGGGCTGCCGCGCTCAAGCAGCAGCATCAGGTCGGCGAGCAGCTGGCGGTACAGCACTTCCGGGCCGGTGCCGCCGGACTGCGAGGCGGTGTCGCGGGCGATGGCAAACATGTCCACCGGCGCGTCGATGCGCGCGGCGACGCTGGCGTGGCGCTCCAGCAACGGCTGCCAGCGCGGGTCTTCCTCGGTGTCCACCAGCACCAGGCGCAGGCGGTCGCCGGGGGCGGCGGCCAGCGCCGCATCCACCCAGCGTTCAAAGCCGTCGCCGGGCACCATGCGCTCGGGTTCCAGCACGGCGGCCAGCAACCGCAGGTGGTTGCCGTGGTGCTCGGCGAAGCTGTCCAGTACCTGCACCACGCCGGCGGCGCTGTCGGGGTGCTCGGCATGCGGGCCGCGCCAGCCGAGCGTGATGCCCTGCCCGCGCAGTTCGTCCTGGCTGCCCAGGTAGCGCTCGAGCAGGGTCTGCTTGATCTGCCGGCTGTAGCGGAAGCCGAGCTCATAGGGCGTGTCCACGCCCAGGAAGTAGTCCGGCGTGTCGCGGCCCTGGTCGTGCCGCTGCATCTCGAAGAAGGCGGCCAGCAGGCGGCTGGCGTTGGCCGGCAGCCGCCAGACCAGCAGCCGCCGGCTGGGGTCGGCGGCGGCGGCAAGCCAGGCGTCGCTGAGGCGTTGGATGCCGCGCAGCATGGGGGTGTCGTGCATGGGTGTCCCTCCGATGGACCGGTCAGCAGTTGAGCTTGATCTCGCTGCCGTTGACCGACACGCCACCGCTGTTGATGACCACTTCCGAGCCGCCGGCGGAGATCTTGATCTCGCCGTCGGTGATCTCGATGAAGGCGCCGCCCACCGCCGCGGTGAGCTTGCTGGCCGAGCCCAGGGTCATGTCGCCGTTGGACAGCTGGCTGTGGGTGCCGCTGACTTCGTGCTCGAAAGTGCCGTCCACGCCCACGGTGCGCGCGCCGATGTTGGTGTCTTCCACCGCGCCCTGCACGCCGCGCTTGTCCAGCCCGGTGATGGTGGTCTCGCGGCCGGCCGAGTATTCCTGGGTGACCTTGCCGATCACCTGGCGCAGCGAGGTGGAGGTGACGGTTTCCTTCCAGGTGCCGGTGCGCTGGCTGGTGTAGTTGCCGGTGAGGGTGGTGCCGAAATCGCCGGTGATGGTTTCGGTGTAGCCGGCCGCGGCGATGGTTTTGGTCTGGCCGGACTGGTAGGCCTCGGTGACAGCGCCGGTGACGTTGGTGGTGCGGGTGCCGGTGACGCCCAGGGTGTCGGTGCCGGTGACGGTGATGCCGCGGTTGGCACCCACGCTGATGTCCTGGTTGGCGCCCACGCTCATGCTGTGGTTCACCGCCACCGCGGTGGACTTGTTGTTCTGGATGCTGGCGTTCTGGTCGTTGAGCACGGTGGTGACCATGTCGCGCTGGGCACGCATGTTGAGCAGCTCGCCACCGGCGGTGTCGTGCATGGTCATTTCGTTCCAGCCGGCGCCCTTGACCGTCTTGGACTTCAGGCCGCTCACTTCCAGGCCGAACGGCGGCATGTTCTCTTCATTGAAGACCCGGCCGGTGATGATCGGGCGGTCCGGGTCGCCGTCGAGGAAGTCCACCACCACTTCCTGGCCCACGCGCGGCGGCGATACCCCGCCCATGTCCGCGCCGGCCCACGGGCTGGCGCTGCGGATCCAGCAGGAGCTGTTCTCGGCGCCGTTGTCGCGGCGGTCTTCCTTGCGGTCCCAGTGGAACTGCACCTTCACCCGGCCGTACGCGTCGGCATGCAGTTCTTCGCCGGGCGGGCCCACCACGGTGGCGGTCTGCGGGCCGGGCATGCGCGGCCACGGGGTCTGCCGCAGCGGGCGGTAGGGAATCTTGCGGCGCAGCACCTCGGCCTCGATGGCGTGGCTGGGCGCTTCGGCGCTGGCGAAATCGCTGGCGAAGTTGTTGCGCCCTTCGCGCTGCAGGCGCACCACGAAGAACTGGCGGTCTTCGGCGCCACGGCCGATGAAGTCCGGCTGTTGTTCCAGGGTGAAGCAGCCGCCCGCCTGCAGCCCGGCGGCGTTGCCGGCGCATTCGAACAGCTTGGTGGGCCACGCGGTTTCTTCATTGCGCACCGCCGCCAGCGCCTCGCCAATGCGGCTGTCGGCGAAGCGGGCCGCACCGTCGTACCGGTACTGGGTGAGTTCGGGCAGCACGCCGCGGGGCGCCTCGTTGCCCCGCACCACGCGCAAGGGCGTGCTGGGCTGCTTGAAGTCGAAACTGCTCAGCGCGTGCGCGCCCGGGCCCACGCGGCGGCGGGCACCCCAGCGGTGCAGGCCGGTCTGCTGCTGCACGCCCTGGTCGGCGCGGAAGTACACCGGCGCCGGTTCGCCCAGGGCCACGCTCAGGGTGGAGTCGTCGCTGAGCAGCAGGGTGTGGCCGTCTTCGTCGTGGCGGAAGCTGTAGTAGATGCCGGCGTCTTCAAGCAGGCGCGAGACGAAGGCGAAATCGGACTCGTTGTACTGCACGCAATAGGGCAGTTTGGGCAGCTTGCCGGTGTCCAGGTCGTAGTCGAAGCGGGCCAGGTCGGGGTAATCGGCGAACACCGTTTCCACGATCTTCAGCACGTTCATGTCCTGGAAGATGCGGCAGTTGCTGGTGTAGTCCAGAAAGGCGAACCACGGCGCGATCTCGGCGCGGTAGGCACTGAACTGCGCCTCGCGGCCGGTGCTGGCGAATTCGCGCACGTAGCCGTGGACGCCATGGCCGCCGAACTCGTCGCCCAGGATCAGCCGCAGCGGCTGGCCCACCAGCTGTTTGAGCTCCAGCCGGGGTTGGATCGAGAGCAGCTCGACCTGGTAGGCGAAGGGATGGGACACGCGTTCGCTGCCGTCGAACCGCTTGACCAGGAAGGTCTGCGGGTCCAGCACGGTGTCGACACGGATGAGGCGGTGGTCCTGGTGCAGGCGGGTGAGCGCGTGACCGGCGGTGAGGGCTTCGGCATACATCGGGCGTTCCTTCGTCCCATGACTTCGAGATCCCGACTCTGCCATTTCTGCATGACGTGCGCCAACATTCTGACGCGGGTATTGCGTAAACCCCTTCAGCTTTGTGCAAGCGAAGGTGGCCCATCACGGCGCCCGCCCGCAGGCAGGCGCCGTGGTCACGCCTTACTTGCGGGCGCGCTTGGCCGGGGCCTTGCGGGCCACGGGCTTGGCAGCACGCTTGGCCGGGGCGGCCTTGCGGGCAACGGCCTTCTTGGCAACGGCGGTCTTCTTGCCGACAGCCTTCTTGGCCACGGCGGTCTTCTTGGCGACGGCCTTCTTGGCCACGGCAGTCTTCTTGCCGACGGTCTTCCTGGCTACGGCGACCTTCTTGCCGACGCTCTTCTTGGCAACGGCGGTCTTCTTGCCGACCACCTTCTTGGCGGTGGCGGATTTCTTGGCCACAGCCTTCTTGGCCACGGCGACCTTCTTGCCGACGGTCTTCCTGGCAACAGCCGTCTTCTTGCCGACGACCTTCTTGGCGGTGGCGGACTTCTTGGCCACAGCCTTCTTGGCCACGGCGACCTTCTTGCCGACGGTCTTCCTGGCCACGGCGGTCTTCTTGCCGACGACCTTCTTGGCGGTCGCGGTCTTCTTGGCCACGGCCTTCTTGGCCACGGCAACCTTCTTGCCCACAACCTTCTTGGCGGCGGCGGTCTTCTTGGTCACGGCCTTCTTGGCGGTGGCGACCTTCTTGCCGGCAACCTTCTTGGCAGCCTTGGTGGTCTTGGTCACGGCCTTTTCAGCGGCGGCCTTCTTCTTGGCAACCTGCTTCTTCAGCGAGGCGGCTTCGGCCTTGGCGTTGCTCTTGGCCGTTTCCAGCTTCTTCTTGGCGGTGGCCAGGGTCTTGCCAACCGACTTGGCGGCCTTGTCGGCCTTCTTGGCGACGGTCTTCTCGGCCTTCTGCACGGCCTTCTTGACCTTGGCAACCTGGGTGGTGGCAGCCTTGCGTGCGCGCTTGACGGTCTTCTTCACCGACGCCACGGCATCTTCAGCGGCGGTAGCGATGGTCTCGCCCACGTTGCCGGCCACTTCTTTCACTTCGTCGACGCCCTGCGACAGGGTCGCGGTCACACCATTACCGTTGCTCATGATTGCCTCCTAAGGGGCCTGGTCAGTTAAATCGCTGGCGATGCTATACCGGCGCGGTCCATCGTGGAACGGTCTTGTCGCAGCCTGTGAGCCGCACCTGTGCTTGGCGGGACGACGCCAGCGCTGCCCGGCAAACCAGGCGTTGGCAGCAAACCCCTTTAAAACAGCTTCCGTGCACGGCACGTGCGTTGCCGTGCCGGTCGTTCCTGCGCGCGTCGAGCGGTAGTGACGCGATGTGCAATTGGCTGTCGTACGCGTTCGGTTGGTTGGCTTTTACTGCACAACTGCGCTGCCTTCGGGCTCGAAAAGGCCGGCGGTGTTGGCCCGATCAACCCGCCGGGGCATGCGGCAGAGGGCGGGGGTCGGGGTTGAAAACGGGGTCATGCAGCGGGCCCATCCTGGTCGCAGACATGACGTCACCGATGACCTGCATCAGCGGCATGGACAGCGACAGGGGACAGCGGGGTGCGTGCCACCGATGGTTGGTCGACGGCGGCATCGCGCGCTTGGCCGACCCCGCCGCCGGCGCGCAGCCGACCGCTGCACGGCGGCCTTCAACGACACCAAAGCGGATGGCGCGGGGGCGTCGCCCGCCGCGCGGCGGGCCGGATTTCATTCGCGGTTTAGGCGCAGGCAGCCACACTCATTCAGCTTGCTTTACCTTATAGAGGCTTCTGCCTCCCACGCCGCTCTTCGTTACGGAACCGACGGACCATGCGACCGCTCCCCACCCTGCTCACGCTCGCCCTTGCCGCCGCCTTCGGTGGCTTTGTCGCTTCGGCGATCAACGTGCACCTGGACAACCGTGCCGAAGCAGCGCCGGCGTCGCTGGTCATTCCGGCCACGGCGGCATTGCCGGCCTCGGTGGCCGGGCAGCCGGTGCCGTCGCTGGCGCCGATGCTGGAACGGGCCATGCCCGCGGTGGTCAGCGTCAACACCAAGCAGGTGGTGCGGGTACGCAACCCGTACTTCAACGACCCGTTCTTCCGCCGGCTGTTCCCGGAAGTGCCGCAGGAACGCATCAACGAATCGCTGGGCTCGGGCGTCATCATCGACGCCAGCGCCGGGCTGGTGCTGACCAACCACCACGTCATCGACAACGCCGACGCCGTGCAGGTGACGCTGGCCGACGGGCGCACGGTCAAGGCCGAGTTCATCGGCTCGGACCGCGACACCGACATCGCGTTGATCCGCATTCCCGCCGACAAGCTCACCGCCCTGCCGCTGGGCAACAGCGACCAGCTGCGCGTGGGCGACTTCGTGGTGGCCATCGGCAACCCGTTCGGTTTCAGCCAGACCGTCACCTCCGGCATCGTGTCGGCGGTGGGCCGCAGCGGCATCCGCGGGCTGGGCTACCAGAACTTCATCCAGACCGACGCGTCGATCAACCCGGGCAACTCCGGCGGTGCGCTGGTCAACCTGCAGGGCCAGCTGGTGGGCATCAATACCGCCAGCTTCAATCCGCAGGGCAGCATGGCCGGCAACATCGGCCTGGGCCTGGCCATTCCGTCCAACCTGGCGCGCGACGTGGTCGACCAGCTGGTCAAGCATGGTGTGGTGGTGCGCGGCACGCTGGGCGTGGAAGCGCAGAACCTGACCCAGCAGATCGCCCAGGGCCTGGGCTTGAACGAAGCGCGCGGCGCGCTGGTGACGCGGGTGCTGGCCGGCTCCGGCGCGGCCGCCGCCGGGCTGCGTCCGGGCGATGTGGTGGTGTCGGCCAACGGCCAGCGCGTGGACAGCGCGCAGGCGCTGCACAACATGGAAGGGCTGGCGCCGGTGGGCAGCACGCTCACCCTGGACATCCGCCGCGACGGCAAGGCGCAGCAGCTCAAGGCCACGCTGAAGGAACAGGCGCGCGCGGTCAGCGGCGACACGCTGGACCCGCGCCTGGCCGGTGCCACCTTCGTCGACCTGCCCGAGTCGCTGCGTCAGGCTGGCATCAGCGGGGTGCAGGTCAGCGAGGTCAAGCGCGGCAGCCGCGCGGCCAGCTCGGGCCTTGCCGCCGGCGATGTGATCACCGAAACCACGGCCGGCGAGTTCGCCGACCTGGCCAGCTGGCGGGCCAATTTCCAGCAGCGCCCGCCGCAGCTGGTGCTGCGCATCGTGCGCGGCAACACGCCGGGCGTGCTGGTGATGCGATGAACGGGTCAGCAAGCCCTAACGCCCCTTACACCCCGCCGATGCTATTACCTTGTGTTCGTTACCGCAGGTCTGCTGCGGTCACCTTCCCCATCGCACATAACGGAGAGTCACGATGAGCCCCACCAATACCGAGAACCTGAAGGAACACCTGGGCGAAGCCGGTTCGCACCTGAAGTCGGCGGCCACCGCCGCGGGCGGCGCGATCAAGGGCGCCACCGGTGCCGCTGGCGACGAACTGCGTATCGGCAAGGCCAACGTCAAGGCCGAGCTGTCCGACACCGCGCTGTCGGGCCTGGCTGCCGCCGAGTTCGGTGGTGCCGCCGCCAAGGAACAGGTGGATGCCCTGATGGACAAGGGCAAGGACCTGGTGGACAGCGCCGCCGAGCTCATCCGCGAGCGTCCGCTGGCGTCCTTCGGCGTGGCCTTTGCCGCCGGTTGGATCATCGCCAAGCTGGCCCGCAGCGGCGGCGACAAGTAATCCGGCGTGAGCGATCAAGCCCAGTCGACCGCCACCGGTGGCGCGGATACCCCGCCACCGGACGGCGCTGAGAAGGCGCCCCACCTGGATGAGAGCATCCGCCAGGTGGGTGCTGCCGGTCGTGACACGGTAGAGGCGGCCAAGCACACCCTGCGGTCCCTGCGCCGGTTGGCCTCGGCCGATTTCGCGTTGGCGCGCAGTGCCTTCGGGCGGGCGCTGGCGTGGAGTGGCGTGGCGATCGTGTTCGGTGCATCGGCCTGGCTGTTGCTGGCCGGTACGCTGATCGCGCTGATGGTGCGCTGGGGCATGAGCTGGTTCCACTCGCTGCTGATTACCTCGATCCTCAGCCTGATCGTGACCGGCTATGCGATGTGGCGGGTATCGTTCTTCTTCCGCCATACCGGCATGCATGCCACGCGTCGGCAGTTGTCGCGGCTGGGGCTGTATGACGAACCGAGCGAGGAAGATCCCGATGCCGACGTCGATACGACGGGGGCCAAGCGATGAATTTTGAAGCCTTGCGGCAACGTGTACAGCGTGCCGAACTGGTGGTGGCGGTGCGGGTGGAGAAAACCCGCAGCAGCTGGTTCAGCCTCAGCGGCGCATGGCGGGCCGGTTGGACGCCGTTGCGCATCATCACCGTGGGCCTGGCCGGCGGTTTCCTGGCCGGCAAACTGGAGCCTACCGGGCTCGGGGCGAAGGTCCAGGGCGCGCGCTGGCTGCAGATGATCGGCTCGGTGTCCAACCTGTTGGCCAGTACCCAGGCCGCGTTTGCGTCGATGCAGGCCAGTGAAGCGGCCGATACCGCCGAGCAGGCCGCCGACAAGGTGGACGATGCGGTGGACAGTGGCGTGCCGCGCCAGCCGCCCGCGCCACGCGCCGCGGCCACCGCAGCGCCGCGTGTTGACGCCGATGACCAGCGCCAGCCGCAGCCGGCTGAAGCGGCGACGGATCTTTCCGAGCGCTGAGCCGCACCGGTCCACCGGCGCACTGCACCTGAAGCCCTGCCGCCGCCGCGGCGGGGTTTTTTATTGCGCGCCCCGCACGCGGTGGGCCTGGTTTTGTCCCGCCAACGAGCGGGTGCATGTGACCCCACCACCAACACGCCGCCCGCACCCGGCTTGCCCAATAATGGCGCACCTTTCCTGCCCGGCGCCCGCATGAGCGTTCCTGCCGTTTCCCTCGATGACACCGTCACCGCGCCCCCACCGCCGCGTCCGCGCGCGCCGATGTCGCTGGTGGTGCTGGCCACGCTGGCCGTGGGGTTCACGCTCTGGGCCGCGCAGGAGGTGATCCTGCCGGTGCTGCTGGCGATGTTCCTGGCGCTGGTCTGCAACCCGATCCTGCGCCTGCTGGGCAAGCTCTGGATTCCCCGCTTCCTGGGCGCGGTGCTGGTACTGGGCCTGGGCCTGAGTGGTGCCGCCGCACTGGGCGTGCAGCTGGTGGGGCCGGCCATGGAGTGGGCGCAGGAAGCGCCGCAGCAGCTGCGCAAGGTGGCTCGCCAGGTGCAGGACCTGACCAAGCCGGTGCAGCAGGCCAACCAGGCCGCGGAGAACTTCGCCCGCGTCGCCGGGGGCGAGAGCAGCCGGCGCGTGCAGATCGTGCGTACCCAGCTGGACGACCCCTACAAGGTGCTGACCCGCGCGCCACGGCTGGCCGCGTCGGTGCTGGCGGTGGTGCTGTTGACGCTGTTCTTCATGATCTATGGGCAGAACCTGCAGAAGCATGCCATCGCGCTGTTTCCCAGCCGCCAGCAACAGCGCTTCACCACCGACATCCTGCGTTCGATCGAACGCGAGGTATCGCGTTACGTCCTCACCATCACCGTCATCAACGCCCTGGTCGGGCTGGTGTTCTCCGGCGTGTTGCTGCTGCTCGGGATCAGCCTGCAGGAAGCGCTGCTGTGGGGCACCGTGGCGGCCCTGCTGAACTTCGCACCGTACGTGGGACCGCTGATCGGCGTGGCGCTGATGCTGCTGATGGGCTTTGTGGAGTTCAGCGATCCGCTCAAGGCCCTGCTGCCGGCGGCCTGCTACCTGGCCCTGCATACCATTGAAGGCCAGGTGGTCACGCCGATCGTGCTGGGCCGGCGCATGGCGATCTCGCCGTTGATCCTGATCCTGTCGCTGCTGGTGTTCGGCTGGCTGTGGGGCATGATCGGGCTGCTGCTGGCGGTGCCGCTGCTGGTCTGCGTCAAGCTGGTGCTGGCGCGGCTGGACGGCATGCACGGCTGGGCGCGGCTGCTCGAGTGAGCATGTAATGCCGAGGATTCGGCTGGCCGCACACTCATGATGCTGCCAGAATAACCGCCCTTTTTTCGGATGGACCCGGCCTTGATGTCTTCCCTTGTTACCCGTTGCCTCACCCTCGCCGGCCTTGTCACCCTCGCTGCGCCGGCGTTGGCCGCTCCCCTGCCCAGCGCCGACGTGGCCGGGCGCCAGCTGGTGGAAGCGGTCACCTGCAAGCGCCACCTGACGCCTGCGCAGTTCGCCGCCCTGGCCAAGGTGCTCAAGCCCACCGAGCTGCAGGCTTACGGCGCCCTGTCCGACGGTGAGTATGCGTTGACCACGCCGCTGCTGGTGCTGGGCCAGCCGGTGAACCGCCTGCACCTGTACGACGGCGCCAATGGCGAGGACGGCATCGACAGCTACACCGCGTACTTCAGCACTGCCAGTGTCGAGCAGATCGCCGCGCTGGCGAAGATCCGGGACAACGTAGCCGGTGACTACACCCTTGAGGTGGGGCGCCACGACCTTAACGTGCGGCAGCAGGATGGCCAGGCATCCATCGGCTGTTCCTACGACCTGCGCTGAAGGATCTTCACCGGCGGTCCCTGCGCGCGCCATGAAAGCCCGCGCGCGCAGGCGTAGAATGGCGGGGTGAATTTCCCAGTCCAAGCCATCACCCTCGACCTCGACGACACCCTGTGGCCGTTCGCCCCCATCGGCGCGCGCATCGACCAGGTGCTGTTTGAGTGGATGCTGCAACACAGCCCCGCCACCGCCGCGATGTACCCCGTGGCGGCCATGCGGGAGCTGCGCGAGCGCTCCTTCCACGACAACCCGCAGCTGCACCACGACCTGAGCGCGCTGCGCCGGTTGACCCTGCACGAAGCGCTGGAGAAAAGCGGTGCCGACCTGGCCCTGCTCGAGCCGGCCTACGAGGCGTTCTACGCCGCGCGCAACCAGGTGGAGTTCTACCCGGACGCACTGGACGCGCTGGCCCGCATCGCCGCGAAGGTGCCGGTGGCCGCGCTCAGCAACGGCAACGCCGACCTGCAGCGGATCGGCCTGGCCCACCATTTCAGCTTCCAGCTGGGCTCGCGCGAACACGGCGCGGCCAAGCCGGCGGCCAGCATTTTCCACGCTGCCTGCGACCGCCTTGGGGTTGCCCCCACCCACGTGCTGCACGTGGGCGACCACGCCGAGATGGACGTGGTGGGCGCCATGCAGGCCGGCCTGCGCGGCTGCTGGATCAACCGCGAAGCGCATGTCTGGAACCACCCTTCGCTGCAGCCTGACCTGCAGTTCGACACCCTGACCGGGCTGGCCGACTGGCTCGATGCGAACGCATCGGCACAGCACGCCTGACCACGAACGGAGCCTTTTCCCGCATGACCCAGATCAACGGTTTCACCACCGAGGCCGCCAAGGCCCTTCCGCTGCACGTGATGGAGCGTACGCAGTTCGCCGCCTGGCGCGCGCAGCAGAGCGAGGCGCTGGTTGCCTGGATCGATGCGCAGCATTTCAACGGCAGCGGTGGCAGCGTGGTGCTGCTGCCCGGCGAGCATGGCCTGGCCGGTGCGATCGTGGGCGTGGGTGATCCCGGCGATGCCTATGCGTATGCGCATGCGCCGTTCGCGCTGCCCGAAGGCACCGTGTGGAAGGTGGCCGATGCGCTGCCGGCGGATGTTGAAACCCTGCTGCACCTGGGCTGGGGCCTGGGCAGCTATCGCTTCGCGCGGTACCGCAAGCCCAACCGCGCCCCCGCGCAGCTGCTGGCCACGCCGTCGGCCGAAGTGCGCGACGTGGTGACCGCCAGCCTGCGCGTGCGCGACTGGGTCAACACCCCCACTGAAGACATGGGGCCGCAGCAGCTGGAAGACGCCGCGCGTGCGCTGGCCGACGCACATGGTGCGCAGATCGAGGTGATCACCGGTGACGCGCTGCTGGCGCAGAATTTCCCGGCCATCCACGCTGTTGGCCGCGCCTCGCACCGTGCCCCGCGCCTGATCGCGCTGCGTTGGGGCACCGCCGGCCAGCCGCATGTGGCGCTTGTGGGCAAGGGCGTGTGCTTCGACACCGGTGGCCTGGACATCAAGCCGGCCGACGGCATGCGCAACATGAAGAAGGACATGGGCGGCGCGGCGCATGCGCTGGCGCTGGCCGGGCTGATCATGGCCCAGCAGCTGCCGGTGCAGCTGACCCTGCTGATTGCCGCGGTGGAAAATGCGATCGGCCCGGATGCGTTCCGGCCGGGCGAAGTGATCGCCACCCGCAAGGGGCTGAGCATCGAAATCGACAATACCGACGCCGAAGGCCGGCTGGTGCTGTGCGATGCACTCACCTACGCCAGCGAACAGCAGCCGCAGATCGTGCTCGACTTCGCCACCCTCACCGGCGCGGCACGCATCGCGCTGGGCCCGGACCTGCCGGCGTTGTTCAGCAACGATGACACCCTGGCCCAGCAGTGGCTGCAGGCCGGCGAGCGGACCCGCGACCCGGTCTGGCGCATGCCGCTGTGGCGCCCGTACCTGCGTTACCTGCACAGCGGCATTGCCGACCTGGCCAATGCCGGCTCGCGCATGGCCGGCTCGGTCACCGCCGCGCTGTACCTGGAGCGTTTCATCGCCGAAGGCCAGGTCTGGGCGCACCTGGACGTATACGCCTGGAACGACGGCGAACGCCCGGGCCGCCCGGCCGGTGGCGAAGCGCTGGCGCTGCGCTCGGCGTGGGCAATGCTGAAGGCGCGCTACGCCTGACCCCGTAGAGCGGGACTCTGCCCCGCTGCCCGGCTGACCGACCAAACATCGTAGAGCGGGGCTCTGCCCCGCTGCCTGGCTGACCGACCGAACATCGTAGAGCGGGGCTCTGCCCCGCTGCCTGGCCGATCGATCTGCCGGGTAGAACCCGGCACTACGTGGCTGCCTGGCCGATCGATCTGCCGGGTAGAACCCAGCACTACGTGGCTGCCCGGCTGATCGGGCTGCCGGATGGAACCCGGCACTGCCCCCCGGCCAACTCTTGTCGAAAATGTGAATATCGGCGTGCGCTGCCTTCTGACACCATGCCCCTGTCGCCCACCCACACACACGTGAAGGCAGGATTCCGGACATGTCGCTCTTTGGTTACACCCGCGCCGGCCAGGAGCCGGGCGCCCCGCGTCCCCCGTCGCCGCTGCTGTGGATCGCGCTGATCGCGCTGATTGCCGGCCTGCTGGTCCTGGCGTTTGCCTGGCTGGCCGGCTGGATCGGTCGTGACCGCGCCACCGCGCAGGCCTTCACCGACAGCATCGAAGCTACCGGCCCGCCCCACCCCGGTTTCCGCCGCGCGCACAGCAAGGGCGTGTGCGTGAGTGGCAGCTTCCAGGGCACGCCGGACGGTGCCGCGTTGAGTTCGGCCCGCGTGTTCCGCCAGGCGCAGGTGCCGGTGCTGGGCCGCCTGTCGATCGGCGGCGGCGATCCGCACGGTGCCGATGCCAACGCGCGCGTGCGCAGCATGGCGCTACAGCTGGTGAGCGATGACGGCCAGGAATGGCGCACCGCGATGAACAGCTTCCCGTTCTTCGCCGTGCCCACTGCCGAGGCCTTCCTGGAACAGACCCGCGCCGGCATTCCCGACCCGGCCACCGGCAAGCCGGACCCGGCGAAGATGGCCGCGGTGCAGGCCAAATACCCCAGCGCGCGCGCCTTCGGAGAATGGGCCAAGACCGCGCCGTGGTCCAACAGCTGGGCCAACACCGACTACAACGGGGTCAACAGCTTCCGCTTCACCGCCGCCGATGGCAGCCAGCACTTCGTGCGCTGGAGCATGCGCCCCCAGGCCCCCTTCGTGGAGATGACTGCCGCGCAGCGCGCGCAGGCCGGGCTGGACTACCTGGCCGACGAGTTCGCGCAACGGCTGGCGCAGGGACCGGTGCGCTGGGACATGTGGGTGACGCTGGCCGAAGCGGGCGACCCGATCAATGACCCGTCGCAGGTGTGGCCGGCGCAGCGCCGCCAAGTCAAGGTGGGCACGCTGAGCCTGGTGTCGATGCAGCCCCAGGCCGAGGGCGCGTGCCGCGACCTCAACTACGACCCGCTGATTCTGCCCAGCGGCATCGCCGGCACCGATGATCCGATCCTGGCGGCGCGCTCGGCGGTGTATTCGCAGTCGTTCAACCGCCGCGAGCGCGAAATCGCCAGCGGCAAGGGTGCCGCCGCCACCGGCAAGGAAGGTGCGAAATGAACCGCGATACCGGCCACTTCAACCTTACCGCGCGGGTGCTGCACTGGCTGATGGCGGCGATGATCCTGACCATGCTGTTCGTGGGCGTGGGCATGGTGGCCGCGCTGCAGTGGCGGCCGATGCTGGTGGACCTGCACCGGCCGCTGGGCATCGCGATCCTGCTGCTGGTGCTGGTGCGCCTGTACAACCGCTTGCGCCACCGGCCGCCGCCGTTGCCGGCCGACCTGCCGGCCTGGCAGGCCGCTGCCGCGCATGCCTCGCACTGGGTGCTGTACGGGCTGATGCTGGCGATGCCGCTGGTGGGCTGGTCGATGTTGTCGGCCGGTGGGTATCCGATCGTGATGTGGTCCGGGTTCAACCTGCCGGCGATCGTGCCGCATGATCCGTCGCTGTACGCTGCGCTGCGCAATGCGCACAGCCTGCTGGCCTATGCGTTGTTCGCTACCGTGGTGGTGCATCTGTCGGCCGCGCTGTTCCACCTGTGGGTGCGCCGCGATGGGGTGTTCCAGGCGATGGCGAAGGGGCCGGGGCGCGCCGACGGTCTGGACACCGACAAGCACCGGTAGCTACCGACCGTTGGTCGGTAGATGGCCATCGGATCAGCGTTGCGAGGAGCCGGCCAGCGGCCGGCACTACCGGTGCGATTGCATTGCACCCACCAACGGTGGGTGCCTACCCGGTTGGGCGGGACGGCGGTCGGTATCGGCATCGCGCGCATTGCACCCACCAACCGTGGGTGCCTACCGGGTTGGGCGGGACGGCCATTGGTATCGGCGTTGCGCGCGTTGCACTCACCCACGGTGGGTGCCTAGCGGGCGGCGCGGTGGGCTTCGACGAGGGCGCGGTAGCGCTGGCGGTGCTGGGTGCATTTGGCCAGCACTGCCTCGGGCGTGCCGGTGGCGTAGCGCTCGCCCTTGCCCAGCAGCATGGCGTCGAAGCCGGTGCTTCTGAAGCGCTTCCCCTGGTGCCCCACGTACACGTCGATGTGCTGGTAGAACTCGGCCAGGGGCATGCTCGCGCGCGGATCGCGGGCGCCGATTTGGTGGTCCTGGCCGTGGGTGGGAACGGTGGCCGGCCGCACCGCGCCTTCCACGTGCGGTAGGTTCGCCTCGATCCACGCGAATTCTTCCAGCGGCAGGCTGGCCATGCCCATCTCCAGCTTGGCCAGGCGCGGCAGCGCCAGCAGCGCGCCCATCACCGGCGACACCTTCGGCGCGCGGAACCACGACACATTCAGTCGCTCCAGCGCCGGCAGGCCGGCAAGAAAGGCGAAATCGTCCACGGGCTGGTTCCAGTCCAGCGTGCCCAGAAGGGTCAGGTCGCGCAATGCAGTGGCGCCGGCCAGGCCGGAAAAATCGTGCACCCGCCGCAGGTTCTCCATGTGCAGCGCCTGCAGCGCCGGCAGGCGGCCCACGGGCGACAGATCGGAAAACGCCGAGACGTACTCCAGCACCAGTTCGCGCAGCCCGTGCATGCCCTCCAGCATCGCCAGCGTCTTCGGCCGCGCATGGCTGATCCGCAACGCGGTCAGCTGCGGCAGCTGCGCCAAGGCAGCCAGCTGGGCCTGGTCGGGTTCGTGCAGGGTCAGTTCGCGCAGCGCTTCCAGTTGCAGCACGCGCACCCAGTTGCGGTCGTGGCGGGTCAACGTGAGCCGGGTGGCGTCGTCGGGCGCGTCGGCCACGTCCTCGTAATGGCACGCCCAGCGCTGCGCGTTCGGCGTGATCGTCCACACCCCGCTGGCACGGTCGATGAGATCGGCGAAGTGGTGTTTCATCGGGTGCGCATCCGGTCCATGGAACGCACAGGATACCCGCTCGCCTACAGCCAGCCTTTCTGCCGCGCCAGTCGATACGCTTCGATGCGGTTGGCCACGCCCAGTTTGCCGATGCATTCGGACAGGTAGTTGCGCACGGTGCCGTGCGACAAGCCTAGTTGGGTGGCGATCTCGCTGGCCGAACGCCCGTCGCCAGACAAGCGCAGCACCTGGCGTTCGCGGTCGTTGAGCGGGTCGGCCTGCGACCAGGCATCCAACGCCAGCTGCGGGTCGATCGCACGTCCGCCGCGCTGCACCTGGCGCAGGGCATCGGCCAGGCGTTCGGCCGGGGCGTCCTTGAGCAGGTAGCCGCACACCCCGGCATCCAGCGCGCGGCGCAGGAAGCCCGAGCGCGCGAAGGTGGTCACGATCACCACCTTGATCGGCAACTGCTGGCGCGCGATGCGCTGGGCCAGCTCCAGCCCGGACAGACCGGGCATTTCGATGTCGGTGACCAGGATGTCCGGCTGCAGCTGCTGCAGCATGCGCCAGGCTGCCTCGCCATCGGCGGCGCTGCCGAGCACCTCGATGTCCGGCTCCAGACCCAGCAGGGCCGACAGCGCGCCGCGCACCATCGCCTGGTCTTCGGCCAATACGATGCGGATCATGCCGGCCCGCCCGCGGGCAGCGATGGTGCCGTCGGCAGGTCGGCCGGCAAGGCGGCCACCGCCGCGGTTGCCGCTGGCAGCGGCACGCGCACCGTGACGCAGGTGCCCTCGCCCTTCACCGACTGCACCACCAGCGTGCCGCGCAATGCCGTCACCCGTTCGCGCATGCCACCCAGCCCGTTGCCGTCGGCCTGCACGCCGCCACGGCCATCATCGCGGATCTCCATCAGCAAGCTGCGCCCTTCCTGTTCAAAGCGTATCCAGGCCTGGTGTGCCTGCGCGTGCCGGGCGATGTTGGTGGCCGCCTCGCGCAGCACCAGCGACAACCCGCGCTCCACATCCGGCGGCATCGGCGGCGGCGGCGCGTAATGCAGGTGCACGTGCTGGCATTCCAGCAACAGCCGCGCCGACGCCAGCTCGGCTGCCAGGTCGCTGGCGCGGATGCCGGTGACCGCGCTGCGCACTTCGGCCAAGGCCTGGCGCGCGATCGCTTCGGCCTCGGTTACTTCGCGGCGCGAGCCCTGCGGGTCGCGGTCGGCCAGCTTGCGCGACAGTTCCAGCTTCAGCGTGATCAGCGACAGCGTGTGCCCCAGCAGGTCGTGCAGGTCACGGCCGATGCGCTCGCGTTCGGCGGTGGCGGCCAGACGGCGCACTTCCTCCTGCGACAGCTGCAGCGCCGCGTCACGGTCCTTGTTGGCCCGTTCCACGTTGATGACGATGCCGAGGATGAGGCCCATCGAGGGAATCCACACCACCAGCTGCCACGGGTAGCCCACCCACAAGGCGACCACCACGAACAGGCCGTTGAGCGCCAGCAGCTGCAGCATGTAGCGCAGCATGCTGGTGTCGCGGCACACCCGCAGCATCACGCACCCGAAGATGAAGTAGCTGATGCCCGAGGGATAGAACGGCAGCAGCGCCAGGCCCATGGCCACCATGGCCAGCGCATAACGCGGCCCGTGGTGGCGGGGCGCCAGCAGCAGGCGCACATACAGGACCAAGAACACCGGGTAGGTGAGCAGGGTCAACCACAACCACTCCAGCGTGTAGCCCGTGCCGAAGATGGGGGTGAAGAACACCCAGCCGGTCCACAACAGGTGGACCGCGTCGGCCCAGGCCGGCTTGCCACGGCGCAGGTTGTCGGCCACCGACGAATCCGGCGCGGGGCGCAGCAGCGAGGCGATCCAGCGCGAAGGCACGGTCGGTTCCAGGGCGGGGCGGTCAGGCGCGATCATGCCAGTTTCGTCCGCCGCTTAGCCAACCCGGCGCAGGCGCCGCCGCGCCAGCCCCAGCGCCACACCGGTGACCGCCAGCAACACCGCGATGTGCACCCACGTGCTGCCCTGGGCCGGCATGCCCACCGCCGGCAGCGCCAGTTGGGCCAGGTGCCAGGTGGGCCACAGCGGGGCCAGCGCGGAAAACACCGGCGGCAGGATCGACAGCGGCAGCCACAGCCCCGACAGCAGCGCCAGCGGCAGGTACACCAGGTTGACCACCGCCGGGGCTGCACTGGCACTGACATGGCTGCCGATCCACAGCCCGATCGCGCCCAGCGGCAGCGCGGCGAAGCCGGCCACGGCCAGCAGCCGCAGCACCATCGCTGGCGCCAGGCCCACCCCGGCCGGGGCGGCCACCCCCAGCAGCACCAGCGCCACCAGCAGCGCGAACAGCACCGCCATCAGCAGCCGCGCCAGCAACGGGGCCATCGGCGGCAACGGCAGCGCGCGCTTCAGCGTGAGCAGGCCGCCTTCGCGGTCCAGCGCCAGCTGCACGCCGAAGCCGAACAGCGCCGGTGCCATCGCGCCGAACACGCAGTAGGTGGCCAGCAGGTACTGCGGCGCGTGACCGCGACCGAGCAGTATCCCGAACAGCGCATAGAACAGCACCGGAAACAGCAGCGAAGGCAGCGCGAAGGCCGGCGTGCGCCAGGCGCGGCGCAGTTCGCACAGCGCTTCGGCGCGGTAGATCCGCCAGCTGGAGGCGCGCGGGTGCGCGGTCGGTACGGTGGTCAGGGTATTCATGCGGCCTCCCGGGTCAGTTCGACGAAGGCGTCGGCCAGGCCGCCGCCGTGTACCTCCAGCTCCTGCAGCTGCGGGTCTTCGGCCAGCAGCCGCGCCACCACCGGCTCGGCCGGTTCGGCCAGCAGCTGCAGGCGCAGCCCATCGCGCTGCACCTCGCGCACGCCGGGCCAGGTTTTGAGTACCTCGGCATCCAGCGCGCTGCGGCAGCGGATCCGGCGCGGGGCCAGTTGCTGGCGGAACTGCGCCAACGGTCCGTCGGCCAGTACCCGTCCCTGTTCGATCACCACCACGCGCTGGGCCAGTGCTTCGGCCTCTTCCAGATAGTGGGTGGTCAGCAGCACGCCGCAGCCTTCGCTGGCCAGCTGCCCGATCGCCTGCCACAGCGCCTGCCGGGCCTGGATGTCCAGGCCGGTGGTGGGCTCGTCGAGGAACAGCAGCTGCGGCCGCCCGCACAGCGCGATGGCGAACTGCACGCGGCGCTGCTGGCCGCCGGACAGCTGGCCGTAACGGCGCCGTGCCAGATCGGCCAGCCCGGCCAGTGCCAGGCACTCTTCCAGAGGGCGTGGGTCGTCGTAGCAGGCGCTGGCCAGCGCAATCAGTTCATCCACCTGCAGCACCGGCGGCAAGGCGGTGCTCTGCAGCATCACCCCGATGCCCCGCCGGCTGGCCCGCTGTTGCGGGTCGCCGCCCAGCAGCTCGGCCTGGCCAGCATCCAGGGCGCGCAGGCCCAGCAGTACCGAAATCGCGGTGCTCTTGCCCGCGCCGTTGCGGCCGAGCAGGGCCAGCACTTCGCCGCGCTGCAGCGAGAAGCTCACGCCCTGCAGTGCGGCGACAGCACCGTAATGCACCTGCGCGTCGCGCAGCGTGGCCAAGGCAGTCGGGCAGGAAACGGACATCGGGACACTCCGTAGCGGGTTCGGCACAGCGTCGCGCTGCGGCGGCCCCGGTCCCAGTGGCCACCGTCAGCGCAAGCAGGTGACAGCTGTCACTGCCGTCGCGCCCGGCCGGTGGGCATGCTGTGCACCTCCCGGCCCGGTGCCGGTTTGTCCCCGACCGCCGTTGCGGTCACACTCGGCCCGATTCCCCGTCCAGACTCACGATGAACGCATCCGCTGAACTGCTCAAGGAACTCCGCATCGACCGCAAGGCGCCCCCGCCGCCGTCCGCGCCCCGCCGTGGGCTGTGGATCGGGGTGGCCATCGTCGCCGTGCTCCTGCTCGTTGGCATCGGCTGGTTCCTGTTCGGCCGGCAACGCCCGATCGAGGTGACCACCGCGCCGGTGGTGGCCATCCAGCAGGGCGGCGCCAGCGGTTCGGTGCTCGATGCCAGCGGCTACGTGGTGGCGCGGCGCATGGCCACGGTGTCGGCCAAGATCACCGGCAAGGTGCGCGAGGTGATGATCGAAGAAGGCATGCGGGTGGAAGAAGGCCAGGTGATGGCCACGCTCGACCCGATCGATGCCAACGCCCAGCGCAGCCTGTCGGCCTCGCAGCTGGAGGCCGCGCGCAGCCAGCTGGCCGGGCTGCAGGCGCAGGTGGCGCAGGCCAACTCCGAAGCTGGCCGCCTGCAGACGCTGGTGGGCCAGCAGCTGGTGTCGCGCTCGCAGTACGACCTGGCCATCGCCCAGCGCGACAGCCTGCGCGCGCAGCTGCGTACCGCCGAACGCAACACCACGGTGGCCAACGATGCCCTGGCCATCGCCGACCTGGGCGTGGACAACAACACCGTGCGCGCACCGTTCTCCGGCGTGGTAACCGCCAAGGCCGCGCAGCCGGGCGAGATCGTGTCGCCATTGTCGGCCGGCGGTGGCTTCACCCGCACCGGTATCGGCACCATCGTGGACATGGAGTCGCTGGAGATCGAAGTAGAGGTGGGCGAGTCGTTCATTGGCCGCGTGCAACCGAAGATGCCGGTCGAAGCCACGCTCAACGCCTACCCGGACTGGAAGATTCCAGCCGAGGTGATCGCCATCATTCCCACCGCCGACCGCGGCAAGGCCACGGTCAAGGTGCGCGTGGCGCTGAAGGTGAAAGACCCGCGCATCGTGCCGGAGATGGGCGTGCGGGTGAGCTTCCTCGAGGCCGCACAACCGGCGCAGGCGGCCGCCCCGAAGGGCGTGCGCGTGCCGGCGGCCGCGCTCGTGGAACGCGAACAGAAGACCGTCGCCTTCGCGGTGAAGGACGACCAGCGCGTGGAACAGCGCACGGTCACCGCCGGCGCCACGCTCAACACCGACCGCCAGGTCAGCCAGGGGCTGAGCGCGGGCGAGGTGGTGGTGCTGGACCCGCCCGAGGCGCTGAAGGACGGCAGCAAGGTCGTGGAAGCCAGTAAGTAGGCGGCGCCGCCGCGCAAGGCGGCGCAACCCAGTGTGTGACCCGCGCGCCCCCGCGCGCGGCCTCGAACGTGCGCTACCCGTGCCGTGCAGGCGCGCAGGCTGGCCGCTGTCTGCCACCGCGCATCCCACCCGGGCACGGCCCTCATTCCGCCGCAGGCAGGCACGGCTGCTGCATGCCGGTGCGTCTTCGATCCGCCTTGATCCACGGAGAACCGTCCATGTCGACCCTGGTTTCGCTCCGCAACATCACCAAGACCTACCAGCGTGGCCCCGAGAAGGTGCAGGTGCTGCACGGCATCGATCTGGACATCCAGCGCGGCGATTTCGTCGCGTTGATGGGCCCGTCCGGCTCGGGCAAGACCACCCTGCTCAACCTGATCGGCGGGCTGGACACGCCCAGCGACGGTGAGATCGAGATCGAAGGCGAACGCATCGACCGCATGAGCGGCGGCCAGCTGTCCACCTGGCGCAGCCACCACGTCGGCTTCGTGTTCCAGTTCTACAACCTGATGCCGATGCTGACCGCGCAGAAGAACGTGGAACTGCCGCTGCTGCTTACCCACCTGGGCGCGGCCCAGCGCAAGCGCAACGCCGAGATCGCGCTGACCCTGGTGGGCCTGGCCGACCGCCGCAGCCACCGCCCCAATGAGCTGTCCGGCGGTCAGCAGCAGCGCGTGGCGATCGCGCGGGCAATCGTGTCCGACCCCACCTTCCTGATCTGCGACGAGCCCACCGGCGACCTGGACCGGCAGTCGGCCGAGGAGATCCTGGGCCTGCTGCAGCAGCTCAACCGCGAGCACGGCAAGACCATCATCATGGTCACCCACGACCCCAAGGCCGCCGAGTACGCCACCCACACCGTGCACCTGGACAAGGGCGAACTGGCCAGCGCGCCAGCGGCCCACTGACGGAGGATGCCGCGATGAAGTATTTCTCGCTGGTCTGGGCCCAGCTGTTCCGCAGCAAGACACGTACGCTGCTGACCCTGCTGTCGGTGGTGGCCGCGTTCCTGCTGTTTGGCATGCTCGATTCGGTGCGTGTGGCGTTCAACTCCGGCGGTGAGACCATCGAAGGCGCCAAGCGGCTGGTGGTGTCCTCCAAGCTGTCGATCACCCAGAGCCTGCCGTTGCGCCTGCTGCGCGACATCGAGGCCACCCCGGGCGTGCGCAAGGTGAACTACGCGATGTGGTTCGGGGGCATCTACCAGGACCCGAAGAACTTCTTCCCCAGTTTCTCGGTGTCGGACAACTACATGGACCTGTACCCGGAGTTCGAGCTGCCGCCGGCGCAGGCCGAGGCGTTCAAGAACACCCGTACCGGCGCCATCGTGGGCGAGACCCTGGCCAAGCGCTTCGGCTGGAAGCTGGGCGACACCATCCCGATGCAGGCCACCATCTTCCCGCGCAAGGGCAGCAACGACTGGCCGCTGGAACTGGTGGGCATCTACCGGGCCAAGGACCGCAACAACGCCGGCGCGGAGAACCAGTTGCTGCTGCACTGGAGCTACTTCGACGAGTCCAACGATTACATCAAGAACCAGGTCAGCTTCTACACCGTGCAGCTGGACAACCCGGCGCATGCCTCGCGCGTGGCCCAGGCGATCGATGCGCTGTCGCTCAATTCCGACCGCGAAACCAAGTCGCAGACCGAAGCGGCGTTCTCGCAGGCGTTCGCCAAGCAGTTCGCCGACATCGGCCTGATCGTCACCGGCATCATGGCCGCGGTGTTCTTCACCCTGGTACTGCTGACCGGCAACACCATGGCGCAGGCGGTACGCGAGCGCATCCCGGAACTGGCCATCCTCAAGACACTGGGCTTCAAGGACGGCACCGTGCTGGTGCTGGTGATGGTGGAGTCGGTGCTGTTGATCGTGCTGGGCGGGCTGATCGGCATGGGCCTGGCCGCGATCCTGATGCCGGCCATCAGCGCCAATAGCCAGGGCATGATCAGCCTGCCGGGCGTGCCTGCGCAGACCTGGGCCATGGCGCTGGGCCTGATGGCGGTGATCGGGGTGGTAGTGGGCCTGCTGCCGGCATTGCGCGCGCAGCGGTTGAAGATCGTCGACGCACTGGCCGGACGCTGAGGAGCCCACCATGAAGACGCACTGGATGTGGAACGTGTTGACCGTGCTGCTGCTGGCGGTGGCCCTGGTGGTCTGGATCGTGCTGCCGTGGCCGGCGGTACTGGCCATCGCGGTGGCCGTGGCGGCCTGGCTGCTGCTGACCCGCAGCGGTCGGTTGTCGCTGGCGGCCGCACGCATCGGCATTGCCAGCCTGCCGCAGCGCTGGGGTGCCTCGTCGGTGATCGTGGTCGGCATTGCCGGCGTGGTCGGCGTGCTGGTGGCGATGCTGGCGATGGGCGACGGCTTCAAGGCCACGCTCAACCGCAGCGGCAGCGACGACGTGGCCATCGTGCTGCGCGGTGGTTCGCAGGCCGAGACCAACTCGGTGATCATGCGCGACCAGCTGCCGCTGATCCAGAGCCTGCCCGGCGTGGCCCGTGGCACCGATGGCAAGCCGCTGGTGTCGGCCGAGCTGTCGCAGGTGATCAGCCTGCTCTCGCGCAGCGACCACAGCGACACCAACGTGCAGTTCCGCGGGGTCGGCGACAAGGCGTGGGAGGTGCGCAAGACGATCCGCATCATTGAAGGCCGCCGCTTCAAGCCCGGCCTGCGCGAGATCGTGGTGGGCAAGGGGGCCAAGGCGCAGTTCGAGGGCCTGGAGGTAGGCAAGACCCTGCAGCTGGGCAAGCAGGACTGGACCGTGGTGGGCGTGTTCGCCTCCAACGACGTGCACGAGTCCGAGCTGTGGGCCGACACCCAGACCCTGTCCACCACCTACAACCGCAGTGCCTACCAGTCGGTCAATGTGCGCACCGACGGCACGGCCGGATTTGCGCGCTTCAAGGCAGCGATGGAGGCCGACCCGCGGCTGAAGCTGGACGTGGAAACCAGCCGCGCGTACTACAGCAAGCAGTCCGGCGGATTGAGCAAGCTGATCAGCATCCTGGGCACGGTGATCGGCACGATCATGGCCATCGGCGCGGTGTTCGGCGCCCTCAACACGATGTACGCGGCCGTGGCCACGCGCGCGCGGGAGATCGCCACCATGCGCGCGATCGGGTTCCGTGGCCTGCCGGTGGTGACGGCGGTGATGCTGGAAACCATGCTGCTGGCGCTGCTTGGCGGCCTGCTCGGCGGGCTGGTGGCCTGGCTGGTGTTCAACAACTACACCGTGTCCACGCTGGGCAACAACTTCAGCCAGGTGGTGTTCCAGTTCCAGGTGTCCCCGCAGCTGTTGTGGACGGGGCTGAAGTGGGCGCTGGGCATCGGGCTGGTGGGTGGGCTGTTCCCGGCCCTGCGTGCAGCACGCCTGCCGATCACCACGGCACTGCGCGAGACCTGACACCGCAATAGAGGCACCCGCGCGCGCGTTTGCGCACACGCGATAGCAGGCCACGAACCGCATCCGCAAGGGTGCGGTTTTTTTTGCGTAGCCACCCGTGGGGTGGCTCTACCGGTTTTTTGCGTAGCCACCCATGGGGTGGCTCTACCGGGTGGCGGATGCTGAACGCTTGTCGTTGTGCGCGTCTGCCGGCACTCAAGTTGCAGGGTGCATCGCCGTTATCGGTGCCTCTGCCTGCATCAGTGCGATGCACTGCACACACGACGGCGCGCATTGGAAAAAGATAGTTCGCCAACCCGCGAATTTGTCAGCCATCGTTCATTTTTGGCTGTTTTTATGCTTTCAAGTGAAAGTAAAAATTTTGAAAAGTCATTAGACTCCCGCCCCCCGCGTCGTGATGTTGTTCCCCACGTCGCCCGCAAGGGCGCTTGTTTTTCCTGAAAAGAGATATCGCACGGATGTATTTGAAGACCCACCCGCTGCGCAACGCGATTGCCATCGCGCTTGTTGCCAGCTGCAGTGCCCCTGCCTTCGCCCAGACCGCCACTGACGGCACCACCAATCTGGACCGCATTGAAATCACCGGCTCGCGCATCCGCCAGGCCAGCGTCGAGAGCGCCCAGCCGGTCGTCGCGCTGAACCGCGCCGAGATTGAGAAGAAGGGCTACGTCAACGTCGCCGACATCCTGCAGGACGTAACCGCGGCCGGTGCGCCGGCGATGAGCCGCGCCAACTCGCTGGAGTCGGGCCGCGATTTCGGCGGCATGTACGTCAGCCTGCGCAACCTGGGCCCGGAACGCAGCCTGGTGCTGATCGACGGCCGCCGCATGGGCGTTTCCGCCGCCGGTTATTCCGATCTTGCCTCGATCCCGTCCTCGATCGTGGACCGCGTGGAAGTGCTGACCGACGGCGCCTCGGCGCTGTACGGCTCGGACGCCATCGCCGGCGTGGTCAACATCATCACCCGCAAGAACTTCGACGGCGCGGAAGTGAACGCCTACGTCGGCCAGTACAGCGAAGGCGACGGCCAGAAGACCGGCTACAGCGCCACCTTCGGCAAGACCTTCGACCGTGGCTGGGTCACCGTTGGCGGCGAGTACTCCGACGAAGATGCAGTGCTGGGCAGCGCGCGTGAGTTCACCGCCTACCCGAACGGCCCGCGCCACCCGACTGACGGCCTGAGCGGCGTCACCCCGTGGGGCTATGCCACTGTCGACGGCAAGAACCTGAGCGTGGGCCCGGGCGGCGACCCGACCCAGCTGGGCAACTTCGTGCCGGCCAACAAGGCCAACGATGCCAACACCAAGAGCAACATGAGCCTGCTCACCGGCCTGCAGCGCAAGTCGGTGTTTGCCAACGGTGGCTTTGCCATCAACGACAACCTGCGCCTGGTGGCCGACGCGCTGTACACCGAGCGTGAGTCGACCAAGCAGCTGGCCGGCTACCCGTACCAGAGCACCGGCTCGCGTGCGCTGCTGTCCAAGGACAGCGCGTTCAACCCGTTCGGCCGTGACGTGGCGTTCGCGCACCGCACCGAAGAACTGCCGCGCGCCACCGAAAACAACCTCACCACCAAGCGCGCCAGCGTGGGCGTGGAAGGCAGCTTCGAAACCGGTTCGCGGTACTGGGACTGGAACGTGAGCTACATGTACAACCGCAACGAAGGCGAGCGCATCGGTACGGGCAGCATGTACCAGCCGAACGTCAACCAGTCGGTCGGTCCGTCGTTCCTGGATGCCAACGGCGTGGCCCATTGCGGCAGCGTCGGCAACGTGATCGCCGGTTGCACGCCGTGGAACCCGCTGGCGCCGATGGGCTACACCGGCCCGGGCGCACTGGGCAACCAGGACGTGCAGGACTTCCTGTTCACCCGCTTCACCGACAAGATGCAGAGCACCACCAAGGTGGCCAGCGCGAACATCTCCGGCTCGCTGTTCAGCCTGTCGGCCGGTGACATCATGGGCGCCATGGGCTTCGAGCACCGCAGCGAAGAATCCAGCTACGACCCGGACATGATGGTGCAGAAGGGCCAGATTGCCGGCACCTCCGGCCAGCCGACCCGTGGCGACTACTCGCTCAACGAAGCCTACCTGGAACTGCAGGTGCCGCTGCTGGCCGACATGGCCTTCGCGCGCGAGCTGTCGCTGGACATGGCCGCCCGTTACTCGGACTACAGCAACTTCGGTTCGACCACCAACACCAAGTTCGGCCTGAAGTGGAAGCCGATCGACAGCCTGCTGGTGCGCGCCACCTACGGCACCGGCTTCCGCGCACCGACGGTGGAAGATCTGTACGGCGGCACGGTCACCACGCGTGATTCGTACACCGACCCGTGCGACATGACCTTCGGCGCTGCGGCCAACAACCCGCAGGTGCTGGCACGCTGCCTGGCCAAGGGCGTTCCGGCCAACTTCCACCAGCTCGCCGCCGACGGCAATGCCGCCACGGTACCGGGCCAGCAGGGTGGCACCGACTTCACCTCCGGCTCCAACGCCGATCTGAAGCCGGAAACGGCCAAGACCTGGACCGTGGGCCTGGTGTACAGCCCGGAGTTCGTGTCGGGCCTGGACCTGAGCCTGGACTGGTGGAAGATCCGCATCAACGACGTGATCGTCGGTGAGTCGGCCACGGACATGCTCAACCAGTGCTACGTGCAGGGCGTGGACGCAGCCTGCAGCCGCTTCACCCGCAGCAAGTCGGGGAAGACCATCGGTCAGGTCAGCAGCCTGGACCGCACCCTGCTCAACGCCGGCTACCAGGAAACGGCCGGCTATGACATTTCGGTGCGCTACCGCCTGCCGGAAATGGCGATCGGCAAGTTCGCGATCACCTGGAACACCACGTATGTGGATTACCTGGAACGCAAGAACGACAACGTCGACACCACGCCGGTGCGCCAGTACACGGGCTGGGAAGGCAACTTCCGCGTGCGCTCGAACCTGAATCTGGATTGGCAGTACGGCAATCTTGGCCTGGGCTGGACGGCACGTTACTACTCGGGCATGCAGGAAAACTGCGCATTCGCCACCGAGTGCAGCAACCCGGACTTCAGCTCGCCGTACACCGGCAACCAGGGCATCAACAAGGTGGGTTCGAACACCTTCCATGACATCCAGATGCGTTACATCCTGCCGTGGAACGGCACCATCTCGATGGGCATGAACAACGTGTTCGACCACCAGGGTCCGATCATGTACAGCCAGCCGAACAGCAGCTTCACCTACTACGGTGGCTTCGACATCGGCCGTTACATGTACATGAAGTACCAGCAGCGTTTCTGATCCACGGCTTACTCTCTCCAAGCCGTTGAATGGAAGTAAGGCGGCGCCCTCGGGCGCCGCCTTTTTTTGTTTTCTTCAGCTGGAAGCGATAGATCAAAAGCAGTTCGGGCACGCGCGTTTGTCGGGCTGGGCTGGTGGGAGTGGGGTGGCGGGACACGCCGTAAATCCATCCCTGGAGGCTCGTGGGCGCCTTGCTCGTTTGTGCAGTCCTGCACAAACGGCAAGACCAGGGTTGGGCGTCCTGCCCAACCCGTCCGGCGCATGCGCCGGACCCATGGCGCCCAACGGTCCCGCCAACCCACTCCCACCAGCCCCAGATACATTGCCGGCACTCGCAGAAAAATCTAAGGCAACAGCGCGTTCTTCGCTGAAGTTGTAGTGGTGTGCCAGGGCCTTCTTCGGTGGGCAACATGCGTTCGCCGCGCTGGCCAACCGTATCGGCAGTCGTTTGGGAACCGACCCTACCTCGTATCAATTGCCTGTGCCTGGCCTGCTTGTGCCGCTTGCTTCGCCTGCCCAAGGCTACCGATCAACTGTCGGGGGTGGGGCTGGGTGGGCTTGCGGGACCGTTGGGCGCCATGGATGGCGCTCACGAGCCTTATCTGACCGGAATCTGGCAGTTTAGGTGTCGAGAGCCGGCGTGGGCCGCCGTGTGAGCCTGGATCTCGACGATCGCCGTGTAGCTTGGCGCCCACGCCGGAATCTCCCTTGATCCGCCCGAACAGTTGCTGGAGCTGTCACTCGAAGCGATAAGACTGGGCAAGCGGGGGAGCTCTCGACCCTTCCAGACTATACGGAGTCGGGCGATGAACGGGATCGGGATTGATGTAAGCAAGCGCCGGCTGGATGTTGGAACCTCCGACGGCCAAACCCTGCAGGTCAGCAATGACCCCTCCGGTTTCGCTGAATTGGACCTCTGGCTGAGGAAGCGCCCGAGTAACCAGATCGTGCTGGAGGCCACCGGTGGCTATGAACAGCCTGTGCTGGAATTTCTGCACAAGGCCGGTCATCCGGTGGTTCGGGCCAATGCCTTGCGGGCGCGGAAGCTTGCTCAGGGGCTGGGACAGAGGGCCAAGACCGACCGCTTGGATGCCTATGCATTGGCACAGATGGCCGCGCTGGTGAAGCTGCCGGCCTATCAGCCGTTGGAGCCTTGGCAGCAGAAACTGCGGGAGTTTGTGCGGGCACGTCGACAGATGATCCAGGCCTTGGCCATCGCGCGACAGCAGCAGGAAATGGTGGGTGATCGTGAACTGCGCCGGCTTTTGCAGGCCAACATCACTCACCTGAAGACACTGGTCAAACGCCTGGGAAACCAGATTGCAGAGCAGCTCGCTCAACAGCCCCAGCTCACGGTTCTGAAGTCGATGAAGGGCGTGGGGCCGGTGGTACAGGCGGTGCTGGCCAGCTACCTGCCTGAGCTGGGCCATATCAGTGGAAAGGCCATCGCCAGCCTGGTGGGCGTGGCGCCGATGTCCCACGACAGCGGGACGATGCGTGGAAAACGAAGCATCCACGGCGGTCGAGCCGAGATCCGTCAGGTGCTTTACATGGCCGGCATGTCGGCCCTGCAGCACGAACCGCGCATACGGGACTTTTACCGGTCGCTACGGGCCCGCGGCAAGGAGGCCAAAGTGGCCATCGTGGCGGTAATGCGAAAGATGCTGGTGATCCTCAACGCCCGCGTGCGCGACGCTCAAAGCGGACCGATTCCCGCCTGAAGCGCGCCCGGGCACATCTCCAACGGCTGCCGGCCAGCGGCCGGCACTACCGTGCCCGTCTGCTGGAGGGGCCGAAGCCCCCTCCAGCAACACAGTTGCTACACGGACGTACTTGCGGCGTGTCCCGCGAGCCCACCCAGCCCCGCCCGGCCCGTCGCACGCGCCAACCAAAGCTTCGGCTCTACGCTTTGCGCTTTGCGCTCTGCGCTCTTCAAAAAGCTTCTAAAGAAAACCCCTCACCCCCGCCGCGACCGCCACACACTGTCGCCGATAAACAGCAACAGCCCGGTCCAGATCGCCGCAAAGCCAATCGCCTTGGCCGTATCGAACGGCTCGCGGAAGAAGAACACCCCCAGCAACAACCCCAGGCTCGGCGCGATGTACTGCAGGATCCCCACCAGCGACAGCGGAATCCGCTTCACCCCGTAGGCAAACCCGATCAACGGCAGCGCCGTCACCGCACCGCCCAGAATCAGCAGCGCATCATTCCTCCAGCCCCACCCGCTGAAAAAGCCCCCGCCGTGCCCGTTCTCGCTCCACAACGCAAACCCGATCGCCGGCAGGAACAGATACAGACTCTCCACCCCCAACCCCGCCACCGGGTCCACCGAAATCAGCTTCCGCAACAACCCATATAGCCCGAACGAACAGGCCAGCCCCAACGCAATCCACGGCGGCGTGCCCGCATCGTAGGTGAGCCACGCCACCCCCAACGCCGCACACCCCACCGCCAGCCACTGCAACCCGCGCAGCCGCTCCTTCAGCACCACCACCCCCAGCACAACGCTCACCAGCGGATTGATGAAATACCCCAGGCTCGTCTCGATCACATGGCCCGCATTGATCGCCCAGATGTACAGCCCCCAGTTGAACGCAATCGCCACACTGCTCAGCGCCAGCGTCGGCAGCGCCCGCTTCTGCGCCGCAATCTGCTTCCACCAGCCCGTCCCCGCGCTCAGCAGCAGCCAGGCCACCACCAGCACCGTGCTCCAGATGATCCGGTGCGCGATGATCTGCTGCGACGGCACCGCCTGCAGCAGGTGCCAGTACACCGGCACCAACCCCCACAGCGTGAACGTAAAGGCCGTGATCGCCAGACCGCGCCGTTGCTCCTGCAGGCTGTGCTGCGGCAACGCGCTCATTTCGCGCGCGTCCGGGCCAGCGTCAGCACCAGCACGCCCACCAGAATCACCACCATCGCCGCGATGTCATGCAGCCCGAAACGCTCGTGGCCGATCAACGCGCCCAGCATCACCGCGATCACCGGGTTCACATAGGCATAGCTGGCCGCCAGGGCCGGGCGCACGTTGTGCAGCAGCCACACATAGGCCGTGAACGCCACGATCGAACCGAACATGCACAGGTAGGCCACCGCCAACAGACCGTTCATGCTCGGCCACGTCGTCGGCCGCTCGCCCGTGGCCACGCCCAGCGCCACCAGCATCGCCCCGCCGCACAGCATCTGCCCGGCCGCGGTCATGAACGGGTTGGGCAGGTCCAGCCCGCGCGCCCAGACCGAACCGAAGGCCCACCCGATCGGCGCGATCAGCAGCAGGATCAACCCCTGCGGCGACGCCGTCAGGCTGCTGCCGGCGTTGAGCCAGACCACGCCCAGGAAGCCGATCGCGATGCCCAGCCACTCGCCACGGCTGGCGTGGGTGCCGCGCATCGCCCCGAACAGCGCCATCCACAACGGCACCGACGCCACCGCCGTGGCGGCCAGGCCCGACGACACCGTGCGCTCGGCCAGCACCACCATGCCGTTGCCCAGCACCAGCATGGTCAGGCCCATGATGGCCAAGTTGCGCCACTGGCGGCCGGTGGGCGCGGCCATCCCGCGCCAGCGCAGCACCGCGTACATCAGCGACCCGGCGATGATGAAGCGGGCGCCGGACACCATCGTCAGCGGCAGGGCGCCGCCCTCCAGCGCCAGCCGGATGCCCAGGTAGGTGGACCCCCAGACCACATACACCAGCAACAGGGCCAGTACGACAAGGCCGCTCCGGGGAGCAGCCGCTGAGGGTTCGGGCGAAGACATGGCACACCACCATCCGGGGGAACCCGGATTCTAGGCCACTGCGCCGCCCGGTTCACGAAGTAAAACGGCAAGCTGTGTCTGCTTTGGCCGCCCGGCGCGCCGATGTCGGGCACCTGTCGTTGACGTGCGGTAGGGTAACAAGGGTGACGCACTACCGTTTCCCAGCCAGGACACCCTCCCTGCATGAGCACCCCTTCCTCCTCCGCCGCCGTGGCACACCCCGAGCGGGCCGCGCTGCGGCGCTCGATCTCCAACACCCTCAAAGGCTCGGCCGGCAACCTCGTCGAGTGGTATGACGTCTACGTCTACTCCGTGTTCGCGGTGTATTTCGAATCGCAGTTCTTCTCGGCCGCCGACAAGAACTCCACCATGTACGTCTGGGCGATCTTCGCTGCCACCTTCCTGATGCGCCCGATCGGGGCGTGGTACTTCGGCCGTTTCGCCGACCGCTACGGCCGGCGCCTGGCGCTGACGGTCTCGGTCACGGTGATGGCCGGCTGTTCGTTCCTCATCGCCATCACCCCCACCGCCTCGCAGATCGGCATCTGGGCGGCGGTGATCCTGCTGTTCGCGCGCCTGCTGCAGGGCTTCGCCACCGGCGGTGAATACGGCACCAGCGCCACGTACATGTCCGAGGCCGCCATTCCCGGCCGGCGCGGCTTCCTGTCCTCGTTCCACTACGTCACCCTGGTGGGCGGCCACGTGTTGGCGCAGCTGACCCTGCTGGGCATGCTCACCTTCTGGGACAAGCCGCAGATCTCCGAATGGGGCTGGCGCATCGCCTTCGGCATCGGTGGCATCGCCGCCATCGTGGTGTTCTGGCTGCGCCGCAGCATGGACGAATCGCTGGAGGTGTCGTCCATCGAAGCGGCCAAGGAAGGGCGGGCCAAGGCGTCCGGCTCGATGTACGAACTGTTCGTGCACCAGTGGCGGCCGCTGCTGCTGTGCTTCCTGATCACCGCCGGTGGCACCGTGGCCTTCTACACCTACTCGGTGAACGGGCCGAAGATGATCCAGAGCGCGTTCGCCGGCACCGACGTGATGACCGGGACGCTGATCAACCTGGGCGTGCTGACCTTCCTGATGGTGCTGCAGCCCATTGGCGGCTGGTTGTCCGACATCGTCGGCCGCAAGAGCCTGCTGGTGTTCTTCGGCGTGGGCGGCGTGCTGTACAGCCACTACCTGATCACGGCACTGCCCCAGCAGCAGGATCCGCTGATGGCCTTCGTGATCCTGGCCATCGGCTTTGTGATCCTGACCGGCTACACCTCGATCAACGCGGTGGTGAAGGCCGAACTGTTCCCCACCCACGTGCGTGCACTGGGCGTGGGCTTCGGCTATGCCATGGCCAATTCGCTGTTCGGCGGCACCGCGCCGCTGCTCTACCAGGCGGCCAAGACCACCGACCGGGTGGGCCAGTTCGCGTGGTATGTCACCGCGATCATCGCGGTATCGCTGGTGGTGTACGTGTTCTTCCTGAAGAACAAGGGCCCCAACTGGCTGGACGGCACCCGCACCCAGCCGTAAGCGTTGCACCGTGGCGGGCCGCACGCGCGGCCCGCGCTTCAATCACGGCCGGCCGATCGCGTACCCTTCTCCGTGACCCTGCGCCGATGATGCGGCGCAGGGCACTGGATGACGCAGCAGAGGGACGTGGCGGTGCGGGGATGGATCCTGTGGATGTTGATCGGGCTGGGGCTGTTGGTCCCGGCCGTGGGCGGTGCCCGCGAATGTCGCGCCGGGCAGCCGGTGCCCGACCGCCACCCCAGCAGCGTGGCCGGCGTGCCTACCGCGCTGGAGCAGCAGGCGCATGCACTGGCCTGCGAACGCCTGGAGCAGCGCGACCGGCCCCTGCGGCCGTGGCTGAGACCGGTACACCATGCGTTGACCGGGGTGTTCCTGGGCGCGGCCCTGCTGTGCGCGGTCACCCTGTTCCGTCAGTGGCGCTGGCGGTATCGCGGGCGCGCGGGCGGTTACGCCTTCGTTGCGGCGGCCGCGCTGAGTGCCGGGATGTTGCTCAAGATCGCGGTGGCGGTCTATCGCGGGGTGACCTTGTCCAACGTGCGCGGGCCGCCGCGCTGGCTCTGGTACGAACTCTCGCCGGTGGCCTTCACCGTGCAACAGTGCATCGAGGCGGCCTTCGCGCTGGGGATGGTCGGCTTCGGGTGGGCCCTGCTGCGATTGGGGCGCCCGCTGCCGCCCCCGAACCCGCTGCCGCGCCGCGGGCCACGCCGTGGACCGCGCCGCCGCTGAGGCGCCTCAGCGGCGCGAGGCTTCGCTCTGCTCGCGTACCTTGCGGAACTCCGACCCTTCTTCCCAGTGCGGCCAGCGGCGGCTGTTGGCCAGCTCGGCGCCCAGGTCGTACACCAGCAGGGTATCGGCGGCATGGCCACTGGCATCCCAGGTGGGGGTCCACGCGTCGCAGGCCTGGTGGTAGCACGCGGCGAAGTAGGCATCGCGCAGTTCACGGCCCTTCTCCACGCCGCCGTCGGTCATGTCCAACCCCGGGCCGATGGTGATCGCCGGCACGCCCAGGCGGGCGAAGGCGAAGTGGTCGGCACGGTAGAAGAAGCCGGCCTCCAGGTTCGGGTCCGGCGAATAGCTGCGGCCGCGGGCCTTGGCCACGCGCTCCAGGTCGCCTTCCAGCGACACCCGGCCCTTGCCCCAGGACGCGATGTCACGGGTGGGGCCATCGGGGCTGAACATCTCGATGTTCAACACGGCGGCGGTCTTGTCCAGCGGGGCGAGCGGGTGCGCGGCGTAATAGCTGGCGCCGAGCAGGCCCTTCTCTTCAGCGGTCAGCGCCACGAAGTACAGCGTGCGCTGCGGTTGCGGGCCGGCGGCGAACACGCGGCCCAGCTCCAGCACGGTGGCCACGCCGGTGGCGTTGTCGATCGCGCCGCGACGGATGCGGTCGCCCTTGGCATCGGGCTGGCCGATACCGAACGCGTCCCAATGCGCGGAGAAGATCACCGCTTCATCGGCATGCGCGCCGCCGGGCAGCTTGGCCACCACGTTGCGGGTGATGACCTGCTCGCGTTTGAGCTTGAAGTCCACCGACAGGCGCGCGTCGCCCAGTGCCACCGGCTTGAACGCCGGGGTCATGGCCTTGCGCTTTTCGGCGTCGAAATCCAGGCCGGCGTCGCGGAACAACTGCTCGGCCAGGCTGCGCTGCATCCAGCCGCGCACCGGCACGTGCTGGGCCAGCGCCTGCTCGGGGGTGCGCTCGATGTCGAACAGCGGCGAGGTGCCCGAGCTCTTCACCGTGGCCCAGCCATACGCGGCCGGCGCGGTTTCATGCACGATCAGCACGCCCTGCGCGCCCCGGCGGGCGGCCTCTTCGAACTTGTAGGTCCAGCGGCCGTAGTAGGTCACCGCCTTGCCATCGAACGCGCCGGGCTGGTCGGCCTCGAAGTCGGCATCGTTGATCAGCACCACGGCGATCTTGCCGTGCAGGTCCACGTCCTTGTAGTCGTTCCACTGCCGCTCGGGTGCGTCGATGCCGTAACCGACGAACACCAGCGGTGCGTCCTTGATGGCCACCGCCTGCTGCGGGCGCAGGCTCTGCAGGGTCACGTCCTCGCCATTGGCCAGGGTGCGCGTGCTGCCCTTCTGGCGCAGCTGTGCACGCACCGGGCCCTCGACCTGGGCGCGCACCATCGGCACCGGCTGCACCCAGCTGCCGTCCACGCCGCCGGGCTGCAGGCCGTACTTCTTGAATTCTTCAATCAGGTACTGAACCGTGCGCTCTTCGCCCGGCGTCGCCGGGGCGCGGCCTTCGAAGTCGTCCGAGGCCAGGATGCGCACGTGCCGCGACAGTGCCTGCGGGTCGATGCCGCCGCCGGGCAGGTCATTGGCCGCGTGGGCCAAGCCACCTACGAACAGGCAGGACGACAGCAGCAACATGCGCATCGGATTCACGGCAGGCACCAGCACGGAAAGCAAGGGCCTGCGAGTGTAACGTGACACCTGCATGACCGTGCAGCCGACGCCGTGGTGGCGATGCCGGGAGCATCACAACCAACGGTCATGGCCTACCGGCGGTCGCGGTCCAGCCAGCAGGCCAGGCCCTGCGCATTGAGCTCGATGTCCATCGCCAGCACCTGCGTCACCGCCGCGTCGTCAAGCCGGCACCCGTGCGCCTGCGCGCGCTCCAGGTACAGCGCGGTCAACGCCGCCACCAGGCAGCGGTGGCGGTCGGGGCGCGCGTCGCACTGGTGCCCGATGTGGACCATGGCATCGATCTGCTCGACCAGGTCGGCGGCCAGTCTGGCCACGTCCTCGACGCGGCCGTAGTGGGTGAGGAACATCGCCTGCGGCGCAACCGCCAGCAGGCGCGCAATCGACTGCTTCAGCGGTTCCGGATCGAACTGCACCGGCGAGGAGGTGGGCACGATGAACGCGCCGCGGTCGCTGTCCAGCTCGCGGTAGGACAGCCCGAAGGTGTCGCCGGTGAACCATGCGCGGCTGCGCGCGTCCCACACGCACAGGTGGTGGCGCGCATGCCCGGGGGTGTCGATGCAGAGCAGACTGCGCCCGGCCAGATCCACCCGATGGCCGTCGTCGGCGATGACCACGCGGTCGGGGCTGACCGGCAGGATCGGGCCGTAGCTGTGCTCGATCTGCGTCTGCCCATACACCTCGGTCGCCCCGGCGATCAGCCGGGTTGGATCGACCATGTGCGGCGCACCGCGCGGATGCACCACCAGCCGGGCGTGCGGCAGTTGCTGCATCAGCAGCCCGGCACCGCCGGCGTGGTCCAGGTGCACGTGGGTGAGGATCAGCCAGTCCACCGCGTCCACGGCCAGCCCGGCGCGTTGCAGCGCGGCCAGCATCGCCGGCACGGCCAGGCCGGTGCCGCAGTCGATGAAGGCGGCGCGACCGTTCTCCACGACCAGGTAGGCCGCGTCGAAGCTGCCGCGTTGCATGAAGCCGGTATCAATGGTGTGGATGCTGGGGTCGAACGACATCGGATCATCCCGGGCGGATTACGCCTCCATCTTAGGACGATCCACCGGCCTGCTTCGATGCGGCTTTGGTCGCACGCTGGGCCAGCCACGAAGTGCGCAGCAGGATCGCGCCGACCAGCACCGCCAGGAATGCGCCATAGGCATACAGCACCGCCAGCACCTGGCGCCAGATCGGCCCGGCATCGGATTGCACCACGCCGATATGGTGGCCCCACAGCATCGCCGCGATGCTCAGCACGAAGGCCAGCAGCAGCGCGACCGCATCGAACCCGCGCCGCGCCGCATCACGCGGTTGCCGCGGGAACAGCCAGTACAGCGCACCCAGCAGCACGAACCAGGGCAGGAACAACAACAACGACAACCAGGCCATCGCAGTCTCCCCTTCAGGATGCCCGCATCATGCCACGTGCCCGAACCCGGTAGCGCCGGCCGCTGGCCGGCGCCACCTATCGCCGCGATCGCTTGGTTGCCGGCCAGCGGCCGGCACTACGGATCGCTGCGGCCGGCATTACCCGCGCAGTTCCTGCAATGCGGCCAGCACCACGTCCACTTCGGCGTCCAGCTTGAACAGCTCGCTCTGCAGGCCATCGCCGTGTTCGGTCTGCTTGAGCACGCCGATCAACTGGCCGGCATCGCGCGGCGAATCGAAGCCCTCGCTCTGGATCAGCAGGCTGCCGTCACCGGCCAGCAGCTTGAAGTAGAACCGGCCGTCCTGCTCACGGTACTGCTTGAACAGCGGCGGTGCCGCGCGCGCTTCGGTGGCATCGTCACCGGCGATGTCGCCGGCGCTGGACAGGTCACGCAGGCCCACCGCATGGCGCAGTTCCTTCAGCAGCGGCACGGCGTACTGCTCGCGCAGCTGCTGGCCACGGCGGCGCAGCAGCGCCTCGATCTTTTCCGGCTCGGCCATCAGCGCCTCGTAGCGCTCGCGCAGCGGGGTGAGCTCGGCGTCGATGCGCTCGAACAGCTGCTGCTTGGCATCGCCCCAGCTGATGCCGTCGGCGAAGGCCTGGGCGAACGCGGCGGTCTGTTCGGCGCTGGCGAAGGCCTGGTACATCTGGAACAGCGCCGAGCCGTCGGTGCTCTTCGGCTCGCCCGGTGCGCGCGAATCGGTGAGGATGGAGAACACCAGCTTCTTCAGCTCCGCGCGCGGGGCGAACAGCGGAATGGTGTTGTGGTAACTCTTGCTCATCTTGCGCCCGTCCAGGCCGGCCAGGGTGGCCACCTGTTCGTCGATCACCACCTCCGGCAGCGGGAAGTACGCCTTGCCGTACACGTGGTTGAAGCGCTGGGCGAAATCACGCGCCATCTCGATGTGCTGGATCTGGTCGCGGCCCACCGGCACGCGGTTGGCCTTGAAGATCAGGATGTCGGCGGCCATCAGCACCGGGTACATGAACAGCCCCGCGCTGATCCCGGCGTCCTCGTCCAGCTGCTCCTCGCGGTTCTTGTCCACGGCCGCCTTGTAGGCATGCGCGCGGTTGAGGATGCCCTTGCTGGCGATCGCGGTGAGGAACCACATCAGCTCGGTGGTTTCGGGAATGTCGCTCTGCCGGTAGAACCACACCTTGTCCGGGTCCAGCCCGCAGGCCAGCCAGCTGGCCGCGATCTCCAGGGTCGAACGCTGGGTGCGTTCGGGCTCCTGCGCCTTGATCAGGCTGTGCAGGTCGGCCAGGAAGAAGAAGCTCTCGATCTCCGACGCCTGGCTGGCCGCGATGGCCGGGCGGATGGCGCCCACATAGTTGCCCAGGTGGGGGGTGCCGGAGGGGGTGATGCCGGTAAGAACGCGGGTGGTCATAGGGGGGATCATTACGGACAGGTGAACCAGACCAGTTTACCTGCCCGCGCCCAACCCCGTTGGCAGCGGTAGGCCGTTCAACCCATCACCCCAACGTGGAGCCGTGCCATGAAACGCCTGTTGCTGCCCCTGCTTGCCGTGCTGGCCCTGTGCGGCTTCCGCCCGGCCCCGCTGCCCCCGCGCCTGGATCCCGGCCCGGTCTACCTGACCGTGCTGGACCGCGATGCGGGCACCACGCTGCCGCAGTACCGCGACGGCAGCCAGCGCTGGATCGCCGGGGAGAAGGGCCACCGCTACAGCGTGCGGCTGCGCAACCACAGCGCCGAGCGGGTGCTGGTGGTGGTGTCGGTGGATGGCCTGAACGCCATCAGCGGCGAGGTGGCCGCGCCCGGCCAGACCGGCTACGTGCTCAACCCCTGGCAGACGGCCGACATCAGCGGCTGGCGCAAATCGCAGGACGAGGTGGCGCAGTTCGTGTTCACTTCGCCCGGCAAAAGCTACGCCGGGCGCACCGGCCGCCCGGACAACATCGGGGTGATCGGCATCGCGGTGTTCCGCGAAGCCGGCGCCGTGCTGACCACGCCCGCGCTCAAGCCCGTGCCGGGGCGCCGCCGTTTGTCCACGCAGGAGGCCGGCGCGCAGGCCGAAGCCATGGCTGACAGCAGCGCGCGTGGCTCGGCTGCGCCTGCACCGGCTGCACCCGCCCAGCGGCTGGGCACCGGGCATGGCGCGCGCGAAACCTCGCAGGTCCGCGATACCACCTTCGAACGTTCCACTGACTACCCGGTGCAGCAGACCGAACTGCGCTACGACAGTGCCAGCAACCTGCGCGCACGCGGCATCCTGCCGGTGCAGCCGCCGCGCCAGGACGGTCCGCGCGCGTTCCCGTCGCAGTACGTGCCCGATCCGCCGGGCGACGGTCGCCGCTGAGCGGGGCACATGCATCCCAAAAAAAACGGGCCGCAATGCGGCCCGTTTCGTTTCATACACCCGGTGAAGCTGTGGCTGGCACGTGCGTGCCGGCATCACTTGTAATCTGGGTAGTCCTTGCGAATGGCGGTTTCGAAGTCGCGGACCTCGGTTTCGGCGCGGTCGCGGGCCCAGCCATAGCGTTCCTGCAGGCGACCGGCCAGGTATTCGGCGTTGCCTTCGGCTACCTTGAAATCGTCATCGGTGAGGTCGCCCCACTTGGCCTGCGCCTTGCCCTTGAGCTGCGTCCACTTGCCGGAAATGATGTCTTTGTTCATGGGTTCGCTTCCTTGATTGCAACGGCACCTTCGCCGCACGGACAGAATGCGATGGACGACGTTCGGTGGCGGTCAAGCGCGGATGAAACGCATGCTCACGTGGTTGAACAGGTGCTGGCGGGCGGCATGCGACAGACGCGAAAAAGGCCGGGAGTTCCCGGCCTTTTTCGGTGCAGCCTGATCGCGTGGATCAGTTGGTCTTGGCGGCGTCTTCGACCTTCTCGCCGGCCTTCTGCACGTCCTTGCCAGCACCGGCAACGGTGTTGCAGCCGGACAGCATGGCTACCGAGAACATCGACAACAGCATCAGTGCAATAACACGCTTCATGGGGTTCTCCTGTTTGTACCTACGTCGACACCGGAATCCGGTCCCACCTGTCAGATGAATCGGCGAATGCACAGTGCGCGTGGCCGATCCTCTTCCTGATCGCGGTGACGTCGTGGCTGTTTCCAGCACCGCCGCCGCGTGACGTGCAATCTGGCGGGAGACGCGTGCAGCGAATGTGAACGCACCGCGCCAGCGTTCAGCAAACCGCAGGAAAGCCCCGGCCGGCGGGGTCTTCAGTCGCGCATCAAGGTGGATTTTCCGAACAGGCTTTCCACCAGGTCCACGGCCAGCACGGCAGTGCTGTTGCGGTTGTCCAGCAGCGGATTGAGTTCCACGATGTCCAGCGACCCCATGCGGCCGGTGTCGGCGATCATCTCCATCACCAACTGCGCCTCGCGGTAGTTCACCCCGCCCGGCACCGTGGTGCCCACGCCCGGAGCGATGCTGGGGTCCAGGAAGTCCACATCGAAACTGACATGCAGGTGAGTGTTGTCGTCGATGCCGTGCAGCGCCGCTTCCATGGTGCGCTTCATGCCGGCTTCGTCGATGTAGCGCATGTCATACACCTCCACCTGGTGCTGCTTGATCAGCCGCTTCTCTTCCTGGTCCACCGAGCGGATACCAATCTGGTGCACCTGCTGCGGGCGGATCGCCGGGGCATCGCCGCCCAACCGGGTCAGCGCGTCCGGGCCCAGCCCACACAGGCAGGCCACCGGCATGCCGTGCACGTTGCCCGACGGGGTGACCTCGCTGGTGTTGAAATCCGAATGCGCATCCAGCCACAGCACGCGCAGGGTCTTGCCCTGCTCGCGGCACCAGCGCGCCACCGCGGTGATCGAACCGATGCCCAGGCAATGGTCGCCGCCGAGCATGATCGGCATGCGGCCGGCCTGCAGTTCGGCGTAGGTGGCGTCCATCAACGCGCGGTTCCACGCCACCACCTCGTCCAGGTGGCGATAGCCCTCCACCGGCGCGGTCCACGGGTTGCGCGGGCCGTCCAGGTTGCCCAGGTCGCGCACATCCACGCCACGCGCGGCAAGCGCGTCGCCCAGGCCGGCGATGCGCAGTGCATCCGGGCCGAGACCGGCGCCGCGATGGCCCGCGCCGATGTCGGTGGGAACGCCGATCAGGGAAACCGGGGGATACGTGGCCATGGGGTGCCTCCTGCAAATGCGAAAAAAGAGCCACAGTCTAGCCAGACGGGTGCAGGGTCACTCGCGGCGGTGCAGCAGGCCGGCACAAGGTAACGACGCGAGGCACGCGATGATCGGGCGTGCTCGGCCCACTAGGGATTGAAAAACCGTGTCCTGCATTGAACTGACGCCGTCGAAACCGACCCTGCGATTCCCTGTCGCCGCGTTTGCCGAGCATGGCGTAGCTGTTGGCGAGGACGGCGTGCGCCGGTGGGGCATGGACCACTGCATGGCTGCTGCACTACGGAACGGCGGCGTGCACATGGAATTCGGTGTTGGCCAAGGGCACGCGCCCGCCTGGACGCCGAAGTGCCTGGCCAACCAGCAGGTGGCCGGTATGCAGATCTGCGCAGATGATGGTGCCGCTTATCCGAATCGAACGGATGACCTACTGTTTACAAGACAGTTGCTCTACCAACTGAGCTAAAGCGGCATGGCGCGCGGCGATTCTAACGCACCCGCGCACAGTCGAGCGAGCGTTGCTGGGCCGCACCGCTGCGTTGCCGGGCGACGCTGGCATCGGCCGGGGCTGCCAGGGTCGCGTCCAGCCACCATTGCGCGCTGCCGTCGCCACCACTGGCGATCAGGCGGGCGTTGAAGCCGGCGGCACTCAGCGCGGCCATGCGGCGTTCGGCGCCCTCGCGGTTGCGGTACTGGCCCAGGGCAATGGCGTTGGTCTCTTCACCGTTGGCGATGATGTAGTAGTCACTCAGACCGGCGGCGACGATGCGCTTGACCGTGGCCTGGGCGTCCTCGCGGCTGGCGGCCGCGGGCAGGACCACCCGGTAGCGGGTAGCCCCGGCATCGGCTACCTCGCGCAGACGCGCGCCACGCAGCGTGCCACCGGCCTTGGCCTGCGCGGCCTGGGCCGCGGCGCGGTCGGTGAACGGGCCCAGGCTCACGCACTGGGCAGGCGCGGCAGGCACGGGTGCAGGTGCTTGGGCTACGGCCGCTGCGGGCGCAGGCGACGCGGCAACGGGCGCAGACGCCACCGCGGTGGCGGCGGGAGATTCGGTAGCCGGTGCCTTGGCCGGCGCAGCGGCCGGCGGTGGCGGCACGGGTGCCGGCGTCACGTCATCCAGCGCCGCGGCGGGCGGGCTGGCAATGGCGGCGCCTGTGGGCGCACTCGCACTGGCAGGCAGCAGCTGCAGCTGGGCCACCCCGGTGGTCGGTGGCGGCGGCGCGGGCGCCGGTTCGCCCCGCAACATCCACCACAACGCCACCCCCAGGTTGAGGATGGCCAGCACGACGATCAGGGCACGGGTCAGCATGCGGCGATCCTACCGTGTGCCTGCCGGCTGATGCACGGCCCAGCGCGCCAGGCCGTCGAGCACCAGCGCAGGCTGGTAATGCGCATCCTCCAGCAGCGGCATCAGCGCGGGCGCGCCGCCGCCATGCACCAGCAGCGCCGGCACGTGTCCCAGCAGCCGGGTCGCCTGTGCGCGACTGCGTTCAATCAGGGCCACCGCTGCACCGTCGCAACCGGAGGCAAGCGCGTCGGCCGTGTCATCGGCGAACTCGCTGTAGTCACCGCCGGTGGGCGGCAACTGCACCGCGCGCGCATGCAGCGCTTCGCGCATGGTCGTGGGCGATGCGGCGATGCGGCCGCCGTGGTGCAGGCCATCGGCGTCCAGCAGGTCGATGGTCAACGCGGTGCCCACCCCGGCCACCACCACCGCCTCACCGCGCTCTGCGGCGGCCAGCAGCGCCAGGAAGCGGTCCACGCCGAACTTCGCCGGGTCGGCATAGGCCACCCGCACACCCGCACAGCGGGCCTCGGTACGGGCCACCCGCACCTCGCGGAAGCGGCCCTGCAGAATCGCCAGCATGCTGCGGGTGAGGGTCGGCGCGGCGACGCTGGCCACATAGGCGACATCGCCACTGGGCAATGCCTGCAGCTGCTCGGCGGGCATGGTCTCGGCACCGTGCGGCCAGGCCTGCACATCGCCGGCGCGCACACCCTGCAGCGGCGCGAATTTGAACCGCGAATTGCCGAGGTCGAACAACCAGTCGCTCATTGCGCCCTCACGCTGACTTCGCCTGCATGCACGTGCTGCTCCACCCCGTCGATGCGCACGCGCAGCGCGCCATCGTCGGCCAATCCGAGCGCGGTACCTTCGCGCCATTGCCCGCCCTGCTCGACGCGCACGGTCTGGCCGCGCAGCAGATCCAGTTCGGCATAGCGCGGCAGGAACGGCGCCAGGCCTTCGGCATCAAACGTCTCCAGCGCGGGCAACAGCCGCGCCAGCACCGCCGCAACCACGGCATTGCGGTCCACCGGCGCGCCGGCCAGCGTGTCCAGGTCGATCCAGGGCTGGGTGATCTGTTCGGCGAAGGCGGCCGGCATGTGCACGTTGATGCCAATCCCGATCACCGCCCGCGCCGGCCCGGCATATTCGCCGCCGCCCTCGGCGAGCAACCCCACCAGCTTGCGCCCGTCGACCATCAGGTCGTTGGGCCACTTCAGCCGCGCCTGCACATAGCCCAGGTCGTGCAGTGCTTCGGCCACCGCGATGCCGGCCACCAGGCTCAGGCCGCTCAGGCGCACCAGCCCGCCGGAGAACAGCCGCAGCACCGACAGGTACACATGCGCGGCCAACGGCGAGGCCCAGGTACGCCCGCGCCGACCCCGACCGCCGGTCTGGCGCTCGGCCAACAGGACGCGAACGCCCTGTTCAGGCGCGCTGCACCGCAGCAATTCGGCGTTGGTGGAGTCCACCGTCCACGCCACCTGCAGGTCGCGCACCAGGGCCTGGGCGTCCTTCGGCAAGCGGGCGCGGATGGCATCGGCGTCCAGCAGGTCCATCGGCCGGGTCAGGCCGTAGCCTTCGCCCGCGCGCCCCTCCACTTCGACGCCAGCAGCTCTAAGTCCTTGAATCCGCTTCCAAATCGCGGCCCGAGTCACGCCCAGCTCATGGGCCAGGGCGTCGCCGGACAGGCGCCCGGCGCCCAGTTTGGCCAGCAGTTGGCGGTCGTCCACGGCAGCTTCCATCAGGTGATCGGCAAAAGTATGCGGGAAAGCCCCGCCGCTTGCCTGCCGGGCGGGGTTCCAATCACGGCCCTGAATCGGGCTAGAATCGAAGACTGACCCGCCCTTCCGGATGTCGACGATGCGCCCGTTCGCCCATTGCCTGATCCTGCTGATGGCCCCCTTGGCCGCGCATGCTTCCGATGCGCTGACCAGCACGGGGCGGGGCGGCTGTGTGTATTCGCCGGCCGAAAGCGAGCGCACCGCACCGGCGGCGGCACCTGCCGCACGCGCACCGGCCGTGAAGCCGAGCGCGGCCAGCGGCACCAGCAGCGGGGGTGGCGGCGACGACGACGTCCTGCCGCGCCTGCGCGCGCCGAAATGGCACAGCTTCCTGCCGGGCATGTTCCGCTGATCGAACGTATGTGGGGTTGGCTGCGGCGCACGCCGCGCGCGATTGATCCGGTTCTGTGGCAGCAAAGCTGCCAGCGTGGGCCGTGGCTGCAGGGACTGGACGCACCACGCCGCGACCGACTGTCCGGCCTGGCTGCGCGCTTCCTGCATGAAAAAACCATCAGCCCAGTGGGTGGCCTGGTTCTGGATGACAGCGATGCGGTCCTGCTGGCCGCGCTGTGCTGCCTGCCGCTGCTGGAACTGGGCGAGGTGGGCCTGCGCGGCTGGTCGCAGTTGATCGTGTATCCGGACGCGTTCCGCGTACAGCGCAGCCACGTGGACGCGGCCGGCGTGCTGCACCAGTGGGACGACGAGCTGATTGGCGAATCGTGGGACAGCGGTCCGCTGATTCTGTCCTGGGCCGATATCCAAGCCGACATCGCCGATCCGCATGCGGGCTACTGCGTGGCCGTGCATGAGATGGCGCACAAGATCGATGCGCTGGATGGGGCGATCGACGGCACCCCACCGCTGCCGCGCGAGTGGCAGCGCGAATGGGCGAAGGATTTCCAGGCGGCGTATGACACGTTCTGCGCCCGGGTGGACCGTGGCCGGGAGACGCTGATCGACCCGTATGCGGCGGAAGCGCCCGAAGAGTTCTTCGCGGTGGCGACCGAATACCACTTTTCTGCGCCGGATCTGTTGGCGCAGGAGATGCCGGGCGTGGCCGCGCATCTGCGTCGGTTTTATGGGGCTTCGCCGGGATTGCCGGGTACCGACCAACGGTCGGTGCCTACCGCGGTGCGCTGATCGTTTTTCGTACCGACCAACGGTCGGTACCTACCGTGGGATGTTGGGGGGTTTTCGTACCGGCCCCGGGGTTGGCGCGTTGGCCACGTCCGGTAGGCATCGACCGTTGGTCGATGCATTGCCGGCACCCGCGCGGCGATCACGGCCCCGGCGGCAACTTCACTTCGAACCGCGCACCACCCAGCTCGGGCGAGCGCTTGACCTGCAGTTCGCCGCGGTAATCCTTGATCAGGTCCTGCACGATCGACAGGCCGATGCCATGGCCCTGCACGCGCTCGTCGCCGCGGACGCCCCGCTGCAGCACCTTGGCGATGTCTTCCGGGGCGATGCCCGGGCCGTCGTCGTCCACCGACAGCACCAGCCCGGCGCGGCGTGCGCCCGGCGCCGGCAACGGCTTGGCGGTGAGCAGCACGCGGCGCTTGGCCCACTTGAAGGCGTTTTCCAGCAGGTTGCCGAGCAGTTCCTGCAGGTCGCCCGGCTCACCGTGGAAGCGCGCGCCTTCGTCGATATCGAATTCGCACAGCACGCCCTTGCCGGCGTACACCTTCTCCAGCCCGCGCACGATTTCCTCGGCGTTGGACTCGATCGGCAGCGGTGCCGAGAACAGCTTGTGCCCCGACGAGGCCGCACGCGCCAGCTGGTAGGACACCAGGTTGTTCATGCGCCGCAGCTGCACGTCGAACTCCTGGCGCAGGTCCTGGTCCTGCGCGCCGCTGTCGAGCTGCGTACGCAGCACCGCCAGGGGTGTTTTCAGGCTGTGCGCAAGATCGGCCAGGGTGTTGCGCTGGCGCTCGAGATTCTCGCGCTCACTTTCAATGAAGGCGTTGATGCTGTCGGTCAGCGGTTCCAGCTCGCGCGGATGGCGCTCGCTCATGCGCTCGGTCTCGCCGCGCTGGACCTTGGTCAACTCGGTGATCACGCGCCGCATCGGGCGCAGGCTCCACTGCAGAATCACCGTCTGCAGCATCAGCAGGATCAAGCCGGCGCCGCCCATCCAGAACCAGACGCGGCCGCGGAACACGCGCAGCTGCGCGCCAAGCGCGCGCGAGTCTTCCATCACGTAGATGGTGTACGGGAATTCAGTGGCCGGGTCGGCGTCGGCATCCCACACCAGGCCCAGCCCGTAGCGGTACACCGAGCCTTGGCTGCCATCGATCTGGATCATCGGCAGCGGGCCCTCGAACACCTCCTGGCGCGGGGCCAGCAGGCCACCGCCCACGGTGGGCAGCATCGGGCCTTCGGCGGACATCGAGTTGCCCTTGCCGCCGGGCATCACCACCTGCAGGTACAGACCGCTGCCGGGCACGTCGAAACGTGGATCCGGCGGCTGTTCGCGGATGTACAGCGAGCGGTCGCGGGTGAAGTCGATGCCGGCCGCATAGGCGGTGGCATAGTTCTTCAGCCGCTCGCGCAGGTTGGCGCGCGCGGTGTCGGCGAAGGCCGCATCCAGCGCGTAGCCGGCGATGGCCAGAAACGCGACCAGGCCGACCGAGGCGGCCAGCAGCTGGCGCGCCTGCAATGAGCGCGGCCGCCAGCGTTTAAAGAACCACAGACGGCCTGACATCATCCCTTCGCCCGGCTAGCGGCTCAGCCCTCGTTGCGCGGAATGGCGAAGCGGTAGCCCCGGCCACGCACGGTTTCGATCGGCTTGAGTTCGCCGTCGGCATCGAGCTTCTTGCGAAGGCGGCCGATGAACACTTCCAGCACGTTGGAGTCGCGGTCGAAATCCTGCTGGTAGATGTGTTCGGTGAGGTCGGCCTTGGAGACCAGTTCACCGGCATGCATCATCAGGTATTCCAGCACCTTGTACTCGTAGCTGGTGAGGTCCACGTTGCTGCCGCTGACGCTGACCGTCTGCGCGGCAAGATCCAGCGCAACCGGCCCGCATTCCAGCGTGGGCTTGCTCCAGCCAGCGGCACGGCGCAGCAGCGCATTGACGCGGGCCAGCAGTTCCTCGACATGGAACGGCTTGACCAGGTAATCGTCGGCGCCCTGCTTGAGCCCTTCGACCTTGTCCTGCCAGCTCGAGCGTGCGGTAAGGATCAGCACGGGGAATTTCTTGCCCTCATCGCGCAGCGCCTTGATCAGTTCCATGCCCGACATCTTGGGCAGGCCGAGATCGATGATGCCAACGTCGAACGGCACTTCGCGGCCCATGTACAGACCTTCCTCACCGTCCTGCGCAGCGTCGACGGCAAAACCTTCGCGCTTGAGCCGGGCGGCCAGGGTTTCCCGCAGCGGGGCTTCGTCTTCGACCAGAAGGATACGCATGAACTCTCCCTAGTGTCCTGGGTATGGCCGGGGGCCAGTGGAATACAGTTGATTACGACAACTATCCCTGTTCAGGGGTTATCGCCGCGTAGTGAAGACATATCCGATCGCGGTGCGCGGGGCTGTGAACGCGCCGGCGCGGGGTCGTCCATGTAGCGGACCCGACCACGATCGTCCATGTATTTGACCCGGTTGATGTCGCGGCCGTCGTAGGGCACCCGTTCGGCACCCAGGATGTGGCCGCCAGTGGTGCGCTGGACGCGGCGGACCGCGTCGGACAGCGAACGTTCCGGCGCTGCCCCGCGTGCGGCCCGCACCATGGCCTCACCGCGTGCCGGATCCGGGGTCGGTTCCTGCGCCGACACACTGCCGATGGAGGCAGCGGCGCCCGTCGCCAGCAGGGCGAGGACGGCAAGACGGCGTTGGCGGGTCACGGAGAGCATCGGTTTGATCCTAGCGGAGCACAGCGAAACGTTCAAAAGTTGTGAATCGGAGCCGCCGACCTGGGCCGGCGCTTTACGAATCTTTAGCGAATTCTTGGTTTTACGCAGTGAATCCGGTCTGAACTTTTCCGGTCGCACCTCGGCGCCGTTCATCTAAGTGAACATTGGCGGCTAAAGTGGGTGCCTTGTCAAGCCGACAAGGTGACGCGCCTCACGCGGCGACGCGTTCGGCCTGGGCGCGGGTCACCGCCAGCGCCTGCTCGATCAGCGCCCAATCGGCGCCCGCGCGGTGCGAACCCTCGCTGAGCACCTGGCGGAACGCGCGGCCCCCGGGCTGGCCGTGGAACAGGCCGAGCAGGTGACGGGTGATGTGCTTCAGGGCCAGGCCGCGGCCGAGCTGCGCCTCGATGTACGGGCGCATGGCGCGCAACAGTGCCTCGCGCGGCTGCACGGGCGCACCGGTCTGGGCGGCCTCCAGCTGATGCAGCACGTAGGGGTCGTGGTAGGCCGCGCGGCCCAGCATCACCCCGTCCAGCGCCGGCAGCTGCGCCTGCGCCGCCTCCACGGTGGCCAAGCCCCCGTTGAGCACGATCTGCAGCGCCGGGCGGTCGGCCTTGAGCCGGTGGGCCCAGTCGTAACGCAGCGGCGGCACTTCGCGGTTTTCCTTCGGCGACAGCCCCTTCAGCCACGCATTGCGGGCGTGCACGATGAACATTGCACTGCCCGCGTTGGCAGACTGATCGACGAAGTTGCGGAAGGTTTCGTAGTCGTTGTCTTCATCCACGCCCAGGCGGCACTTCACCGTGACCGGGATGTCCACCGCCGCGACCATGGCCGCCACGCACTCGGCCACCAGGGCCGGCTCGCGCATCAGGCAGGCACCGAAGCGCCCGGCCTGGACCCGGTCGGACGGGCAGCCGCAGTTGAGGTTGACCTCGTCATAGCCCCAGTCCTGGGCGATGCGGGCAGCCTGCGCGAGCAGGGCCGGATCGCTGCCCCCCAGCTGCAGGGCCAGCGGATGCTCGCTGCCATCAAAGCCGAGCAGGCGTTCGCGGTCGCCATGGATCACCGCGTTGGCGTGCACCATCTCGGTGTACAGCCGCGCACCCGGGGCCAGCAACCGGTGGAACACCCGGCAATGGCGGTCCGTCCAGTCCATCATCGGGGCGACGGACAAGCGCAGGGAGGCGGCGTAACGTGCGGCGGCGTCGGTGGCGGGCAGGGTCATCGGGCGGAGCGTCGGATACTGCTGGCATTGCCAGCGCAATCAATAGTTTACCTGCTTGGAATGAACGTTGCCCGCAGGCAGGGGCATGTCGTCAGGCATTGACACGTGCGAGGAACTGCGAAACATTTATGAACTAGACATGAAGTCAACATGGGGGGGACATGAAGTCAGCAAGACCTGTTGTGGTTGGCGTTGGCGTTGCCGCACTTTTGATTGCAGCCGCTGTTACATGGACAACACGTGGGCTACCCAACGCGAAGCAATCCCATGCGGCTGGTTCTTCTTCAGAGCAGCCCGTCAGCCTCGGGTCGGACAAGGCTCCAGTTGCGCGCGCGCCTATCGCTAGTCGCTCATCGGGCTCCGCTTCAAGTGCCTCCCCACGTATTGGGGATGCTCTTTCCGGCGCGAAGACCGAAGCCGACGTGGCGTGGTTGGTGCGCAATGGATATCCCTCAACTGAAGCGGCCCGCGATGCTTTGCTTCGACGAGGTGCGAGAGGCCCACTCGAGCAAGCCGAGCTACTGGATCCCACTGCGATCCTGGACGCAGAACAGCTAGCACTTCTTGACTCCTCCCGACGCACGGAAGCGATGGAGTTTCTGGCTGCTTCTGCACAGTCTGGGTCGATCTACGCACTAGAGACCATCGCGCGGATTCATGAGGATGGTGTAGATGGCATTTCTGACCCCGTACGAGCTTCAGCCTATCGAAAGGCAGCTGAGTTACGAGGCAGTTGGCCGGCAGGATTGGTCAACGGCCGGTCAAAGCTGACGCCACAGCAAGAGATGTACGCGACCCTGATGGCGCACCAGGTTATTGCGAATATTGAGGTGGACCGGCAGAAAAATGGACTGCCTCCACTTGGAATCGATAGCCGCCCAGGATTGAACGATCTAATTTCGGAAATCGCAAAGAGCGGCGCACCTGCATCTCGCTGAGATCGCTGCTTCGACTCATTCGCATTACCCGCCAGTCGCCGTCAGGGCGCCGACGGCGTCAGGTACTCATGGAAGGTGCCCGAAGGAGCGTATGTCATGCGGTACAAGCTTGCTTTTCCGTTTCTTTTGCTCGCGTCGGCGGCAGCAGTTGCGTGTGCCGTAAGTGCTCTCATGAGCGCCCCCATTAAAGTCAACGCCGCAAACACGGTCGCCGCTCACTGGCGCACCATCGGCGATGAACTGCAATCGCAATTTGGATCTGCGCTTCGGGACGTAGAGCTCAACGTAAAAGTGCCCCTTCAGCTGTGCGCTGCTTTTGGAGTAGCATGCGCGCCCCCTGTTGAAACGAACATGCACAAACCCTGCGGCAAGACCATGAAAGAAGCGGCAAATGATATCGCCAATGGCGCCAACGATGGCGGCGGTGGAATAGGCGGGGACTGGGGCGGATCAGGTGACAGCGGGGGTAGTGGCAGCAACCCTTGGGAAGGGTGTTTCTCTGGGACGCAAACGGGGACAGCATGCACTTCAGCCGGTGGCGGTGCTGAGCACTGTGTTTCGACCTCGATCCCCATTCTGGAATGCCCAGGCATGGGGTAATTTGTCCCACTGAGAAGCGCGGCTCATGCCGCGCTTCTCAGGCCACGATGGCGTTAACCGCCGCTGGAAGCAGTCACCTGAATGCGTTTGCAGTGCGCTTGGTCCTTGTCGCCCAAATTCAAGCGAGAATGCATCGCCCCGCACCGCAAGACACAGAATGTCCCCTTCCCGCCCACGCCCGTTCGACCCCACCACCGAACAAGGCGTGCTGCGCCTGTCCATCGCCGCCTCGCTGGCGATGGCGGCCGCCGCCGTGGTGTTTGGCTTCCTGGCCAACTCGTCGCTGATCATCTTCGACGGCATCTACGGGTTGATCGACGTGGTGATGACCTGGCTGTCGCTGCTGGTGGTGCGGCTGATCAGTATGTCGACCAACGTGGACACCCTGCAGTCGCGCTTGAACCAGCGCTTCACCATGGGCTTCTGGCACCTGGAACCGATCGTGCTGGGGGTGAGCGGCACGCTGATGATCGGCGCGGCGTTGTACGCGGCGGTCAATGCGGTGGACGCGCTGATGTCGGGCGGGCGCGAGATCGCGTTGGGGCCGGCGATCCTGTTCGCGGTGCTGTCGATCATTGCCGAGATCGGGCTGGCGGTGTTCATCCGGCGCGTCAACCGCAGCATCGGCTCGGAGTTCATCGCGCTGGACGGCAAGAACTGGGTGGTCTCGGCCAGCATGTCGGCGGCCTACCTGGTCGCCTTCATCGGCGGCTGGCTGCTGGGCGGCACGCACTGGGCCTGGCTGGTGCCCTACATCGATCCGGCCATCCTGCTGGTGGTGTGCCTGTTCGTGATGGTGGCGCCGCTGGGCACGGTGCGACAGGCGCTGTCGGACATCCTGCTGATCACCCCGGTGGACCTGCAGGCGCACGTGGATGCCGTGGCGCGCGACATCGTGGCCCGGCACGGTTTCCTGGAATACCGCAGCTACGTGGCCAAGGTGGGGCGTGGCGAGCAGATCGAGTTGTTCTTCGTGGTGCGCGCCGACGATCCGCCGCGTGCACTGCTGGAATGGGACCGCCTGCGCGATGAGATCGGCGAGGCGCTGGGCGAGGAATCCACCGACCGGTGGCTGACGATCATGTTCACCACCGATCGGGAGTGGGCGATCTGACGTGTGCCCGTCGTGCACGCGCATTTGGAGCAACACCGTCTCCTGTCGAGGCATAGTCACTGCCGCACTGAACGTCGATTTCCATCCCGCCATCGGATTGGCCGACCGGACACGTACCCACTAAGCTCCTCGGTACCGTTCACGTCGAACGGTTGAAAACGCGTGCAGCCCAGCGCGCGACGCACGAGGAGCAGATATGGTCGACCATGGAACGGGCAGGCTGCTTGCCCTGTGCTTGTCCGTCGCAGGCGTGCTTGCCATGCCGGCAGATGTCGGTGCCGCCGCGCACACCACCGTCGTTACCAGCCACACGTATGTATCGGGCGATCCCGAAGGTACCCGCGTCCTTGAGTGGATCGCAGCGCACTCGCCCGACAGACGCCCGCTGGCCCGTAATGGCGCAGTCGTCGTGGAGAGGAAGCAGTACGTCCCCGGATCGCCTGCCTCCATCAGCGCGCCAGACAGCGTGCCGACGAAGGGCAACCCGGGCGATGCCTACAGCGTGAAAAGCACATTTGCCGATGGCACCACCCAGACGTGGGACTATCGCTGGGCAGCGCCGCCCGCCGGCGAAGGGGACGAATGGGGCTTGACGGGCTACGCGTTCCGAAAGGGAAGCGCGCCCGTGGAAACTCCCTGACGCCGAAGGTGAAATCGCGAGCGGCCGGCGGGCAATGCATCACTGCATGTTTCCGATGCCACGGTCACGATGGATCAGTCGCGGCACGCACGCCCTCTTTCCACTGCCGCGGCGACTGCCCGGTCTGCGCCTTGAACGCGCGCGACAACGCCGCTTCGCTGCCATACCCCACATCGATGGCGATGCGCTTGAGCGGCTGCCCCTTGCGCAAGGCCTGCTGCACCAGCCGCGTGCGCCAGCCCTGCAGGTAGTGGCCGGGGGTGCTGCCGATGGTGTCGCGGAAGCTGTCGGCGAACGCGCTGCGTGACATGCCGGCACGCTGGGCCAGCGATTCCAGCGTCCATTCGTCGGCCGGTGCCTCGTGCATGGCCACCAGCGCATGGCGCAGGCGCGGATGGGCCATGCCGGCGAGCAGCCCCACACGCAACTGGCCGCTTTCCATCAGCGCGCGCAGGATCTGGATCAACACCACTTCAAACAGGCGGTCGAGCAACGCCTGGCGGCCGCAGCGCTGGGCGAAGGCTTCTTCAAACAACACCGACAGGATGGGCTGGCCGCCGTAGAGCTGGTCCAGCGGCAGGCAGATGACCGGCGGCAGCGCGGCGGCGACCGGGTTGTTGCCGGCACCTTCGAACTGCAGGTGGGCGCAGGCGAAGTCGGCGCCGCGCTGGGGATCGGTCACGAAGCGATGCGCCAGCGGGCGCGGATACAGCAGCACGCTGGGCTGGTCGATCTGCAGCACGCGGCCGTCGGCGTGCTCGACGCGGACCTGGCCCTCGCGGATGAGGTGCAGCTGGCCGCGTTCGCCATCGGCGGGCAGGTCGTTGATGCCGCACAGCGGACCGGCGTGGAAGACTTCGGCGCTGACCGCAAAACGGCTCAGCAGGGACTGGAGGCGATCGACCATTCTGGACTCCTGGTCAAGTTTGACAGACGAAATGTAACCCGACGTACCCCTGGACCGGTCAAAGTACACCTGCCATCTGGCCCACCCCATTCCACGCCACAGGAGATTCCCATGTCCATCGAAAAGGTTCTGTACACCGCCACCGCCACCGCTACCGGCGGCCGTGAAGGCCACGCCACCTCGTCCGACAACGTGCTGGACGTGCAGCTGTCGACCCCGCGCGAGCTGGGCGGCGCGGGCGGCCCGGGCACCAACCCGGAACAGCTGTTCGCCGCTGGCTACTCGGCCTGCTTCCTGGGCGCGCTGAAGTTCGTGGCCGGCCAGGCCAAGGTTGCGCTGCCGGCCGAGACCGCGATCACCGGCAAGGTGGGCATCGGCCAGATCCCGACCGGCTTCGGCATCGAAGTGGCGTTGGAGATCAGCGTGCCGGGCCTGCCGCGCGAGCAGGTGGAAGAGCTGTTGCAGAAGGCGCACATCGTGTGCCCGTACTCCAACGCGACCCGCGGCAACATCGACGTGACGCTGACCGTTGCCTGATGCCGCAGGTGCCATACCGGCCTACGGGCGGCACCTGACGCACGGGTAAAAAAATGGGCGGCTGCCTGGCTGGATAGCCTGGCAACCGCCCATCCCACCGCGGTGGATCCCGTGGGTGCGCCCACGGGATGCGTCTGGTGGGGCGGGCAACGACCAACGGTCGTTGCCTACCGGTCGTATTTGCGTTCATGAGGTTGCCGGCCAGCGGCCGGCAGTGCCCGTTACTTTTCGTTGGCGATCAGCTGCACGACGCTGGAGAAATCCAGTTTGCCGCGGCCGGCCTGGTGGTTCATCGAGTACAGGTTGCGGGCCAGTTCGCCGAGCGGGATCGACGCGCCGACGCTCATCGCCGCTTCCACCGCCAGGCCCATGTCCTTGAGCATCAGGTCGCTGCCGAAGCCGCCGCTGTAGCCGCGCGAGGCCGGCGCATTGTCCAGCACGCCCGGCCACGGGTTGCACACTTCGGTGGCCCAGCTGCGGCCGGTGCTGACCGCCATCATCTGCGACAGCACCTTCGGGTCCAGCCCGTGCGCGACGCCCAGGGCGATCGACTCGCCGGTGACGGCCATGATCACGCCCAACGCCATGTTGTTGCACAGCTTGGCCACCTGGCCTGCACCGCTGGCGCCTACGTGGAAGATGTTCTTGCCCATCGCCTGCAGGATCGGGCGCGCGCGTTCGAGCGCCTCCTCCTCGCCGCCGACGATGAAGGTCAGCGTGCCGGCCTGTGCACCGGCAGTGCCGCCGGAGACCGGCGCGTCCAGCATCTGCAGGCCACGCGCCGCGGCCGCTTCGGCCACCTTGCGCGCGGTGGCCGGGGCGATCGTGCTGCAGTCGATGACCAGCGCGCCGCCCGGGATGTCGCCCAGCAGGCCGTCATCGCCCAGGTACACGCCTTCGACGTGGCGGCTGGCCGGCAGCATCGAGATCACGATCTCGGCGTCGGTCAGGGTGTCCAGCGCGGAGTGTGCGGCGGTGGCACCGGCATCAACGGCGGCCTGCACGGCGGCAGGCACCAGGTCGAACACGCGCACGGCGTGGCCGGCCTTGGCCAGGTTGGCGGCCATCGGGCCACCCATGTTGCCCAACCCGATGAATGCAATACGGCTCATGCGTGGCTCCTTTCAGGGACGGAGGTGCCAAGGTCGGCCAGCGGATGCGCGGCGTCCGACCACGGCGAAACGAAGAAGGTCTGGGCCCACGGCGCGGTGGCGTCGGCCAGCGTGCGCGGCTGCCACTGCGGGGTGCGGTCCTTGTCGATCAGCAGCGCGCGGATGCCTTCGGCGAAATCGCCGTGGGCGGCCGCATGCAGTGCGGCGATGTATTCGATGCGGTAGACCTCGGCCAGCGTTGCGCCCTCGGCCAGGCGCTGCAGCTCGAACGCCAGCCGCGCCGAGCCGGGGGCACCGGCGGCCAGCGTGGCCTGCGCGGCCTGCAGCCACGGGTCATCGGTCTGCAGCGCGGTGATGGCGGCCACGATGGCCGGCACGTCATCCCCGGTGCACAGCGCGTCGATGGCCGCCGCGTTGCGCAGCAGCGGGCCGGTGGCCGCGTCGCTGGCGTGCTGCTGCAGCAGTGCATCGAGCTGGTCGTGGTTGCGCTTGGCGTCGTCGCTCCAGTGCACCTGTGTGAGCGCGTTGAAGACGGCCCCCCGTTGCGCTTCGGCGATGTGGATGTCGGCCAGGCCGGCATAGATCGCATCGCCCGCATTGAGCGCTGCACCGGTCAACGCCAGGAACAGGCCGCCCTTGCCCGGTACGCGCGGCAGCAACCAGCTGCCGCCCACGTCGGGGAACAGGCCCACGGTGATCTCCGGGAACGCCAGCTTGGAGCGCTCGCTGACCACGCGGTGGCTGGCGCCGGACATCAGGCCGATGCCGCCGCCCATCACGATGCCATGGCCCCAGCACAGGATCGGCTTGGGATAGGTATGGATGGCGTAGTCGACGCGGTATTCGACGTCGAAGAATTCAGCGGCGTAGGCGTTGTCGCGGATGTGGGTCTTTCCGGCTTCACGGTAGTCGACCATGCTGCGGTACAGGCTGTGCAGGTCGCCGCCGGCGCAAAACGCCTTCTCGCCCGCGCCCTGCAACACCACCAGCGCGATGCCGTCATCGCGGGCCCAGGCATCGAGCCGTTCGCGCAGCAGGTGCGCCATCGGCAGCGAGAACCCATTGAGGGTACGCGGTGCGTTGAGCGTGGCAATGCCGATGCGCGTGCCGTTGGCGGCCGCGCGTTCTTCGAACAGCACCGGGGCCTCGTCGCTGGCGGCCGGCGTGCTCATGCGTTCTTCCACTGCGGGGCGCGCTTTTCCAGGAAGGCATTGACGCCCTCGGCCTGGTCGGCCCGGTCGAACAGGTCTACGAAGGCCTCACGCTCGGCCACCAGTGCCGAGGCGTGGGTGCCGCTGCGGGTGGCCTGCACCAGGGTCTTGCAGGCCGCAATGCTGGTCGGGCTCTGCTTGCCGGCCTTGTGCGCCCATTCCAGCGCCAAGGCCTTGGCCTCGCCCTTGCCGACCTTCTCCTCGGCCAGGCCGATGCGCACGGCCGTATCGGCGTCGATGCGTTCGCCCAGCAGGATCATCCGCTTGGCCCAGCCTTCGCCGACCAGACGCGGTAGGTTCTGGGTGCCACCGGCGCACGGCAGCAGGCCCACGGTGGCCTCCGGCAGCGCCACCTGGGCGTGGTCTTCGATGATGCGCAGGTCGCAGGCCAACGCGCATTCCAGGCCACCGCCCATCGCGTAGCCGTTGATGGCGGCGATGGACACGCCACGGAAGCCGGACAGCGCTTCGAACGCTTCGCCGAAACGGCGCGCCGCTTCGCGCGCCGCGGCCTTGTCGCCGGAGGCGAACTGCTTGAGGTCGGCACCGGCCGAGAAGAACTTCTCGCCGCCGCCGGTGATCACCAGCGCATAGATGCCATTGTCGGCATTGAGTGCGCCCACCAGGTCGCGCAGCGCCGACAGGCTGTGCACGGTCCAGGTGTGGGCCGGCGGGTTGTCCAGCGTCACCACGGCAACGTGGCCATCGGCCTCGACCTTCAGGCCGGTGTGATCATGCGTGCGCCAGTCGATCATCGCAGTTCCTCGTCGGTATTGAGCAGGTGGCGGGCCACGATCACACGCATGATCTCGTTGGTGCCCTCCAGGATCTGGTGCACGCGCGAATCGCGCAGCAACCGTTCAATGGGGTATTCGCGGATATAGCCGTAGCCGCCGTGGATCTGCAGCGCGTCGTTACAGATGTTGAAGCCGGCGTCGGTGGCGAAGCGCTTGGCCATCGCGCACCACACGTTGGCATCGCTGGCACGGGCGTCGAGCTTGCGCGCGGCGGTGTGCACCATCTGCCGGGCAGCCACCAGCTGGGTGGCCATGTCGGCCAGCTTGAACTGCAGCGCCTGGAATTCCGACAGCGCCTTGCCGAACTGGCGGCGCTCGCCCATGTAGCGGCGGGCGGCATCCAGTGCGCCCTGGGCAGCGCCCAGCGAGCAGGCGGCGATGTTGATGCGGCCGCCGTCCAGGCCCTTCATGGCCAGCTTGAAACCGCTGCCTTCCTCGCCCAGCAGGTGGCTGACCGGCACGCGCACGTTCTCGAACGTGATGCCACGGGTCGGCTGGCTGTTCCAGCCCATCTTCTCTTCTTTGCGGCCGTAGCTGATGCCCGGCAGGTCGGCCGGCACGGCGATCGCGCTGATGCCGCCCGCGCCCGGACCGCCCGTACGCGCCATCACCACCAGCAGTTCGGTGGCACCGGCGCCGGAGATGAAGGCCTTGGAGCCGTTGAGTACGTAATCGTCGCCGTCACGCACCGCGCTGGTCTTCAGCGAGGCGGCATCCGAGCCGGCACCCGGTTCGGTCAGGCAGTACGAGGCCAGCTTGGTGCCGGACGAGAGGTCTGGGCCCCACGCGGCACGCAGGCTCTGCTGGCCCCACTTGGCCACCATCCACGACGCCATGTTGTGGATGCTGACATAGGCCGCCGTGGACGGATCCACATTGGCGAGCTCCTCGATGACGACGGCGGCGTCCAGACGGCTCAGGCCGCTGCCACCGACCTCGGGATCCATGTACAAACCACAGAACCCGAGTTCCCCTGCCTTGGCGATCGCCTCGCGCGGAAAGATGCCCTCCGCATCCCATCGCGCGGCGTGCGGCGCCAGTTCGGCCTGGGCGAAGTCACGCGCTGCCTCTCTATAGGCCTGCTGCGCTTCGTCGAGTTCCGTCGTCATCGAGTGGCTCATGGTCGAACTCCGTTGTCGCTTACTTCAGGCTGATGGTGGTGTTGACGCCATGACCCAGCGTCTCGTCGTCGAACCAACGCGAGGTGATGGTCTTGGTCTGGGTGTAGAACATCACCACCTGCTTGCCGTACGGGCCCAGGTCGCCGAGCTTGGATGCGCGCGAGCCGGTGAAGGAGAACAGCGGCACCGGCACCGGGATCGGCACGTTGATGCCGACCTGGCCGACGTCGATGTCTTCCTGGAACTTGCGGGCGGCCGCGCCGGACTGGGTGAACAGCGCGGTGCCGTTGCCGTTCGGGTTGGCGTTGATCAGCGCGATGGCGTCTTCCAGGGTGTCGGCTTCCAGGATCACCAGCACCGGCCCGAAGATTTCCTCGTCGTACACGCGCATGCCCGGCTTGACGCCGTCGAAGATGGTCGGGCCAACAAAGTTGCCCTTCTCGAAGCCATCGACCTGCGGGTTGCGGCCATCCAGCACCAGCTTGGCGCCCTGCTCCACGCCCGAGGCGATCAGCGCTTCAACACGCTCGCGCGCGGCGCAGGAGATCACCGGGCCGACGTCCGTACCAGCGACGCTTCCACCGCTGACCTTGAGGGTCTTGGCCTTGGCCACCAGGTCCGGCACCCACTCGCGCGCTTCGCCCACCAGCACCAGGGTGGAGGCGGCCATGCAGCGCTGGCCGGCCGCACCGAAGGCAGCACCGACCATCGCGTTGAGGCTCTGCTCCTTGTTGGCGTCCGGCAGCACCACGGCGTGGTTCTTGGCGCCCATCATGCACTGCACGCGCTTGCCGGCCAGCGAGGCGCGGTTGTACACGTGGGTGCCGACGCGGGTGGAGCCGACGAACGAAACAGCCTTGATGTCCGGGTGATCGCAGATCGCGTTGACCACCTCTTCGCCACCGTGCACGACGTTGAGCACGCCCTTGGGAATGCCGGCTTCCAGCGCCAGTTCGACCAGGCGCATGGTCACCATCGGGTCCTGCTCGGACGGCTTGAGGATGAAGGTGTTGCCGGTGGCGATGGCCATCGGGAACATCCACAGCGGAATCATCGCCGGGAAGTTGAACGGGGTGATGCCGGCGCAGACGCCGAGCGGCTGCAGCAGGGTGTAGGTGTCTACGCCGTTGGCCACGTTGTTGGCCAGTTCGCCCAGCTGCAGATTGCCGATGGCAGCGGCGTGCTCGACCACTTCCAGGCCGCGGAACACATCGCCTTCGGCGTCGGGCACGGTCTTGCCCTGCTCGGCCGACAGGATGTGGGCCAGCTCGCTCATGTGCTCGCGGATCAGCTGCTGGTACTTCAGGAAGATGCGGGCGCGGGTGCCGATCGGGGTCTTGCGCCAGGTCTTGAAGGCTTCCTTGGCCGAGGCCACGGCGGCGTCAACCTCGCCCAGGGTGGCGAACGGGACCTGGGCCAGGACGTCCTGGGTGGCCGGGTTGACCACGTTCTGCCAATGCGAGCTTGCCGATTCGATGAACTGGCCATCGATCAACATGCGGATACGGGGCGCTGCAACAGTCATGGACAATCCCGGGGGGTCGAAAGTTGTTGGCATTATTCACATGGCCATCCTCGATTTCCGGGCTGTATACGCTTAATCTGGCCAATGCCCGCTACGATTCTTGTGAATTCTGTGAATAGCCAGCCCACCCATCGTCAGATCGGCCTGCGCCTGCTGAAGCTGCGGGAGCAGCGCGGCTACAGCCAGGTTGAGCTGGCCCGGGCGCTGGGGCTGTCGGCCAGCTACCTGAACCAGATGGAGCGCAACAAGCGCCCGCTGACGCCGGCGGTGCAGCAGAAGCTGCGCGAGGTGTTGGGCGACGTTTCCGGGCTGTTCGATGTGGATGAACCCGGCGCGTTGCAGGAAGCGTTGAGCGACACCCTGCGCGACCTGGGCCTGGACGACGTGAGCAGCACCGAGCTGCGCGCCATGGCCGGCAACCTGCCGCAGGTGAGCCAGGCCCTGCTGGACCTGCACCGCCGCCATCTGGCGCTGCGCGAGCACGCGGCCGCCCTGGAGTTCCAGCTGGGCGACGTGCATGCCGGGCAGGCGCTGCCGGCCGGCGACCAGGTGCGCGACTTCTTCAACCGCATGCACAACCACATCCCCGAGCTGGACGACCTGGCCGAGCAGCTGTTCGGCGAATGGGGGCTGGTGGCCGGGCACGTGGCGCCGCGGCTGCGCCAGCTGCTGGCCGACCGTCACGGGGTGCTGGTGGAGGTGGCGCCGCTGCAGGCCGGTCGCGAGAAGCGGGTCTATGACGGGGGCAGCCGCACGCTGTGGTTGCCCGACTACCTGGAGCCGGGCCAGCAGGCGTTCCAGATGGCCGCCGAGCTGGCGCTGCTGGGCTATGCGGCGCAGATCGATGCGGTGATCGCCCGCGCCGGCTTCCGCGAACCGGAGCAGATCGCGCAGGCGCGGATCGGCATGTCCAACTACTTCGCCGGCGCGCTGGTGATGCCGTATGCGCAGTTCCTGCGTGCGGCCGAGCACAGCAGCTATGACATCGATGCGCTGGCGCACCGCTTCGGGGTGGGCTTTGAAGCGGTGTGCCATCGGCTGAGCACGCTCGCGCGGCGCAGTGCGCCGGGGTTGCCGTTCTTCTTCATCCGCGTGGACCGGGCCGGCAATGTGTCCAAGCGCCACTCGGCTACCGACTTCCACTTCTCGCAGGTGGGCGGCTCGTGCCCGCTGTGGATCGTGTACGAGGCGTTCAACCAGCCGGGCCGGGTGCTGACCCAGACCGCGCGCATGCCCGACGGGCGCCGCCACTTTTGGCTGGCGCGGCAGGTGAGCAGCGGCCCGATCGGTCACGGGCAACCGCGCAAGACCTTCGCGGTGGCGCTGGGCTGCGACCTGCAGCATGCCGAACGGCTGATCTACTCGCGCGGCCTGGACATCCAGAGCCCGGGCAACTCGGTCTCCATCGGCCCGGGTTGCCGCGTGTGCCCGCGCGAAGATTGCATGCAACGCGCGTTCGCGCAGCTACCAGGCCGCGGGTAGCGTCGACCGTTGGTCGCCTTGCATCCGGCTCCAGGAATGCTCAACCCCGATGCGAAGGGCAGCCGACCAACGGTCGGCTCTACCTCCGGCGCCGGGAATGTTTGATCCGGAGGCGGGTAGAGTCGACCGTTGGTCGATTTGCATCCGACGCCAGGAATGCTGGACCCCGACGCGGGTAGAGTCGACCGTTGGTCGACTTGCATCCGACGCCAGGAATGCTGGACCCCGATGCGAAGGGCAGCCGACCAACGGTCGGCTCTACCGGGTGTATGCAGTTGATCGGGATGCGGTGTATGCAATCGATCGGGATGCGGTGTGTGCCATCGGTCGGGGTGGGCATGCATGCGTTCCACCCGCGTAGAATCGACCGTTGGTCGACGTCTGCCCTAGTCCCAGAACACCGAGAAGACCTGGAAACCCTCGGCCGGCACGGGTGCTGCGGCATGCTGGCCGTATGGCCAGCCTGCGCTGGCGCCGTCCGATTCCAGGCCTTCCAGCCATGACTGCACGGTGGGCGCGTCAGCGGAGGTGAGGATGTGGATGTTCTCCGCTGCCGGCCAATCGGTGTCGTCTTCCAGTGCCATGCCCCAGTCCTGGTGCAGGCCGACATACACGCCCTGGACGTCCGGGCGCGCGGCGATGGCCTGAAAGCGTGCGTGCAGCTCGCGGATGGGCGGGCGCCCGAACTCCCATTGGTTCGGCGCGATCGATTCTTCCTGATCATTGCCCGTGAAATACGCATCCAGCGGGACCACCGGCAGGTGGTCGGGGTCGAGCGCGTCGAGGTGTTCGAGTGTCTGCAGCAAGGCCATGCGTGGGGTCATGCGGTTCCATCCTGGTGAGAGCGGTGCGTCAACGAGCATAAACGAGATGCGCAGCCGACCAATGGTCGGCTCTACCGGGCATGTCGCGTTTCATGAGCAGCCGACCAACGGTCGGCTCTACCGGTAATGCTGGGTTTCATGAGGAGCCGGCCAGCGGCCGGCACTACCGGGCATGTCGCGTTCCATGCGTTGCCCGGCCGGCGCCCCTCCCGGCTCAGTAAATCGGCGTGACCTTCATCTGCGGCAGCGGGCGCGGTGCGCCGTCGGTGAGGTCGGGGCCGAGGTCTTCCCAGGCCTGGCCCTGCTCGACCATCAGCCGCCACAGCTGCTGGGAGGCGCGCCGCTTGTCCTCCGAGCCCAGCCGGTACGACGGCGGCGGCGGTTCGCCGGTGGCCACGCTCTGGTACGCGTCACGCCAGGCGGCCACGCGCTGCGCAGGATCGTCGGTGCGGGCGATCTCCAGCGTGTAGCGCTGGTAGGCCGAGGCCAGGTTGCGCCAGCGGATCCAGTAGTGGTTCTGGAAGGAGAAGCCGCAGAAGCGTTCGCCCGCCACGCTGCCCTTGGCGGCGATGCGGCTCAGCACGTCCTGCGGCATGTCCAGGTTCATGCCGCCTTCGTCGCCCTGCAGCGACACGTGCACGATGCGGTCGCGATACCCCGGTGCGCGGGCCTGCAGCACGTCGCGCCAGTTCTGCATGGTCGATACGATCGAGAACAGGAAGCCGGACATCTCCGCAGCTGCCAGCGGCCGCGCAATGGCGTGGTAGCTGCGCTGCCAGCCCTGGCGGTTCTCGGTAGGCAGGAACACCGCCTGTTCAAGCTGCGCCTGCACGCCATGCCTGCCGGCGTCCAGCACGCTTACCGCATCGGCGTGGCGCGGGTACACCAGGTTGATGCCGAAGGTGGGCCAGCGCGGCAACGCCGCGTCGAACAGGTGGATGGGGAAGTTGCTGCTGATGCCACCATCGGAGAACCAGCACACCCGGAAGGCGGTGATCACCGGGCCACAACTCTGGCCGCCGCTGGTCAGGCCTTCCATGCTGTCGGCAACGTTGCTGTTGTCGTGCGGCGCGGACGCCTCGGGCTGCGGTTCACAGCGCCGCTCGCGACGCGCCGGTTCGTGCAGTGGTACCGCGCTGATCAACAGCGGGAAACTCAGGCTCATGCGCGTGGCCACCAGTACCGGCAGCTGATCGCCATCGACCAGACGGTAATACGCGCGACCATCGACCTGTTCGGGCGCGCCGGCCTGGGCCACCAGCCACTCCACCACGCTGGCCGGGAACAACTGCGCGAACTCGTCGCGCAGGAACCAGAAGTGCGCCGCATTGAACGGCAACGTGCGCGGCTCGGTATGCGACACGCAGGTGGTGATCATCTGCAGGCTGATGGCCTGCGCGCCGGCCGGCTCGCCGGGGTACCGCGGGGCCTGGTGCAGGTCGCCGAAGGTGAGCGGCTGGCCCGGCGGTTTGCCCGACAGCGCCTGCAGGCGGTCATGCAGCCAGTCGGTCAGGGCCGGGGTGGCGGCGTCGGCCTGGGTGCTGCCATTGCACAGCCCGAGCAGGTTGCGCCGCGCCACCCGCGCCACCCGCAGCGCCGATGCGAGCACGCCGGCGCCGTAGGCGCACAGCAACGAGGGCAGCAGCGTCGCCCACACCCCCGCCACGCCGCCGGCCAGCCAGCCGATGCCCAGCAGGCCGATCAACGCGACCAGCAGTTCCAGCGGCGCGATGGCGAATACGGCGGCCAGCAGGCAGGCGATCTTGCGCGGCAGGCTGGATTTGCCGGTGAGCATCACCAGCAGGCGGTAGGCAGTGCGCGCGCCGTGCGCGGGCTGGAACAGGCTGTAGATGAAGCCGCGCGTGGACAGCTGCGCCGACACCGCCGACAGGCCGGGAAAGCCCACCTGCGCGTCCACCGTCTCGCCGGCGTGGCGGCGGCGATCCCCCAGTGCCGCCGCCGCAGCCACCGCCGCGGCAATCGCTCCGGCCGAGGTGCCGCCGATGTTCTTGAAGCGGTATTCGCGCGCCAGCGACAGCACCGCGTTGGGATACACGATGCCGCTGGTGATGCCGCCCTTCATGACCAGATCGCAGTACTTGTCCGCCACGCCCGACTCCTCACGTCCGCCTGCCCATGCGCGGCCGATCCGCGCAGGCCCCGCAGGCATCCCGGCCAGGGGCCGGCACCCAACGGGCTGATAACGACAGTATCGCCCGGGGCCTTCTCACGGCCTGAGAAGCACGGCACGGAACGCCTTACTCGGGTTTGGCGCCCGACTGCGGCACGCGGCGCACCTGCGACAGGTCGTAGCCCAGCGCGGCCAGCCGGGTCATGGCGGCCTTGTAATCGGCCTCCGGAATGGTCGGGGTGCGCGCCATCAACCACATGTAGTCGCGCTTGCTGCGCCCCACGATGGTCTGCTGGTAGCCGTCGTCCAGGTACACGATCACGTACTCGGCCTGGATCGGCCAGATGAACTGCATGCCCCACTCAGCACCGTTGGTGCCGGGCTTGACCTTGCCGATCGGGTGCATGGTCTTCACCGGCGCATCGAAGCTGCCCTTGCGGTAGCGGAAGGTGGTCTGGATGCGTCCATCCGGGCGCAGCGCGTAGGACTCCACCGCATCGAACGCCTCGCGCTCGGGGCGGCTGGGGATATGGGCGATCACATACCAGTCGCCCATGAAGCGCGGCACATCCACGTGTGCCACGGGCGGAATGGGACGGGTGTTGCCGCCGCAGCCCAGCATCAGGCTGGCCAGCAACAGGGGAGCGAGGGCGCGGTAAGACATGGCAGGATCCTCATGGCAGGCGGGGTCACGGGCGGTCGAACAGGTAGTGGGCCACCTGCCATTGCTGGCCGTTCTGGTAGCCGAACAGCTCGGCGCAGGCCATCCAGAACATGCGCCAGCGCTGTGCCCACAACGCCGCCGAGGGCGCGCCGTAGCACTGGCGCATGATCTCCAGCACCGCGTCGCGGTTCTGGTCCTGGTTGGCCAGCCAATGGTTGGCGGTGCGCTCGTAGTGGGTGCCATCGAGCAGCCAACGCTGCTGCAGCTGCAGATGCTGCTGGAAGCACAGCAGGGTGTCGGCGGCCGGCATCAGGCCACCGGTGAAGAAGTGCCGGCCCATCCAGTTGTCGTCGCCCTCGGTCTCGAAGGGGTACATCAGCGTGCGGTGCACGAAGATGTGCACGAACAGCTTGCCCTGCGGGCGCAACCAGCCGTGGATGCGCTGCAGCAGCTGCCGGTAGTTGCGCATGTGCTCGAACATCTCGATCGACACGCAGCGGTCGAATGCGGCTGCATCGAGCACCAGGGTATTGGCATCGCGGGTCAGCACGGTGACGTTGTCCAGCCCGCGCAGGCGGCACTGCGCCTGGATGTGTTCGCGCTGACTGTTGGAATTGGACACCGCGGTGATGCGTGCGTTGGGGTAATGCTCGGCCATCCACAACGTCAGCGAACCCCAGCCACAGCCCAGTTCCAGGATGTCCTGGCCATCGGCCAGCTGGGCACGCTGGCCGTACAGGGCCAGCATGGCCTCTTCGGCCTGGTCCAGCGTTTCGCTGCCGGTGGGGTAGTAGCAGCTGCTGTATTTCAGCCGCTTGCCCAGGCACAGTTCGAAGAAACCGGCCGGCACTTCGTAGTGCTGGCGGTTGGCCGCGTCCACGTGCAGGGCCACCGCGCTCTGCGACAGTTCGGCGATGCGCGCGGCAAAGCGCTGCGACTGCGCCTGCTGGCCACCGGCCAGTTCGTCGCGCAGGCGCGCCTCGCATTGGCGGCGGATGCCCAGGCGCAGCAACGCGTCGGGCAGCAGGCCGCGCTCGGCCAGGCCGGTCAGGCCCGGCGCGTGGTCGGGCGCGGGCAGGGAGTCACTGGCGACATTCACGGGGACGGCTCCTTGCGGGTATTCGATGAGCGGGAGGGAAACCACGGAAACAGCATCGGCGTGGTGCGCTGGTAGTCGCGGTAGTCCTCGCCACGGCTGCGCAGCGCCTGGGCCTCGGTGAAGGGAATACCGCTGACCCAGCGCAGGAACACGTACATCACCACCGGGCCGGACCAGGCCAGCCACCACAGCGGCGAATGCACGGCCAGCAGCACGTAGGTGAACCAGTGCAGCCATTCGAAGAAGTAGTTGGGGTGCCGCGAGTAGCGCCACAGCCCGTCGCGGCAGGTCTTTCCCTTGTTGCCGGGGTCGGCGCGGAAACGTGCCAGCTGGCGGTCGGCCAGCGCTTCGCCGCCCACGCTGAGCAGCCAGACCGCGATGGCGGCCAGGATCCAGCGCAGGTCATCGGGCTGGGGGTTGTGCGCTACCGCAACGAACGGCAACGCGAACAGCACGATCAGCCCCGCCTGGAACTGGAAGAAGCCGAAGATCTTGCCCTGGTGGCCGTTCCAGTGGGCGCGCAGGTGCTGGTAGCGGCCGTCTTCGGGTTCGCTGCGCACGCGGTGCCACAGATGCAGCGCCAGCCGCGATCCCCACAATCCGCCGAGCACCGCCAGCGCGATGCGCGGTGCCGGTGCGCCGCTGCCCAGCACGGCCAGCAGCAGGGCCGACGCGCCCACGCCCTTGGCCCACAGCACATCGACCACGCCGATGTTCTGGTGGCGGCGCTGCCACCACCAGCCCCAGCTCATGATCAACGCGGCATACAGCCATACCCACCACAGCAACTTCATGCGTGTTCTCCCGCGGTATCAGAAAGGGCGTGCGACGTGCGCTGCCAATGCCGCGCGCACGCGGCCAGCACCGGCAGCGCCAGTGACCAGCCAAGGCCAAGCAGCAGCACGCCCTGCCAGCGGGGCGTAGCGAAACTCACCGCCGACCAGCCACGCGCTGCCGACAGATACGCCAGCGGCGCCAGCAGCAGCCCGACCAGGGCGGCGATGCGCAGGTGCTTCTGCAGCACCGCAAACGACACCGGCAGGGTCATCGCGAACGCCGCCCACAAGGCCAGGATCCACACCGGGGCCACCCACGCCGGGCCATTGCCGGCCGCGTACTGCACCCAGCCCGAGCCACCGGCCACGCCGTCCACCAGCAGGCCGCACAGCAGTGCCACGCCCAGCAGGCGAAGTTCCACGCCGGGCTGCGGCGACAGTGCCAGCTGGCTGCCCACGTACACACCGGCGGCCAGCAGCGCGGGCCAGCGCAGGCCATGCCCGGCGCCAACCACCGCGCACAGCCACACCAGCTGGTTGCCGATCACGTTGGCCCAGAAGCGCACCATCTCAGCCGACTTCGCCGTGCGCGGCAGGCCGGTAGCCCGGGCGCGCCATCAGCAGGTGCGACACGCCGATGGAGCGTTCCAGGAAGCCGCCTTCGCAGTAAGCCAGGTAGAACTCCCACAGGCGGATGAAGCGTTCGTCGAAGCCCTGCGCGCGCACCGCCGGCAGTTGCGCCAGGAAGCGCTGCCGCCAGGCGCGCAGGGTGAGCGCGTAGGACGTGCCGAAATCATGCTGGCCGATCAGCTGCAGGTCGCTGCTGCGGGTCTTGGCCGCCATGATCGCGTTGATCGACGGAATGAAGCTGCCGGGAAACACGAAGCGCTTGATGTAGTCCACGCTGCGCCGCGCCTGTTCGTAGCGCTGGTCTTCGATGGTGATGGCCTGCAGCAGCGCCAGGCCCTCGGGCTTGAGCAGGCGGGTGAGCGTGTCGAAATAGGTGTCCAGGTACTGCGCACCGATGGCCTCGATCATCTCGATGGAGACGAGCTTGTCGTACTGGCCGTCCAGATCGCGGTAGTCCTTCAGCAGCAGCGTGACCTTGTCCTGCAGGCCGGCCGCTTCCACGCGCGCCTTGGCCAGGGTGTACTGCTCCACCGAGATGGTGGTGGTGGTGACGTGGCAACCGATCTCGCCGGCCGCGTACAACGCGAACCCACCCCAGCCGGTGCCGATCTCCACCACGTGGTCGCCCGGTTGCAGCTGCAGCTGCGCGCAGATGCGTGCCAGCTTGCGCCGCGAGGCGTCTTCCAGCGCGTCGGCCGGGCTGGCATACAGCGCCGAGGAGTACATCAGGTCCGGCGACAGGAACAGCGAGAAGAACGGATTGCCCAGGTCGTAATGCGCGGCGATGTTGCGGCGGCTGCCTTCGCGGGTATTGCGACGCAGCCGGTTCCAGCCCTTCAGCAGCCAGCCGCCGATGCGCGCCACGCCGCGCTCCATGCCGTCGAGCAGGTCGCGGTTGCGCACCAGCAGCTGCACCAGCGCCACCAGGTCGCTGCAGCGCCAGTCGCCACGGATATACGACTCGCCCGCGCCCACGCTGCCCTGCGCCGCCACTGCCCGGTAGAAGGCGGGGTCATCCACCCACACGGTGACGCGCAGGCTCGCTGCCGGATCGCCCAGCAGTACATCGCCGGCAGCGTCGCGCAGCTGCAGGCAGCCGCCGCCCAGGGGGGCCAGCTGGGCCAGCAGGCGATCGCGCAGGAAGCGCTCCAGTGCCGTGGGCATCGGCAGCGCAACCGGGCCGGTCATGTCGTTCATGGGCGTTTTCCTGCAAGCGAAGGATGGTCGTGGACGGGGGTGCGCTTGAGCCACAGGCGCAGTGCCTGCCAATGAATGGCGGCCACCACCTGGACGGTCATCAGCGGGAAGCGCAGCAGCACGCCGGCCAAGCTACGCGCGGTGATCGGGTGGCGTTGCAGCACCAGGTCGGCATCGAACTGGCGTACGCCCGCGCGCCATACCTGCATGTGCACGTGCAGGTCGTCCCCCGGTGTGGTGAAGCGCCAGCGGTAGTGGCAGTCCATGGCCATGAAGGGCGATACATGGAACTGCTTGTCGAATTCCCAGGCCAGCGCGCGGCCACTGGCATCGGCGGCGGCCACCGGCAGCACGTAGGCGTGCCGCTCCTTCCACGGGGTGTTGGTGATCTCGGCCACGATGCAGTCCAGCGTGCGGCCATCGTCGGCGTAGCAGTAGTAGAAGCTGACCGGGTTGAACACGTGGCCGGCGTAACGCAGGTGGGTAAGCAGGCGGATCGGGCCGTGCGGTGCGCGGCCCAGCGCGGCGGTGATGCGGGCGCGTACCGCATCGGCCAGCGGTTGCGCCGGGTCGCCGAGGTAGTCGCTGCGGCGGAATTCCGCCAGGTTGCGGCGTCCCACCGACCACAGCCAGCGCCGCGCGAACAGCGTATCGATCTCGTCCAGGTCCAGCAGCAGCTGCGCCACCGGGTAGCCGAACGCATGCGGGTGCGGGGCGTGGCGGCGGTGGCGCATGCGGCCACGGTAGAGGGCGCTGGCGCTCATGCCGGTTGCGCCTGGGCCAGCGGCCAGTACGACTCGGCGTCCAGTGCCTGCAGCGCATCAACCACGCGCCGTGCACTGCGGATGCCGTCTTCGTGGAAGCCCCAGCCCCAGTACGCGCCGGCAAACCAGGTGCGGCGCTGGCCCTGGATCTCGGCCCAGCGCTGTTGCGCCGCCACCATGGCATGGTCATGCACCGGGTGCGCGTAGTGCAGCGTGCGCAGCACCTTGGCCGGGTCGATGGCGGCCGTGCGGTTCAAGGTGACCACCAGCGGCGTGGGCGTATCGATGCCCTGCAGCTGGTTCATCAGGTAGCTGACCGTGCAGGGCGCCAGCGGGTTGGCCGGTACGTGCGCGTTCCAGGCCGCCCAGGCCTTGCGGTTGCGCGGCAGCAGGCGCGCATCGGTGTGCAGCACCACCTCGTTGGGCTGGTAGCGGATCGCACCGAGCACGCTGCGTTCGGTGCGGTCGGCATCGGACAGCAGCGCCAGGGCCTGGTCGCTGTGGCAAGCGAGCACCATCTGGTCGAAGCCTTCCAGCCCGGCCGCGCTGTGCACGCGCACGCCATGCTCGTGGCGCTCCACGCCGAATACGCGGCAATCCAGCCGTTCGCGCACGTGCCAACGCCGCCGCATCGCGTCGATGTAACGCGCCGAGCCGCCCTGCACCACCCGCCACGGTGCGCGACCGCTCACCTGCAGCATCTGGTGGTTGGCCATGAACTGCGCCAGGTAGCGCGCCGGGAAGGCCTCCAGGCTGGCGGTGGGCGAGGACCACAGCGCCGAGGCCATGGGCAGCAGGTGCTCGTCGATGAAGGTGCGACCATAGTGGCCGGCGCGCAGGTAGTCCCCCAGTGAAGGCCCGGCATCGTCGCCGTGCAGCAACGCCGGTGCCTCGCGGTAGAAGCGGCGCAGGTCGCCGAGCATGCCCCAGAACCGCGGGGACACCAGGTTGCGACGCTGGCAGAACAGCCCATCCAGCGAGGTGGCGTTGTACTCCAGCCCGCTGCGCTCGCTGTGTACCGAGAAACTCATGGTGGTGGGCTGCGAAGCCACGTTGAGCTCGTCGAACAGCGCGGTGAGCAGCGGGTAGTGCAGCGGGTTGAACACGATGAAGCCGGTGTCCACCGCGTGGCTGGCGCCGTCCACCTGCACCTGATGGGTGTGGGTGTGGCCGCCCAGGTAGTCGTTGGCCTCGAACAGCGTCACCTCGTGCTGCTGGCCCAGCCACCAGGCGCTGGCCAGGCCGGCGATGCCCGATCCGATCACGGCGATACGCATGTCAGTGCTCCGCCTTGGCCAGCACCCAGGCCGGCACGGGTTTGAGGTCGCGCACCAGGCCCAGCGCCGCCATCAGCCGCAGGCCGTACCAGGTCACATCGATCTCCCACCAGTAAAAGCCCTGGCGCGCGGTGCCGGGGAAGAAGTGGTGGTTGTTGTGCCAGCCCTCACCGAAGGTGAGCAGGGCCAGCCACAGGTTGTTGCGGCTGTCGTCACCGGTGTTGAACCGCTGGCGGCCGAAACGGTGCGCCAGCGAGTTGATGGTGACCGTGGCGTGGAACAGCACCACGGTGGAGATGAAGAAGCCCCACACCAGCATCTGCCCGCCGCTGGTGCCCCAGGACGGCGCGAAATGTTCGAGCAGCGCGCCCAGGCCGAACAGGGCGGCGGCCAACGCGATCGGCACCAGCGTGTCGAAGCGGTCCAGCCAGCGCAGTTCCGGGTACTTGGCCAGGTCGGGGATGCGGTCCCAGCGGGTGCGGAAGCCGTCGGTGGTGAGGAACCAGCCCATGTGGCTCCACCAGAAGCCATGCACGCCGGGCGAGTGCGGATCGGCGGCGGTGTCGGTATGGCGGTGATGGACGCGGTGGTGGGCGGCCCACCACAGCGGGCCGCGCTGCACGCTGGCCGCGCCGATCACCGCGAACACGAACTGCACCGCGCGCGAGGTGCGGAAGGTGCGGTGCGAGAAGTAGCGGTGGTAGAAGGCGGTGATGGCGAACATCCGCACGGCGTACAACGCCACCGCAACGCCGACCGCCACCCAGGAGACCCCCACCCAGATCACCGCCAGGCAGGCAAGGTGCATGGCCGCGAACGGGATCGCGCGCAGCCAGTCCACGCGCTGCGCCGCTTCGTCGGCCACCGCCGTCCCGGCGCTGGTATCGAACCAGCGCCGCACGGTGGCCATCAGGCCACGGCGGGCCGTGCGGGGTGCTGCAGTGGCGGGTCCGGCCGACATATCGCGTATCTCCTGGCGTTCTTGTCAGGAGATACGGGAGCCAGGCCCATCCGGATGCACGGATCCGGAAAAAAGGTTCGTCGCCCATCTGCGACGCAGGCAGAAACGTGGCTTGACGCTTTCCGCGCGCGGCCGTCGGCGGGTCGGGCGCTGGGCCCCCACGCCCTTTCCGGCGAATGTCCTCCGGCGTCGGCCTGCGGCCGCCCCCTCCCCCTTTATTTCGCCTCCAAGGGCATGGGGGCCCAGCGCCCGACCCACCGACAGCCAGGAGAAAGCGTGGCTTCCCCAACCTGTACCGCGAGCCGAGCCCCGTAGCAGCCGGTAGGCTCTTGGGCAAAATAAAGGAGGAGGCCGCCCCGCGGCCGGGGGACATTTGCACCAGGGGCCTACCGGCTGCTACGGGGCCCTCACGCGCGCGCGCCCCGATCGGGCACGCCAGCCGATCCAATCTGCGCCTTCTCTCAGAGGGGAGAAGAACCAAAAAAAGCGCGTTACAGGGTGGCGATGTCGCCCTTGGCGATGATCGGGCCGGTCGGGATGCCCTGCGGCGCGCCGCTGGACGGTTCCAGCGTGATGGCCAGCACGGAGCCGTTCACCAGCGCATCACGCAGTGCGTCCGGCACGGTCACCGTATGGGCGCGGTTGATGGACACCAGGCCCAGCGAACGCGGCGTGCCGCCGGCCGGGATCAGCCACAGTTCCGGGGCGCGCCCGGCCGCATCGGCGGCGGCCGGTACCGGCACCATCAGCACCTTGCCCTGGGCCTTGTCCACCGAGGCCAACCAGCCTGGCGTGCCGTCGTCGTGCAACAGCGGGGTGACCGGCTTGGTCGCCTGCTCGGGTTCGGACGGGGTGGGCGGCGGGGTCGGGGTGACCGCCACCGGCGGTGCAACCGGGGCCACCGGTTCCAGCTGGCCGCGACTGAACACCGCCACCAGCGCCACCACGGCGGCCAGCGCGGTCATGCCCTGCCAGAACCCGGTGCGCTGCCAGGCGCGCGGCGCGCCGGCGCCGACCGAGGGCCAGCCCAGCGCGGTACGGATGCGCGGCCACACGTGCGCGGGCACCGCTTCACTGCCCAGCGCGTCGAGCATGGGCGCCAGGCGGTTTTCCCACTGGCTCACCAGCCGGGCAAAGCCGGGGTCGTTGGCGATGCGCTGCTCGGCCTCGCTGCGTTGGGCGGCATCGAGCACGCCCAGCACGTATTCGCCGGCCAGGATGTCGGCGCTGGGCGGTTGCCCGTCGTCATGCAGGTCATGGAGGTCGCGGATGTTCATCGTTCCAGGCACACCCGCAGTTGCCCCAGGCCGCGGCGGATCCAGCTTTTCACCGAGCCCAGGGGCGAGCCGATCCGGCGCGCCAGTTCCTCATAGCTGGCCCCGTCCAGGAACGCCAGCCGGATCAGCGAACGGCGGCGCGGTTCCAGGGTGTCCAGGCAGTCGTCCAGGCGCTGCCGGTCGGAGGCCTGTTCGGCCACCTGGGCCGGCTGCGGGGCGAAATCGGGGATTTCATCGGCCACCGACAGGTCGTCCAGCGGGCGCGGCGGCGCCGCGCGCAGGCGGTCGATCGCGCGGTTGCGCGCCATCATCGACAGCCAGGTCATGGCCGCCGCCTTGGCGCGGTCGAACTGCGCCGCCTTGTGCCAGACGCTGGTGAAGACATCCTGCAACACCTCTTCGGCGTCGCTGCGATCGCGCAGGACGTGCAGGCAGATCGCGAACAAGCGCCCGGACGCCAGCTGATACACCGACTCGAAGGCCTGGCGATCGCCGCTGGCAACCCGGACCAGCAGGTCGTCGAGGCGCCGTGCGGCACCCGTGTCGGCAAGCTCCAGCTCAGGCATCGCAGGCTCAACGTCGGCAGGAAGATAGCCCGCATCGTCGTCGCTGCGCGCGCAGGGCGCAAGGGGGGACTCAACCGGCGCATGTGGCCACCAGCGGCTGCTGCCGTGCCGCGGCCAGTTCGGCGGCGGTCGCCGCGACTGGCTCGGCGGGGAATTCAACGCGCACCTGCGGGTAGCGCCCCTGCGCATCGCGCACGTTGCCGGTGCCACTGAACTGCAGCAGGCGCGGGCTGTTGCGTGCATACACCAGGGTGACCGCCGGGACCGCGAAGCCGAACCAGGCATCCAGCCGCATCTGCAGCTGTTCGGCCGGCTGGCCCTGCCAGGTGACCGCCGCGCTGCGCTGTAGTTTCAACGGCACCAGCCGCTGGCGGCTGGGCAGCAGGAACTGGAACGCCACCGGGCGCCCGGCCTGCAGGGCGTCCCAGTGGCCCAGCACGGCGGCGTCGAAACCGGCATCGACCACCGCATCGGGCGGGATCGCGATGGCACGGCTGACCCGGTCAGCGCGCGCGTCTTCACGCACAAACACGGTACGGGCCGTGGCGCTGCCCTGCAGACCTTCCTGGTAGCCATTGCGGGCATCCTCGAAGGCGAAGTCGGGGGTCTGCGGGCTGCCCTGCGGGGTCATCCACTTGCGCGCGAAGGCGCGGCCGTCGGCGCAGCGGTACAGCACCAGCCGCGATCGGGTCGCCGCCGGCCCCTGCAGCCAGTGGGTCTCGCGGTATAGCAGTCGGCCATCGGCCGGCGCATAGGCCCGCCCTTCCTGGCGCAGCACCTGCTGGGCCGCCGCCGGCAATACCGGGCACAGCAGCAGCACCAGGGACGGTAAGAGGGATCGGCGCATGCCCGGCTCCACGTGGGGGTCACCAGCAGATACGCAGCCAGCGCCGCGGCGGATGCACTGCGGGCGGCGGGTAAACTGGCCGGCTTGTCACCGCCGCCCCTGAAGAACCCGATGCCGACGCCCACCCTGCGTTCCCCTCCTGCCGGCGCAGCCGCATGACCAGCGCACTGGAAATTGCCGCCAACGTCACCGTGGCCGCCTCGATCCTGCTGGCCGGGCGCAACAGCGTGCACACCTGGTGGACCGGCATCATCGGCTGCACGTTGTTCGGCCTGGTGTTCTACGAGGCGCGCCTGTACGCCGACGTGGTGCTGCAGGGCGTGTTCGTGCTCACCAGCGTGATCGGGTGGTGGCAGTGGCTGCGCGGCGACCATGGGCATGCCCTGCCGATCAGCCGGGTGCAGCTGCGCACGCTGGGCTGGATGCTGCCGGCAGCGTTGCTGGCCAGCGTCGGCTATGGCCTGCTGCTGCATACCTGGACCGACGCCTATGCGCCGTTCCTGGATTCGGCCGTGCTGGTGCTGAGCGTGGTGGCGCAGCTGTTGATGATGCGCCGCAAGCTGGATTCGTGGTGGTTCTGGCTGCTGGTCAACAGCATCGCCATTCCGCTGTACGCCAGCCGCGGGTTGCACCTCACGGCCGTGCTGTATGGCGTGTTCTGGATCAACGCGCTGGTCTCGCTGCGGCACTGGCGGCGGTTGATGCGCGAGCAGAGCGTCGCCACCGCAGCGGCCGATGCCGCGCATGGGTGAGCGTTTCGCCACCGGGTTGGTGGTGGGCAAGTTCAGCCCGCTGCACCGTGGCCACGAGGCCCTCATCGACCATGCGCTGAGCCGCTGCGACAGCGTGCTGCTGCTCAGCTGGAGCCAGCCGGAACTGCCCGGCTGTGATGCCGACCGGCGTGAAGGCTGGCTGCAGGCGCTGTACCCGCAGGTAACCCGGCTGGTACTCGACGAGGCGCGGTTGGCGGCACACTGCGCCCGACAGGGCGTGCCGATGCGGCCGCTGCCGGACAACACCGACGACGACGCGACGCAGCGCGCGTTCGTGGCCTGGGTGTGCAGCACGCTGTGGCAGTGCCGGGTGGACGCGGTGTTCACCAGCGAGGCGTACGGCGATGGATTCGCGGCCGCCCTGCAGCGCCATTTCAGTGCACAGGCGGGCGTGCACTGGCCGGTGGCGCATGTGTGCCTGGACCCGGCCCGCAGCCGGGTGCCGGTATCGGGCACGGCGTTGCGGCGCGATCCGCATGCCCTGCGCGGATTTCTCGACCCGCGCGTGTATGCCAGTTTCGTCGGCCGCATTGCCCTGCTCGGCGGCGAATCCAGCGGCAAGACCACGCTCGCCGCCGCACTGGCCGGGCAGCTGCAGACCGTCTGGGCCGCCGAGTTCGGACGTGAGCATTGGGAGGCGCGCGGTGGCGCGCTCGACTACGACGACCTGCTGCACATCGCACGGGTGCAGGTAGCGCGCGAGGACACGCTGGCCGCGCAGGCCAACCGCTGGCTGGTCTGCGATACCACGCCGCTGACCACGCTGCTGTACTGCCTGTCCATGTTCGAACGCGCCGAACCGGCACTGCATGCGCTGGCGCAACGGCGCTACACCCACCTGTTCCTGTGCGCCCCGGATTTCCCGTTCGTGCAGGACGGCACCCGTCGCGATGACGCCTTCCGGCACGCGCAGCATCGCGCGTACCTGGAGGCGCTGGACGCGCGCGGCATGCCGTTCACCGTGCTGGGCGGCCCGCTGCCGCAGCGCGTAGCGCAGGTGATGACCGCGCTGGAGGGATCACGCGCAGCGGGTTGTTGACGGTACAGGACAGAGGAGTAGCATTGGCACCAGCCAAGGGATAGACCCACGGCACCTGCAACGACATGGGGGATTCTCATGGAATACGACTATCTGGTGTTCATTGGGCGTTTCGAGCCCTTCCATAACGGCCATGCCGCCGTCGCCCGCCTCGCACTGAGCCGGGCCAAGAAGCTGATCTTTCTGGTCGGCTCTGCCGATACCCCCCGCAGCCTCCGCAACCCTTGGACCGTGGCCGAACGCGCCGTGATGATCCAGGCTGCGCTTGAAGGTGCGGGCGAACGCCTGCTGATCCGTCCGCTCAAGGACCACCTGTACAACGAAGCGCAGTGGATCGCCGGCGTGCAGCGCACGGTGGCCGATGCGGTGCGTGCCGACGGGCATGCGGGCGATGCGAAGATCGGCCTGGTCGGCATGGACAAGGATGATTCGAGCTACTACCTGCGCGAGTTCCCGCAGTGGCCGCTGGTGGATGTGCAGCACACCGAAACGTTGTCGGCCACCGAACTGCGCCGCTACCTGTTTGAAGCCGGCAGCGTGGATTTCCACGGTGCGCTGCTGATGCTGCGCGGGAACGTGCCGGCGCCGGTGTACGCCATGCTCGAAGCGTTCCGCAAGAGCGGCCCGGCCTACGCCCAGCTGGTGGCCGAGTACCAGTTCATCGAGCAGTACAAGGCCGCCTGGAAAGACGCACCGTATGCGCCCACGTTCGTCACCACCGATGCGGTGGTGGTGCATTCGGGCCACGTGCTGCTGGTGCGTCGCCGTGCCGAGCCCGGCAAGGGCCTGTGGGCGTTGCCGGGCGGCTTCGTCGGCCAGCAGCAGGGCCTGCTCGACAGCTGCCTGCGCGAACTTCGCGAGGAGACCCGGCTGAAGATTCCCGCGCCGGTGCTCAAGGGCTCGCTCAAGGGCCAGCATGTGTTCGACCACCCTGAGCGCAGCCAGCGCGGCCGCACCATCACCCACGCCTTCCACTTCGATTTCCCCGCCGGCGAACTGCCGGCCGTGCGCGGCGGCGACGATGCCGACAAGGCGCGCTGGATCCCGGTCAGCGAAGCACTGGACATGGGCCCCAAGCTTTACGAAGACCACCTGCACATTCTGGAGTTCTTCCTGGGCCGGGGCTGATCCCGGCTTTCCCGCCGGCGGATAGACCGCCGGTGTCACCCGACGCGAAGGAGCTTCCCGTCATGCATTACCTCGACAATCTTCTCCTCAACACCGACAGCTACAAGGCCAGCCACTGGCTGCAGTATCCGCCGGGCACCGACGCCACCTTCTTCTACGTGGAGTCGCGCGGCGGCCACTACGACCGCACGCTGTTCTTCGGTCTGCAGGCGATCCTGAAGGACTACCTGGCCAAGCCGATCACCCATGCCGACATCGACGTGGCGCGCGATCTCTTCGCCGCCCACGGCGAGCCCTTCAACGAGGCGGGCTGGCGCTACATCGTCGATACGCACGGCGGCCTGATGCCGATCCGCATCCGCGCCGTGCCCGAGGGCAGCGTGGTGCCGGTGCACAACGCGCTGATGACGATCGAATCGACCGACCCGCAGGCGTTCTGGGTACCGTCGTATCTTGAAACGATGCTGCTGCGCGTGTGGTACCCGGTCACGGTGGCCACCACCAGCTGGCACGCCAAGCAGACCATCCGCCAGTACCTGGAGCGCACCAGCGACGACCCGGAAGGCCAGTTGCCGTTCAAGCTGCACGACTTCGGCAGCCGGGGCGTGTCGAGCCTGGAATCGGCCGCCATCGGCGGCGCCGCGCACCTGGTCAACTTCCTCGGCACCGACACTGTCTCGGCCCTGCTGTTCGCCCGCGCCTTCTATCACGAGGCCATGGCCGGCTATTCGATCCCGGCCGCCGAGCACAGCACGATTACCAGCTGGGGCCGCGACAACGAGGTGGAGGCCTACCGCAACATGCTGGCCCGCTTCGCCACGCCTGGCGCGCTGGTGGCCGTGGTCTCGGACAGCTACGACATCTTCCACGCGATCACCCGGCACTGGGGCACCACCCTGCGCCAGCAGGTGATCGACTCGGGCGCCACCGTGGTGATCCGCCCGGATTCGGGCGACCCGGTGGCGGTGGTGCTGCAGTGCCTGCAGCTGCTCGACGACGCCTTCGGCCACGTGGTCAACGGCAAGGGCTACAAGGTGCTCAACCACGTGCGCGTGATCCAGGGTGACGGCGTCAACCCGACCAGCATCGGCCAGATCCTGGCCAGCATCACCGCCGCCGGCTACGCCGCCGACAACGTCGCCTTCGGCATGGGCGGCGCGCTGCTGCAGCGGCTGGACCGCGACACCCAGAAGTTCGCGCTGAAGTGCTCGGCCGCGCGCGTGGACGGGAAATGGATCGACGTCTACAAGGACCCGGTGACCGACAGTGGCAAGCAGAGCAAGCGCGGCCGCATGCGCCTGCTGCGCCATCGCGAGTACGGCCAGTTCCGGACGGTGTCGGTGCCGGCCGACGCGGAATCGCTGACAGCCGCCGCGCTGCCGCTGGGCTACGAGGATGCGATGGTCACGGTCTGGGAGAACGGCACGTTGCTGCAGGACGATACGTTGGCTGAGATCCGCAGCCGGGCCGATGATGCGCGGTTGAGCGATACATCGAATCGATGACCACCGTCCCGCGGGCGTGACCGCGTCCGCTTTCGCCTGCGCAAAATTCAGCGAGCATCACAGGCGAGGCCCGCTGATCGACTGCCCTGTGCATCAGCGGGCCGGATTGGTCCCGTTTGACGATACTACCGTCACGCGTTAGTATCGTCATTATAGGAAGCTGTCATGTCCATCGTGTCGTTCCGATGCATTACTACCAAGAGCTTGTTCATGGGTAGGCGCATCCGAAGGTTCCAGGATATCCAGCGCGTTGCGATACGGAAGCTCGCCATGCTGGATGCGGCCGTCCGGCTGGAAGACCTGCGCATTCCACCGGCCAACCGCCTGGAACCACTGCGCGCCAATCGTGCGGGTCAGCACAGCATCCGCGTCAACGACCAGTACCGATTGTGCTTCACATGGACCGATGCAGGTCCTGCAGACGTAGAGCTTTGCGACTATCACTGAGGGCTGCCTACATGCGTTCGATTCCCTACCCGCACCCCGGTGAAATCCTGCAGGAGGAGTTCCTCACCCCTTTCGGGATGACGGCTTACCGCTTGGCCAAGTCCATCGACGTGAAGCAGACGCGCATCGGCGAGATCATCGCGGGCAGGCGCAGCATCACCGCCGACACCGCATTGCGACTGGCGCGCTTCTTCGGCACCAGCGAGGCCTTCTGGCTCAACCTGCAGATGGCCTACGACGCGGCGAAGGCCAGGGACGAACTGGCCGACGTCCTGGCGCGCATCGAGCCATACCACCACGCGGCCTGAGCGGCCGCCATTCCCCTCCCCTTGCTTGCCGCAAACGCGTGGATGGCCTCCGGCACCCGGTGCGACGGACATTGCTGTCACGTGCGTTGCATCGTCCATGACCTTCCTTCGTTAGCGCGACGCCCCTTGACCACCGCCCGGCTTCGGCCTACCTTGTGCTCGCCGAAGGTATCCATCTCTTCATGCAGATAAAGGGATGGGTTTAAACGGGAATCCGGTGAAGGCGCCTCGTGCGCCCATTCCGGAGCTGCCCCGCAGCGGTGAATGGAAACGAATCCTGCCAACAGCACTGGGCCCCGGCCTGGGAAGCGGCAGGTACTAGGTGGGCGTTCGCGCCCGTGTCCATCAGCCCGAATACCGGCCCCGGCCGGGGGACACGACCGTCCCCTGATTCGACCTGGAACGTCCGCGGGGAGGTTGCCGGGGCCTGCCGCCATGCCGCCCGCGTGGCGCTGCCCCCGTGCGTCCGCTCCACGACATCCGGTTCGCCCGCGGGGGCGAAGGTCGCTGGCGGGGCGGACACGGCAGCCATGTCGTGCACGGCGCGCGGTTCCTTCGTTCCTCAATGCCGCTACTGCAATGAGGACACGTTCCATGACCACTGTTACCAACCTGGGGTTTCCCCGCATCGGCGCCAAGCGCGAACTCAAGCGTGCGCTGGAAGCGTTCTGGTCCGGCGAAAGCAGCGCCCAGTCGCTGCAGGACACCGCCAGCGGCCTGCGCGAGCGCCATTGGCAGCTGCAGCGCGAGGCCGGCGTCGATGTGCCGCCGAGCAACGACTTCAGCTTCTACGATCAGGTGCTCGACGCGGCCTTCCTGTTCGACGCCATCCCGGCGCGCTACCGCGCCCTGGCCGACGCCGAGCCGCTGGCCGGTTACTTCGCCATGGCCCGGGGCGTGCAACGCGACGGCTATGACCTGCACGCGCTGGAAATGACCAAGTGGTTCGACACCAACTACCACTACCTGGTGCCCGAACTGCAGGCCGGCCAGGGCTTCGCGCTGCGCGGCGACAAGCCGCTGGCCGAATACCGCCAGGCCAAGGCGCTGGGCATCGAGACCCGCCCGGTGCTGATCGGCCCGGTGACCTTCCTGCTGCTGTCCAAGACCACCGACGGCAGCCGCGCACTGGACCTGCTTGACGCCCTGCTGCCGGTGTACGTGCAGCTGCTGGGCCAGCTGAAGGACGCTGGCGCGCAGTGGGTGCAGCTGGACGAGCCGGCGCTGGTGCAGGATCTGGACGAGGCCACCCGCGCCGCGTTCACCCATGCCTACGCGGTACTGGCCGAGGCGGCGCGGCCGAAGGTGCTGGTGGCCACCTACTTCGGTGCGCTGGACGACAACCTGCCGCTGGCCGCCTCGCTGCCGGTGGATGGCCTGCACGTGGACCTGGTGCGCGCCCCGGAGCAGCTGGATGCGGTGATCAAGGCGCTGCCCCCAGGTCGTGTGCTGTCGGCCGGTCTGGTCAACGGTCGCAACATCTGGCGCACGCATCCGGACAACGCACTGGTGCTGGCCCGTTACGCGCACGGCCACGTGGGCAGCGATGCGCTGTGGCTGGCCCCGTCGTGTTCGCTGCTGCACAGCCCGGTCGACCTGGACCTGGAAAAAAAGCTGGATGACGAACTGCACAGCTGGCTGGCGTTCTCCAGGCAGAAGCTGCAGGAGCTGCGCGTGCTGGCCGATGCCATCGACTCCCCGGCCCGCGCCGAGGACGCGCTGGCGCACTCGCGTGCGTGCATCGAATCGCGCCGGCGCTCGCCGCGCGTGCACAAGGCCGCGGTGGCCGCGCGCCTGGCCGCCCTGACCGCCGCCGATGCGCAGCGCCACAGCCCCTACCCGCAGCGCCACCTGGCCCAGGCCGGTGCGCTGCAGCTGCCACGCTTCCCCACCACCACGATCGGCTCTTTCCCGCAGACCCTGGAAGTACGCGAGGCCCGCGCCAGCAACAAGTCCGGCAAGCTGTCCGACGCCGACTACGATGCGTTCCTGGCCACCCAGACCGAACACTGCGTACGCGTGCAGGAGCAGATCGGGCTGGACGTGCTGGTGCACGGCGAGTTCGAGCGCAACGACATGGTGGAGTACTTCGGCGAGCAGCTGGACGGCTTCGCGTTTACCAAGAACGGCTGGGTGCAGAGCTATGGCTCGCGCTGCGTGAAGCCGCCGGTGATCTTCGGCGACGTGACCCGCCCGCAGCCGATGACGGTGCGCTGGTCGCAGTACGCGCAGTCGCTGACCGACCGCCCGATGAAGGGCATGCTGACCGGCCCGGTGACGGTGCTGCAGTGGTCGTTCGTGCGCGATGACCAGTCGCGCGCGGACACCTGCCGGCAGATCGCATTGGCGCTGCGCGACGAGGTACTGGACCTGGAGGCGGCCGGCATCGGCGTGATCCAGATCGACGAGCCGGCCATCCGCGAAGGCCTGCCGCTGCGCCGCGCGCAGTGGCGCGAGTACCTGGACTGGGCGGTGGAAGCGTTCCGGATCAGTGCCAGTGGCGTGCGCGATGCGACCCAGATCCACACGCACATGTGCTATTCCGAGTTCAACGACATCATCCACTCGGTGGCGGCGATGGATGCCGACGTGATCTCGATCGAGACCTCGCGCTCGCGCATGGAGCTGCTGGATGCGTTCGTGCGCTTCCAGTATCCCAACGAGATCGGCCCGGGCGTGTATGACATCCACTCCCCGCGTGTGCCCGACAAGGAAGAGATGCTGGCGCTGCTGCGCAAGGCCGCCGAAGTCCTCCGGCCCGAGCAGATCTGGGTTAACCCCGACTGCGGCCTGAAGACCCGCGGCTGGAAGGAAACCCGCGCCGCGCTGGAAGCACTGGTGGCCGCCGCGCGCCAGCTGCGCGAGGAAACCGCCGACGCCAACGCCGCCTGATCCCCCCTGTAAAGATGACCCAAGGACCGCACCGCCGCCGTTGCCGGCGGTGCGGTCGACGAGACGTACATGACCACGCCCACCGTTACCCCGATCGACCGCCCCACCCTGTCCCTGCCCGACGGCCATACCCGGCTGCTGCTGCATTCGTGCTGCGCACCGTGCTCGGGCGAAGTGATGGAAGCCATCACCGCCTCCGGCATCGACTACACGATCTTCTTCTACAACCCCAACATCCACCCGGCGAGGGAATACGAACTGCGCAAGCAGGAGAACATCCGCTTTGCCGAAAAGCATGGCGTGCCGTTCGTCGACGCCGACTACGATACCGACAACTGGTTCGCACGTGCCCGCGGCATGGAGGCCGAACCCGAGCGCGGCATCCGCTGCACGATGTGCTTTGACATGCGCTTCGTGCGCACCGCGCTGTATGCGCACGAGCATGGCTTTCCGGTGATCAGCAGTTCGCTGGGCATCTCGCGCTGGAAGGACATGAACCAGATCAACGACTGCGGCCACCGCGCCGCCGCGCATTACCCGGGTATCCAGTACTGGGATTACAACTGGCGCAAGGGCGGTGGCGCCGCGCGCATGGTGGAGATCAGCAAGCGCGAGCAGTTCTACCAGCAGGAGTACTGCGGCTGCGTGTACTCGCTGCGCGACGCCAACCGTCACCGCCGCGAAACCGGCCGCGAGCGCATCAAGATCGGCCTGCTGTATTACGGGCAGGACAACGACGCGCCCAAGGGCGATTGACGTTCGCACGCGGGGCCGCCACGCTGGTTGCCCCGCTTCCGTTGTGTTGGATCTGCCATGACCGCCGCCCTACCCGCCGATGTGGCCCTGCTGGTGATCGACCTGCAGCCGGACTTCATGCCCGGTGGCGCGCTGGCCTGCGAACAGGGCGACGCGCTGGTGGCCCCCATTGCCGACCTGCTTGCGCAGCGCCGCTACCGCACGGTGGTGGCCACCCAGGACTGGCACCCGGCCGACCACGCCTCGTTCGCCAGCCAGCACCCGGGGCATCTGCCGTTCGAGGCGATCCTGCTGCATGCGCAGCCGCAGACCCTGTGGCCGGACCACTGTGTGCAGGGCAGCGCCGGTGCAGCACTGCACCCGGGCGTGGACTGGACCGTTGCCGACCTGATCCTGCGCAAGGGCACGCGCCAGCAGGTGGACTCCTACAGCGCGTTCCGCGAGAACCACGGCCCGGACGGCAGCCGCCCGCCAACCGGGCTGGCCGGCTGGCTGCATGAGCGCGGTATCCGCGAGGTGCACGTGTGCGGGTTGGCGCGCGATTACTGCGTGCTGTGGAGCGCGCAGGACGCGGTGAAATCCGGGTTCCGGGTGAAGTTCCTGTGGGACCTGACCCGGCCGGTGACCGACGCCAACGACGGCATGGTGCGCGAGGCATTGGCGAAGGCGAAGATCGCGGTTATCTGACGGGCGACGCCGGGCGCCGGCCGGAACGGCGTACCGGCCAACGGTCGGTACCTACCGGATCAAAGAACGATCGGCGGGTGCCGGCTGTGCGCTGGTAGTGCCGGCCGCTGGCCGGCTCCCGATACCGTGTGGGGCATGCGAGGAGCCGGCCAGCGGCCGGCACTACCCGCCATCCCAGACGACCCCGGGCGCCGGCCAGAAAGCGTACCGACCAACGGTCGGTACCTACCGGGACGCCGCGCCCCGGCGCGGGCCGGTCAGCGGAACACCACCGTGCGATGCCCGTTGCGCAGGATCCGGTGCTCCACATGCCGGCGCACGGCGCGGGCCAGCACCTGCGATTCGGTGTCGCTGCCCAGCCGCACCAGGTCGCGCGGGGTCATGGCGTGGTCCACGCGCGCAACGTCCTGTTCGATGATCGGACCTTCGTCCAGGTCTTCGGTGACGTAGTGCGCGGTCGCGCCGATGATCTTGACCCCGCGGGCGTGCGCCTGGTGATACGGCTGTGCGCCCTTGAAGCTGGGCAGGAAGCTGTGGTGGATGTTGATCGCCCGGCCCGCCAGCGCCTGGCACAGGCGCGGCGACAGGATCTGCATGTAACGCGCCAGCACCACCAGGTCGATCTGCTCGCGCTCGACCAGGTCGATGATCTGCTGTTCCTGTACGGCGCGGTTGTCGGCGTTGACCGGCAGGTGGTGGAACGGTACTCCGTACGAACCGGCCAATGCGGCGAAGTCGTCATGGTTGGACGCCACCGCCGCGATATCCACCTGCAGCTGCCGGCTGTGCGCGCGGAACAGCAGGTCGTTCAGGCAATGCCCCTGCTTGCTCACCAGCACCAGCAGCCGTGCACGGCGGCGCGCGTCGTGCAGTTGCCAGTCCATCTGGAACTCCGCCGCCAGCGTGGCCATGCGCGCTTCGACATCGGCCAGCGCCTGGCTGGCGGCGCGATCGAAGTGCACGCGCAGGAAGAACCGGCCGCTCTCTTCGTCGCCGAACTGCTGGGCATCCAGGATGTTGCAGCCGAGCTCGAACAGCAGGCCAGACACGCGGTAGACAATCCCGGTACGGTCCGGGCACGAGAGGGTAAGAATGGAATCAGGGCGCATCCGACCAGTTTAAGCGAGCACCGCCGGTGGGGGGACGATGCTCTCAGATGCAACCAAGCTGCACTCCTGCGGATCCGGGCAGCGCCTTGTCTCAACCGGATCGCTGGAGCCAGTGGCTTGCATTTGCATGGGGTACTCAGGACGGATCCTGGAGGGTGCGGATCCTTTCATGCTCAAGGGTTTCGCTACGTAAGGGCGGCAGCGTTGCAAGTATCCTGGTCACGCCGAAGAGAGCGAGCACGCGGTACGCTTCGCTGTAGCTCAGTTCCTCAACGATGTCCTGGTATCGAAGGGTGGTCACTCCGGCCGCATTGAAGCGAAGTGACGCAACGAAGCGCTGACGCGCCGGTACAGAGAAGGACCGCAGTGGTGAGTCCGGCGAGAGACTCTGTAGATGCTCCTGCAACCGTACAGCGCTGTTGATGGGTGCATTTTTCTGCGCGATCGCCAGCGTTTCAGCCTGAGAATTGATAGGGGGAACATCCTGCAGCCCATGGGCGGAGGACGGGAGTGCGCCCAACGAGGCAGCAAAGACGACGAACGACATCAAGACTGGACGTATCTTCATGACCGATCCCCCTGAGGGTTGGCGTTACCGCGACATGTGCGGCAACGCCACGCTAACCAATCACGTTCGTCCAGAACCGGTTGACGATCACGAGATAGGGAGAATCCCTCGATTCCTATCTGAAGTAATAGTTTCCTTATGATGAATCGGCCGGGCTGGAGTCTTCGCTACACCGCCGCCGGATCCACCTTGTCCACGTGGATGCCGTACTTCTCGATCGCCACCTGCAGCTGGCTGCGCGCGATCCGCCCATCATCAGCCAGCGCCTTCAACGCGGCCAGCACGATGAAGTGGCGGTCCACCTCAAAGAACGTGCGCAGTGACTCGCGCGTGTCCGAGCGGCCGAAGCCGTCTGTGCCGAGTGCGGTGAAGCGCCGGCCGTCGACGAACGGGCGGATCTGGTCGGCCACGATCTTCATGTAGTCGGTGGCCACCACCAGCGGTCCGGCGTGTGCGGCCAGGCGCTGCTGCACGTACGGCACGCGCGGTTCATCGGCCGGGTGCAGCAGATTCCAGCGCTCGGCGGCCAGGCCGTCACGGCGCAGTTCGGTCAGGCTGGTGGCGCTCCAGACGTCGCTGGCGATGCCGAAATCCTGCTGCAGCAGCGCAGCGGCTGCTTCCACTTCGCGCAGGATCGCGCCGCTGCCCATCAACTGCACGCGCAGCGCCGGGTCGCTGTCGGTGGCGGCCGGGTGCAGCAGGTACATGCCCTTGAGGATGCCGTCCTCGGCGCCCTCGGGCATGGCCGGGTGCGGGTAGTTCTCGTTGAGAACGGTGATGTAGTAGTAGATGTCTTCCTGGTCCACATACATGCGGCGCAGACCGTCCTGGATGATCACCGCCAGTTCGAAGTTGTAGGTGGGGTCATAGGAGATGCAGCTGGGAATCACCGAGGACAGCACGTGGCTGTGGCCGTCGTCGTGCTGCAGGCCCTCGCCCATCAGGGTGGTGCGGCCGGAGGTGGCGCCCAGCAGGAAGCCGCGGGTGCGCGCATCGGCTGCTGCCCAGGCCAGGTCGCCCACGCGCTGCAGGCCGAACATCGAGTAGAAGATGTAGAACGGAATCGTGGCCAGGCCGTGGTTGCTGTAGGCGGTGCCGGCGGCGATCCAGGAACAGATCGCGCCGGATTCGTTGATGCCTTCCTGCAGGATCTGGCCGTCCTTGGCTTCCTTGTAATAGCTCAGCTGGCCGGCGTCCTGCGGGGTGTAGAGCTGGCCCAGGTAGGAGTGGATGCCGATCTGGCGGAACAGGCCTTCCATGCCGAACGTACGCGACTCGTCGGGCACGATCGGAATGACCAGCTTGCCCAGCGCCGGGTCCTTGAGCAGCGTGCCCAGGATGCGCACGAAGCCCATCGTGGTGGACTGGCCGCGCTCGCCGCTGCCCTGCAGCTGGGTGGCAAAGGCCGACAGCGACGGCACCGGCAGCGGCGCGACGTGAGTAACGCGCGCCGGCAACTGGCCGCCCTGGGCCTGGCGACGCTGGGCGAAGTAACGCGCCTCCGGGCTGTCCGGTGCGGGGCGCAGGTAGGGCATGTCGTCCAGCTCGGCATCGCTGACCGGCAGGTCAAACCGATCACGGAACGCACGCACGGCATCGGCGCTCATCTTCTTGAGCTGGTGGTTGATGTTCTGCCCTTCGCCGGCCTCGCCCATGCCGAAGCCCTTGACCGTCTTGGCCAGGATCACGCTCGGGCGACCATTGCCGGCCACCGCCTGCGCGTAGGCGGCATACACCTTCTGCGGGTCGTGGCCGCCACGGGCCAGCGCCCAGATCTCGTCATCGCTCATGTCCGCGACCAGGGCGAGCAGTTCCGGCGAGGTGCCGAAGAAATGCGCGCGCACGTACGCGCCGCTCTGCGACTTGAAGGTCTGGTAGTCGCCGTCCACGCATTCCATCATGCGCTGGCGCAGCAGGCCGCTGTGGTCCTTGGCCAGCAGGGCGTCCCAGCCGCCGCCCCAGATCACCTTGATGACGTTCCAGCCGGCCGCACGGAAGGTGCCTTCCAGTTCCTGGATGACCTTGGCATTGCCGCGCACCGGGCCGTCCAGGCGCTGCAGGTTGCAGTTCACCACGAACACCAGGTTGTCCAGACGCTCGCGCCCGGCCACGGAAATGGCGGCCAGCGATTCGGGCTGGTCCATTTCGCCATCGCCCAGGAATGCCCACACCTTGCGGCCCTGGTGCTCCTTCAGGCCGCGGTATTCCAGGTAGCGCATGTAGCGCGCCTGGTAGGCGGCGGTCAGCGGGCCCAGGCCCATTGACACGGTGGGGAACTGCCAGAAGTCGGGCATCAGGCGCGGGTGCGGGTAGGACGACAGGCCGTCACGGTCGGATTCACGGCGGAAGTTGTCCATGCGCTCGGGCGCGATGCGACCTTCGACGAACGCGCGGCCGTAGATGCCCGGCGCCGAATGGCCCTGGATGTAGATCATGTCGCCGTCGAAGGTGTCGGTGCGGCCACGGAAGAAGTGGTCGAAGCCCACGTCGTACAGCACGGCCGCCGACTGGTAGGTGGCGATGTGGCCGCCCACGTTGGAGTGCTTGCCGGCGCGCAGCACCATCACCATCGCGTTCCAGCGGATCATCGCATTGAGCCGGCGCTCGATCGCAAGGTCACCCGGGTACGCCGGCTGGCGCTCCACCGGGATGCTGTTCACGTAAGCGGTCCAGGCGCGCGCATGCAGGTCGCCGTGGTGGGCCACGTCCTGGTCGCTGAGCTGGTCCAGCAGGTAGTGCGCGCGCGGCCGCCCGGCCACCTGGGTGACCGCCTGCAGTGCTTCACGCCATTCCTGGGTTTCCTGGGGGTCGGTGTCGAGGGGGGCGAGCGCAGGGTTCATGGTCCATCTCCGGCAAAGGCGGCCAGGCCCGGTGCAGGTGCGCGCCGGGTGGCGGGCGCAGCCCGGGGCTGGCGGGGACACCCACCTTAGGAGCGGGCCCGGGCCCCCGGTAGATCGGACCCTGTTGGCTCTTTCGAAAGACAAACTTTGCAATCACAGGCGAGAATGGCGGTCACCATGAATATTCTCCAGTCAATCCGCAGCTTCATCCGTACCGCCGACGCCGGCAGCCTGGCCGCGGCGGCACGCACGCTGGGCATCAGCGCGGCGGCGGTCGGGCAGAACATCGCCCGGCTGGAGGCGCACCTGGGCGTGCGCCTGTTCAACCGCACCACCCGCCAGCTGGCGCTGACCGAGCGCGGCGCGCTGTACCTGGCCCAGGTGCGCTACATCGAACGCGACCTGCAACGTGCGCAGGCGGCGGTGACCGACCTGGACGCCACGCCCGAGGGCCGGCTGCGGATCGCCTGCAGCACCTCGTTCGGGCGGCACAAGCTGGCCCCGCTGCTGCCGTCGCTGAAGGCGCGTTACCCGCGGCTGGCGATCGAACTGCTGCTGGCCGACCGGGCGGTGGACCATGCGCGCGAAGACGTGGACGTGAGCATCCGCATCGAGCCGCAGCTGGAAGAAGGGCTGGTGGCGCGGCCGATCGCGCAGGTGCCGTTCGTGTTCTGCGCGGCGCCGTCGTACCTGGCGCGCACCGGCGTGCCGCGCACGCCCGAGGCCCTGCGCGAGCATCGCTGCCTGTTGTTCCGCCATCCCAAGGACGGCCGGCACCTGCGTTGGGGCTTCGTGCGCGACGGGCTGCGCTTCGATGCCGACGTCAGTCCGGCGCTGGTCAGCGACGATATCGATGCGCTGGCCGCGATGGCGCTTGCCGGCGGCGGCATCACCCGCCTGGCGGCGTTCGTCGCCGCGCCCTATTTGGCGCGCGGTGAACTGCAGGCCCTGTTCGAAGGCAATGAAGCCGGCGATGCGCAGGCGTTGCCCGAGCCGATGCGGCTGTTTTTGTGTGTCAGCGACCGCCGCGACCTGACCCCGAAGGTGCGTGCGTTGATGACGCACATCGTCGAAGGGCTGCCGGCCGAGTGGCGGGTGGACGTGGCCTAGCCGCGCGCAGGCGATGGCACCTGGCCACCGCCTGCGGCCGGGGTCAGCGCGGCGGTGCGATGAACACGCCGCGTGCTTCGCGCGGTTCGCAGCGCAGGTACTGCGGCGCCGGTTCCAGCGAATCGCCCAGCGCGGCGGCGGCGTGCCACGGCCAGCGCGGGTCGTAGAGGATGCCGCGGGCCAGCGCGATGGCATCGGCGTGGCTGTGGCGCAGGATCGATTCGGCCTGGGCCGGGTCGGTGATCAGGCCGACGGCAATCACCGGCATGCGCAGCTTCTGCGCCTTGATCGCCTCGGCGAACGGCACCTGGTAGCCCGGCGACAGCGGAATCTGCTGGCGCGGGTCGTTGCCGCCGCTGGACACATGCAGGAACTGGCAGCCCCGGCCATCCAGCACGTGCGCCAGGGTGGTGGTCTGTTCAATGTCCCAGCCGCCGGCCACCCAGTCGCTGGCCGAGATGCGCACGCCCACCGCGATACGGTCGCTGACCGCTTCGCGCACGGCATCGAACACACGCACCAGCAGGCGCATGCGGTTCTGCAGCGAGCCACCGTATTCGTCATCGCGCTTGTTGCTCAGCGGCGACAGGAACTGGTGCAGCAGGTAGCCATGCGCGGCATGCAGTTCGATCAGGTCCAGGCCGATGCGCTCGGCGCGCTGGGCGGCCGCCACGAAGGCGTCCACGATCGCATCGATGCCGGCTGCGTCCAGCGCCTGCGGGGTCGGGTCGGTGGGGTGGAACGGAATCGCCGACGGCGCGAGCGTGGTCCAGGCGCGCGGGTCGGTGGCCGGCAGTGCGCCGCCGCCGTCCCACGGCCGTGACGAGGACGCCTTGCGCCCGGCATGCCCCAGCTGGATGCCGATCGGCATGGGCGACCAGCGCTTCACCGCGTCGATCACCTTCTTGAGTGCCGCTTCGGTGTCGTCGTTCCACAAGCCCAGGTCGGCCCAGCTGATGCGGCCTTCGGGCAGCACGGCGGTGGCTTCCAGGATCAGCAGGCCGGCGCCGGACTGCGACAGCTGGCCCAGGTGGATCTGGTGCCAGTCGTTGGCCAGGCCATCGGTGGAGGAGTACTGGCACATCGGGGCGATGACGATGCGGTTGGCCAGCGACAGCGGGCCAAAGGAAACGGAAGAAAAGAGCTGGCTCAAGTGGGGGACTCTGGCGGAAACGGGAAAACCGGGCGTCATTGCACTCCTGCTGCGCGCGCAAGGCAACCGTATCGGTGGATCAGTGTTTCGCGGCGGCGCTCAGGCGGTGCTGGCCGACGGCAGCAGGAAGGCCAGCGCGGCCGCGCACGGCTGTTCGATCTTCAGGCTGAGCAGGTCGTCGGCGCGGGTGCGGCCGAGGTTGAGCGCGGCCACCGGCACCCCGGCGTTGGCCGCGGCCTGGACGAAGCGGAAGCCCGAATAGACCATCAGCGAGGAGCCCACCACCAGCACGGCGTCGGCTTGGGCGAGGTGCGCGTGGACGGCAGCCACCCGCTCGCGGGGGACATTTTCGCCGAAGAAGACCACATCCGGCTTGAGGATGCCGCCACATTGCGGGCATGCCGGCACCTGGAACGGGCTGAAGTCCACCCCGTCGAGGTCGGCGTCGCCGTCCGGGGCCAGGGCTGCGTCGAGCTGGTCCCAGCCGGGGTTGTGGGCCAGCAGGACCTGCTGGAACGCCTCGCGCGGGGTGCGGGCTTCGCAGCCCATGCAGCGCACCTGGTCCAGCCGGCCGTGCAGGTCGATGACCGCACGGCTGCCGGCCCGCTGGTGCAGGCGGTCCACGTTCTGGGTGAGCAGTACTTCCAGCTGGCCGCGGGCTTCCAGCGCCGCCAGCGCGGCGTGGGTGCCGTTCGGGCGGGCATGGCCGAAACGTGGCCAGCCCAGCAGGCTGCGCGCCCAGTAGCGCTGGCGGGTGGCCAGCTCGCCCATGAAGGCCTGGTAGGTCACCGGCGGGGTGCGTTTCCACTGGCCATCGGCATCGCGGTAATCCGGGATGCCCGAATCGGTGCTGCACCCGGCCCCGGTGAGCACGAACAGGCGCTGGGCGCGGTCGATGAAGTCGGCGAGCGGGCGGGTCATGGTCTACAGGTGGGGGCGCGCGGCGGGCAACGCAATCGCGGTTACGGCCCGGGAATGGCGTCGGGCAGCGGCGGTACGGCGATGGGGTGGCCGTCGGCATCCAGCGCGATCATCACGAAGTGGCCGCGGGTGCAGAGCTTGCGCTCGCCGCTGTGCAGGTCTTCGGCGATCAGCTCCACTTCCACCTTCATCGAGCTGCGGCCCACTTCGACGATGCGACCGATGGTTTCCACCATCTGGCCGATGCGGATCGGCAGCTTGAAATCGACCTGGTCCGAGCGCGCGGTGACCACGGTGCGGCGCGAGTAACGGGCCGCGGCGAGGAAGGCCGCCTTGTCCATCCAGGCCAGCGCCTGGCCACCGAACAGGGTGCCCAGGTGGTTGGTGTGGTTGGGGAAGACGATCTCGGCCATGCTGATTTCAGTGGGCGGGATGGGGTCTGGGGTGGTGGACATGGGGGTGGCCGGTTGGGGTGTGGCGCGATGGTACGGCAGCGGCGCGAACAAGGTCGTGGATGACCGCCACGCGTTCAGGCTGTGCCCATTTCTTGAACTACGGCGTTGACCCTGCCAACGACAGCCGCCGACACTGCCCATTGCCCCAACGCGCGAGCCGCTGCATGTCCCTGCATGACTGTTTCGTATTTCCCGCCGCACCGCAGTTGCCTGCACCTGACATGCCTGCGCTGGAGCGATGGATGCTGCAGGAAAAGATCATCCTGCCGGCGGTGGGTGCGGATGTCCCTGGCAACGCGTTGTACGCGCTCAGCCAGGCCATTGAGCGCCTGCCGGGTGCCAATGCCCTGCTGGTGGACGCGGACTGGCGAACGGCAGCGGACGTGGTCGCCTCCCATGTCCAGGCGGGCAACCTGCCCGATTCGCTGCACGTGCACGGCGGCGGCAGCGTGGAAGACTGCGTCGCGGCGATCCGGGGCCATGACATCGCGCTGGGTGATACATGGTTGTTCTGGGAACACCAAGCGTCCCGCTGGTTCAGTCCCCGCTACCGTGCGGGCCCAGGCATCGTGGATCTGTTCGATATCGCCGATCGCGGCCAACCCATCGACGATCTCACGATCGTCCTCTTCCAGATCGACCCTGAAGAACCGCCGTTCGTCGTTGCTGGGGAGGGAACCTGCCCTCCACTCGTGCCGGGCGAATGTGATGCACGCGAGGACTTCCCTCCCTTCGGCGATTACACGGATTTCATTGGTGTCGCCTACAACGACATCCGTGCGCAGTGGACCCATCCTGACACTGGCCGACGCTACGGCATTCTGGATCTGGACTGGGAATCCGGATTGGGAATTGGCTGGAGCTTCATCCAGTTCGAAGGTGGCAGCGGGCGGGATCTGGCGACGTTCGCCGACGCCGTTGGCAAGGTATGCGGGCAAGGCATGATGTACGCACATCGGCACCTATAGCGCTGTGCTGACCCTGCTGTGCCAGTCCGTCGTGCGTGGCATGGCACTGCCCCGATTCTGTTCACCCCTGCCTTCATACACCACGGCCTTCCCATGACGATGCATGACTGTTTCGTGTTTCCGGCCGCACCGCATTTGCCTGCGCCGGACATGCCGGCGCTGGAACGCTGGATGTTGCAGGAAAGGATCATCCTGCCGGCGGTGGGCGCGGACGTGCCCGCCAAAGCGTTGTACGCACTCAGCCATGCCATTTCATGCCTGCCGGGCGCCAACGTCCCGCTGGTAGACGCTGACTGGCGGACGGCGGCGGACGTGGTTGCCACCCATGTCCAGGCCGGCAACCTGCCTGACGCGCTGCGCGTAAACGGCGACGGCAGCGTCGAAGACTGCGTCAAGGCGATCCGGGACCACGGCATCGCGCTGGATGATGCGTGGTTGTTCGGCAAACATGCGGCCTGCACGTGGTTCAGCCCACGCTACCGCGCGGGGCCCGGAATGGTGCGCCTGTACGATCCCGACCGCATCGGCGAGATCGACCACCTGAGCATCGTGCTGTTCCAGATCGACGCGGGCGAACCGCCCTTTGTCGTGTTCGGCGCAGGAACCAGCGCGCCAACGGTGCCCGGGGAAGACACCGAACGGGAGGATTTCCCGCCCTTTGGCGACTACATGGACTTCGTCGGTGCCGTGTACGAGGACCTCCACGTGGACTGGGTCCATCCGGACAGTGGTCGCCGCTATGCCCTGCTGGATCTGGACTGGGAATACAGCCTGGGTATCGGCAGGTGCTTCATCCAGTTTGAGGATGGAAGCGGTTATGACCTTGAGCGGTTTGTGCAGGCCCTTGGCGAGGCATGCGGACAACGCATGACGTATGCACATCGCCTGTTCTAGCAACGGATGCAATCGCCGGTAGAGCCACCCCATGGGTGGCTGCACCTGAAACCGGCACCGCGCGCAGCCACCCATGGGGTGGCTCTACCGCCGCGCGGGAACGAAAAACCCCGGCACTGGGCCGGGGTTTTCGTTGATGCGTGTGACGCGGGAATCAGAACGACATGTCGAACGAGACTTCGCCCTTCACGCCCACCTGGTAGGCCGAGGAGCGGCGTTCGAAGAAGTTGGTCAGTTCCTGCACGTCCTGCAGTTCCATGAAGCTCAGCGGGTTGCGCACGTTGTACTTGCGCTCCATGCCCAGGCGGTGGAAATGGTTGTCCGCGCAGTGCTGCAGGTACTGGCGCATGTCGCGGGTGGAAATGCCCGCCACGCCGCCGGACAGCACGTCTTCGGCGAACTGCACTTCGCATTCGATGGCTTCGGCCAGCATGTCATAGACCTGCTGCTTCATCGCATCGTCGAACAGGTCCGGCTCTTCCTCGCGGATCACGTCCACGCATTCGAAGGCGAACTCCATGTGCGCGCTTTCGTCGCGGAACACCCAGTTGGTGCCCGAGGCCAGGCCGTTGAGCAGGCCGCGCGAACGGAAGTAGTACACGTAGGCGAACGCGGCAAAGAAGAACAGGCCTTCGATGCAGGCGGCAAAGCAGATCTGGTTGAGCAGGAACTGGCGGCGCTCGTCGCGGGTTTCGATGCGGCGCAGGTCCTGGATCGAGTCGATCCACTTGAAGCAGAAATCGGCCTTCTTCTTGATCGAGTCGATGTTCTCCACCGCGGCGAACGCTTTGACGCGCTCATCCGGATCGGGCAGGTAGTTGTCGAGCAGGGTCAGGTAGAACTGCACGTGCAGCGCTTCTTCGTACAGCTGGCGCGACAGGTACATGCGCGCTTCGGGCGCGTTCAAGTGCTGGTACAGGTTCAGCACCAGGTTGTTGGACACGATCGAATCGCCGGTGGCGAAGAACGCCACCAGGCGGTGGATCAGGTGGCGTTCGCCCGGCGACATCTTGCTGTGCAGGTCGCTGATGTCGATCTGGAAATTGATTTCCTCGACAGTCCAGGTGTTCTTGATCGCGTTGCGATACATGTCATAGAACTGCGGGTAGCGCATCGGGCGCAGGGTCAGTTCAAAACCTGGATCGAGCAACATCTGGCGCGGCGTGTCTGCCATGGGGGGTTCCTTGGTTCAATTGGCGGCTTCCCGGTGGGGAAGCATCGAAAGACCCGCGCGTGTGCGCGGCGGGCTTCCGGCACCGCGGGCAGAGGCAACGCCCGGCGGTGTCAGCGTGTTTGGGGTGGAGCGGTGAAGCCGCCGGGCTGGGCCCGGCGTTCAAGCGGTATCGATCATTTCCCGTACCCACCAACGGTGGGTACCTACCGGGTGCCGGCCGGTTGGGCCGGCACGCCTTTTATTGGCAGGCTTCGCAGCTTTCCGGGTTCTCCAGCGAGCAGGCCACGGCTTCGTCCGGGGTGAACACCTTTTCCGGCGCGGCATGCGAGCCCTGGCTGATCGTGGTCTTGGCGATCTTGGTGGCCGGACGCGAACGCAGGTAGTAGGTGGTCTTGATGCCCTGCTTCCAGGCGTACATGTACATGGAGGACATCGCGCCGATGCTCGGGCTTTCCATGAACAGGTTGAGCGAGGCGGACTGGTCGATGAACGCGCCGCGGTCGGCGGCCATGTCGATCAGCGAACGCATCGGCAGTTCCCACGCGGTGCGGTAGATGTGACGCAGGGTTTCCGGGATCTGGGTGATGCCCTGGATGGAGCCTTCGGCCATCTTGATCGCGTCGCGCATTTCCGGCGTCCAGTGGCCCAGCTTCTTCAGCTCGGTCACCAGGTAGCGGTTGACCTGCAGGAAGTCGCCGGACAGGGTTTCGCGCTTGAACAGGTTGGACACCTGCGGCTCGACGCACTCGTAGCAACCGGCGATCGAAGCGATGGTCGCGGTCGGGGCGATGGCGATCAGCAGCGAGTTGCGCAGGCCATGTTCCTTGATGCGGTCACGCAGGGCATCCCAACGGGCGGTGTCTTCGGGCACCACGTTCCAGGCGTCGAACTGCAGCTCGCCGCTGGCCGCACGGGTGTCGGCGAAGGACGGGTGCTTGCCGCGTTCCTGGGCCAGCTCGCACGAGGTTTCCAGGGCGTGGAAGTAGATCGCTTCGGCGATCTTCTTCGACAGCGCGCGGGCTTCGGCACTGTCGAAGGCCAGGCGCTTGCGGAAGAACACGTCCTGCAGGCCCATGCAGCCCAGGCCGACCGGACGCCAGCGCAGGTTGCCGCGGCGGGCGGTTTCGATCGGATAGAAGTTCAGGTCGATCACGCGGTCGAGCTGGCGCACGGCCAGGCGCACGGTGTTGGCCAGCTTGTCGAAATCGAATTCGCCGTGGGCGTCGAAATGGTTGCCCAGGTTGATCGAGCCCAGGTTGCACACCGCGGTCTCTTCGGCCGAGGTGATTTCCAGGATTTCGGTGCACAGGTTGGACAGGTGGATCACGTTGCCCGGACGCAGGGTCTGGTTGCTGGCGCGGTTGCACTTGTCCTTGAAGGTCATCCAGCCGTTGCCGGTCTCGGCCAGGGTGCGCATCATCCGCGAGTACAGCTTGCGCGCGGGGATGGTGCGCTGGGCCTTGCCCTGGGCTTCGGCCTGCAGGTAGGCCTGCTCGAAGGCTTCACCGAACAGGTCGGTGAATTCGGGCACCACGCTGGGATCGAACAGCGACCATTCCTGGTCGGTCTCCACGCGCTGCATGAACAGGTCGGGGATCCAGTTGGCCAGGTTCAGGTTGTGCGCACGGCGCGACTCGTCACCGGTGTTGTCACGCAGTTCGAGGAAGTCCTCGATGTCGGCGTGCCAGGTTTCCAGGTACACGCAGGCCGCGCCCTTGCGCTTGCCACCCTGGTTGACCGCGGCCACCGACGAATCCATGGTCTTCAGCCACGGCACGATGCCGTTGGAATGGCCGTTGGTCGACTTGATCAGCGAGCCACGCGAACGCACGCGGCTGTAGCTGACGCCGATGCCGCCGCTGAACTTGGACAGCTGGGCGATGTCGCCGTACTTGGCGTAGATCGACTCCAGCGAATCCTGCGGGGAGTCCAGCAGGAAGCACGAGGACAGCTGCTCGTGGGTGGTGCCGGAGTTGAACAGGGTCGGGCTGGACGGCAGGTAGTCCAGGTTGCCCATGCGCTTGTACAGCGCCAGGGTTTCCGGCACGTCTTCGCTCAGGGCGCTGGCGATGCGCAGGAAGAACTGCTGCGGGGTCTCGATCACCTTGCGGGTGTGCGGATGGCGCAGCAGGTAGCGGTCGTACAGGGTGCGCAGGCCGAAGTAATCGAAATGCAGGTCCAGCGACGGATCGATGGCGTCATTGAGCTTGCGTGCGTTGATCTGCACGAAGTCCAGCAGGCGCGCGTTGATCAGGCCCACTTCGTGGCCACGGCCCACCGACTGCGAGAACGCGTGGATTTCCTGGCCGGACACTTCCTTGGCGATGAAGTTGGCCAGCAGGCGCGCGGCCAGGCGGCCGTACTCGGGCTCTTCACCGATCAGCAGGGCGGCGGTGCGGATGGACAGTTCGTCCAGCTCCTGCGTGGTGGCGCCGTTGTACAGGCCGGAGATGGTGCGGGTGGCCACGCGCATCGGGTCCACCGCGTGCAGGCCCTCGCAGCAACGCTGCACCGCGCGCACGATCTTGTTCAGATCCACCAGTTCGGTAGTGCCGTTGCGCTTGGTGACACTCATGGCGTTGGCCGTGGGCGGCGAGGTCAGAAGGAACTCGCTTTCCTGCTCGGTGGCTGCGCTGGTTTCGGTGCTCACGGCGTTTTCCTCTTGGCGTGATTTGGGATGGCACAACGTTGCCTGCTGGGCAGGTGCTGGACCGGCGCTCGGACTCTCAGAGTGGACCTGGGGTGTCGCATGGGCCGCGACTGCGCAGGCAGGCCTGCGGGCGGTTCCCCTGCGTCACCGGTCCTCTCCCCTCAGAGTGGTGCGACCGATACCTCAACGCTGTACGTGTAGTGCGGTTGTCAGTAGGTTTTCAGGCCATCGGCGTGAAGGCGATTCACCCGTCGACTTGTGGTCGGCGGGACCGACGGCCACAAGATAGTGGGGGTACCGGGGATCGTCAACGCCAAATCTGGGGAAAATGAGCAATCCCTTGCGCCGCAACGATCCGCCTTGAGGGGCGTCCGACGAACGGTCTGGACCCGTCGAAACCGAGTGCGCAGTCAAGGCCGGAAGAGGCACGCCGGGTGAGAAACTGAATCCGAAAACAGACCCCTGAACTCACACGAACGTAACAAACCCGCCGCGTGCCCGCCGATCGGCGTGACTTCCGACCCGCGCCGGCAACCGCAGGGGGTGCGAGCCTGCAGGCGTCCCCCTTGCCGAGCCCGCCGCATGCGCCTGCCCCTGACTGGATGTCTGCTGCTGGGCCTGGCCGTGGCCGCGCCCGCACACGCCGATGACAAGGACCCCGTTCCGGCCCTGTCCTCGCGCCAATGCGGGGTGAGCACGCCCTACAACGTGCTGGTGGACAGCGGCGGGATCTGGCTGCGCCAGCCGGGCCAGGTCCCGGCGGAGATCTTCTTCCACGATGGCGAGCTCAACATCGACCGGACCCCGGTGCCGGTGAGCGCCGCCGACGCCCAGCGGCTGCGCCAGCTGGAATGGGGCACCCGGCAGCTGGTGCCCGCCGTGGCCGGGCTGGCCGGCGAAGTGGTGGACATCACCTTCGACGCGTTCAGTGCCACGGTGGAGATCCTCAGTGGCAGCAAGGGCAAGGCGCGCCAGGTGGCCCGGCTGCGCGACGACGCCCACCAGTACGTGGACCGCACCCTCGGCCGCGGCATCTGGGAGCAGGCCGATTTCGGCGACGGCTTCGAGCAGCGCGTGGAGCAGGCGGCCGAATCCATGGCAGATTCGCTGGCCCGGGGCGTGATGTGGTCGATGTTCACCGGCGGTGCGCAGCGCATGGAGGCGCGTGCCAACAAGGTCGAGGCGCAACTGGAGCGGACCATGGAAACCCGCGCCCAGGCGCTGGAGGCCCATGCCCAGTCGCTGTGCACCCAGGTGCTGGCGCTGGACCAGTTGCAGCAGGCGCTGGAGGTGCGCTACCAAGGCCAGCCGCTGGGAATGCTGGTGGTGGACCGCGACGACGACGCCCCCGCCCCGCGCGAACAGCCGCGCAGCAAGGCCGTCGCCCTGCCCACCCCATAGCGGCGGGCATGCCCCGGCGCCACCCTCACGCCTTGTGCGGGGTGCCCAGGTACTCGGCGCTCTGCATTTCGATCAGGCGCGAGGCGGTGCGCTCGAACGCGCCCTGCAGGCGGACGCCCGAATACAGCGCCACCGGGGTATCGGTGGCGGTGCAGACCAGGTTGACGTGGCGGTCGTAGAGCTCATCGATCAGGTTGACGAAGCGGCGCGCGGCATCTTCGTTGAGTTTGTCGAAGTGCGGGATGTCGCCCAGCAGCACGGTGTTGAACTCGTGCGCGATCTCGATGTAGTCCGACGGGCCACGCGGCCCCTCGCACAGCGCCTTGAAATCGAACCAGGCGATGCTCTTGCCGCGCGCCCGCACCGGAATCTTGCGACCCTCGATCTCGATGTTGCCCGGTTTGGCCGGCTGGCCACCGCTCAACTCGGCCCAGCGCGTGCCCAGCCAGCCATCGCTGCCGGCGTCGCGCGGGGCCTGGTACACCGGCGAGCGGGTCAGCGCGCGCATCCGGTAATCCTCGGTGCCTTCGGCGTACAGCTCCACGCAGTAGGTCTGCAGCAGGCCGATGGCCGGCAGGAAGCTGTCGCGCTGCAGGCCGTTGAGGTACAGGTTCTCCACGGCGGTATTGGAGGTGGTCACCAGGGTCACGCCCTCGGCGAACAGCCGCTCCAGCAGCCGCGCCAGCAGCATGGCATCGCCAATGTCGGTGACGAAGAACTCGTCCAGCACCAGCACACGCAGCTTGGCCCGCCATTCCTGGGCGATGCGCGCCAGCGGGTCGCTCTGGCCCTGGTGCTCGCGCAGGCGCTCGTGGATGCCACGCATGAAGCGGTGGAAATGAGTGCGGTACTTCTGCTCGATCGGCAGCCCGTCATAGAACAGGTCCACCAGGAAGGTCTTGCCGCGCCCTACCCCGCCCCAGAAATACAGGCCCTTGACCGGCTCGGGCTTTTTCCAGAACGCCGACAGGCGGTCCAGCCAGCCGTCCTGGGCGCTGTCGACCAGCGCCACATGGATGCGGTCCAGCTCGGCCAGCGCGGCATGCTGGGCCGGGTCGTTCTGCCATTCGCCCCGGGCCACGCCTTCGGCGTAGCGCTGCGACGGGGTCAGTGCGCTGTCACTCATGCGCCTGCGGTGCCTGCGTCGGGCAGCCAGTGCTTGACGCCGTGGGTGATGGCCCCGCGCAGGTCGATCAGCTTGCGGTGGAAGAAGTGGCTGGTGTCGGGCATGCGTACCATTTCGTGCGGCGCCTGCAGGCTGCCCAGCCAGTCATAGACCGCCTGCGGGTCGACAATTTCGTCTTCCTCGCCCTGGATGACCAGCCACTGCGCCGGCGGCTGGATGCCGTCGAAGTCCCAGCGCCCGGCGGGCGGGGCGATCGAGATCTGCGCGTCCGGCTGCAACGCAGCGGCGGCCTTGAGCGAGACGAAGGCGCCGAAGCTGAAACCGGCCAGCCACAGCTGCTCGCCGGGGCGCTGGGCGCGGACCCAGGCGACGACGGCCTTGAGATCGTCCTGCTCCCCGTTGCCGTGGTCGAAGCTGCCCGCCGAGGTGCCCACGCTGCGGAAGTTGAAGCGCACCGTGGTGATGCCCAGCGCGCGCAGGCTGGTGGCGACCATGGTCACCACCTTGTTGTGCATGGTGCCGCCCTCGGTGGACAGCGGGTGGCAGATCACCGCGACGATCGGCTGGACCGGCGCGTCACCGGTGGGCAGGTCGACGGCAACGTCCAGCGGCCCGACCGGGCCGTCCAGCACCAGGGCGGCGCTGGTGGGGGGGAAAGGGGGATTGTGCATGGCGTCATAATACCGCTCCTCCGCGGGCTGCACGGCCGCGCTTGCCGGGTTCGTCATGCTCTATCTGGTTTTCAGTGTGTGCTGCAGTGTGCTGGTGTCGGTGCTGCTGAAGCTGGCGCCGCGCCAGCGCCTGGACATGGCCCAGGTAGTCACCTGGAACTACCTGCTGGCCAGCGTGCTCAGCCTGGTGCTGCTGCGCCCGTCGCTGGCCTCGCTGCAGACCGCGCACGCGCCGTGGCTGGCGCTGTTGGGGCTGGCGGTGACGCTGCCCACCATTTTCCTGGTGATGGCCCGCGCGGTCACCCGCGCCGGCATCGTGCGCAGCGACGTGGCCCAGCGCTTGTCGCTGCTGCTGTCCCTGCTGGCCGCGTTCCTGGTGTTCGGCGAAACCGCCAACAGCTGGAAGCTGGCCGGCCTGGGGCTGGGCCTGCTGGCCATCGTGGGCATCAGCGTGCGTCCGCGCGCCAGCGCCGCCGCACCCAGCGGCGAACGCGCCTGGCCGTGGCTGCTGGCGGTGTGGGTGGGCTACGCGCTGGTGGACATCATGCTCAAGCAGGTGGCGCTGTCGGGCACGCCGTCGATGGCGGCGCTGACGGCCAGCTTCGGCCTGGCCTTCGTGCTGATGCTGGCGTTGCAGCTGTGGCGGCATGCCAGCGGTGCTTCGCCGCTGCAGTGGCGCAACCTGGGGGCCGGTGCGCTGCTGGGGCTGCTGAACTTCGGCAACATCCTGTTCTACGTGCGCGCGCACCAGCACCTGCCCGACAGCCCGGCGGTGGTGTTTGCCGGCATGAACATCGGCGTGGTGGTGGTGGGCGCGCTGGTGGGCGTGCTGGCGTTCGGCGAGCGCACCAGCGTGTGGAACCGGGTGGGCCTGGCCCTGGCGGTGGTGGCGATCGGGCTGATTGCGTGGGGCACGGCGGCGGGCTGAGCGGTTGCGATTCAGCGCCTGCTTCTCCACCCGGGCAGGACCAGGCCGGCCTGATCCTGCCTTCGGAGAGGTGCGATTTACGCGGTCAGGCGCAGCCACGCATGTGAACTGACCCCCGGAAGTTGGACACCCATTCAATAGCCGGGGTGTTCATGACGAAGTACGACAGGTGTTTCAAACTCAAAGTCGCCCGGGAGGGTGCCGCAGGCACCCTCCCGGTGAGGGCTGTAGCCGCGCGGCATGGGCTGGATCCATCAATGGTCCATCGGTGGATCGCTGCTTACCGCCACCATGGACAGGACAGCTTCCTGATCGATGCTGGGCGCTACACCGACCAGTTCAAGGTGTCGGTTCTGGCGCGGATGAGCCGTGATGGCCTTTCGGTACGTCAGGCCATGGCAATCTTCGGGATTGCTGGACCCGGCGTCATCCCCCGTTGGCAGCGGCAGTATGATTCGGGTGGTATCGGCGCACTGACGCCCACTCGTGATCGATTCCGAATGAGAAAAAAGCCCGCGACCTCCCAGCCTGCCAAGGATCTCACGCACGATCAGCTGCTCAAGGAGGTGGAGTATCTGCGCGCGGAGAATGCCTTCCTAAAAAAACTCGATGCCTTGATCCAGGAAGAGCAGGCGGCCAAGCGCGCATTACAGCGCAAGCCGTCCAAGGATTGAGGCAGCATCACCGACTGTCGCTTTTGCTCAAAGCGGCAGCGCTATCTCGCAGCACGTTCTATTACCAGACTCAGGCCATCTCCCGGCCTGACCATCAGGCCGGGTTGAAGCGCCGCATCAAGGCAATCTACCGTCGCCATGAAGGCCTATATGGCTACCGACGCATTGCCGATGAACTGCGCCAGGCCGGCGAGCTGATCAATCGCAAGGTCGTCCAACGTCTGATGGGGTTGATGGGCCTCAAATCGGTGGTGCGGGTGAAAAAGTACACCTCATACCGCGGCGCGGTGGGCGCGGTTGCCCCGAACACCCTTCAACGCGAATTTCATGCTTCACGTCCTAATCAAAAGTGGGTTACCGACGTCACGGAGTTCAGGGTGGGCGGGAAAAAGCTCTATCTGTCGCCGATCATGGACTTGTACAACGGCGAAATCGTGGCCTACCAGACAAACACACGCCCATTGCTGGATATGGTCACAGCCATGCTCGGCAAGGCCTTCTTGCGACTGAAGTCCGGTGAAAAGCCACTTCTTCACTCAGATCAGGGTTGGCAGTACCAGCACCGGACATATCAGCACCTGCTGAAAAAACAGGCCGTCACGCAGAGCATGTCGCGCAAGGGCAATTGCCTGGACAATGCCGCCATGGAGAGCTTCTTTGGCACCCTGAAATCGGAATTCTTCCATCTCAAGCGCTTCACCAGCATTGACCAGCTCAAACGCGGACTGGACCACTACATCCGGTACTACAATCACCAGCGCATCAAGCTCAAACTGAATGGCCAGAGCCCGGTTCAATTCCGGATCCAAGCCTTCGGTACCTAGATCCCACTGTCCAACTTTGTGGGGTCAGTTCAATGGCGTGGCTCTACCCTTCGGGTCGCTTGGTTACGCGAATCGATCAGCGGTCGAAGCCGAGCAGCAGCGGGTCGTGGTCCGAACTGCGCCACGGGCCTTTTTCATTGCGGTCGCGGTAACCCACATCGTCGGCTTCGTCGGCGTTGGTGTGCCATTCGGCGGCACCGCGCAGGCGCGCGGCCATGCCCGGGCTGAGCAGGGCGTGGTCGAGGCGGCCGCTCATGCCGTTGTAGACGTAGCTGTAGGGGCGCTCGATCTTGGCCACGGCAAACGCGTCGCGCCAGCCGGCGTCGTGCAGGGTGCGGACCGGGTCTTCCATCGCGTACGCATTGAAGTCGCCTAGCAGGACGGCGTCGCTGCCGCCGGTGCCGGTGGGATCGGTGCGCAGCCACTGGTCGAGCAGCTTGGCCGATGCGACCCGGGTAGCGTTCCAGCAAGCCTGGTCGTCCTTCTGGTCGGCATCGGCGCCGGTGGCGTCGGAGCAGCCCTTGGACTTGAAGTGGTTGGCGACCACCACGAACGGGGCGCCCTTGCCCGCACGGAATGCCTGGGCCAGGGGCACGCGGCTGTGCGGGCCGAACGGACCCTGCTCGAGGGTGGCCGGCGCGCCCACCGGCGTAACCCGCGAGGCGCGATAGATGATGCCGACCCGGATCGGGTTTTCGCCCGGGCCCTTGCCGGCGTCGATGAAGCGCCAGTCGGCGCCGGCGCCACGGTCGGCGTTGAGCGCGTCGACCAGTTGGGCGATCGCCGACTGCGGGCCGTAGCCGTCGTTTTCCAGTTCCATCAGCGCGGCGACATCGGCGCCGAGGGCGTTGATGGTGGTCACCAGCTTGGCCTTCTGCGCCTGGTGTTCGGCCAGGGTGCGAGCGCCGCGCAGGGTCGGGAAACCGCCGCCCTGGCCATCGCCGTTGAAGAAGTTTTCCAGGTTGAAGGCGGCCACGTGCAGGCTGCCGGGCACGACCGGCACCGCCGGGCGGTCGAGCTTGGGCAGCACCAGCGGGCGGGTCACCTGCAGGCGCGGGGTGCCCTTGGCGTCGATGCGCACGATGCCTTCGACGTTGCGCAGCAGCATGCCGGTGCGCAGGTCCGCATTGGCCGGCAGGTAGGCCACCGGGCCGGGATCGCGTGCGTCGCTGCCGTCATCGAGCACCAGGCGGCGGTGGGCGTTGTCGGCCGTTACCTGGGCATGGCCGGCGCTGCGCGGTGCGGCCACTTCGCTGGGCTGCCAGAGGCGGCCATCGAAGGCCACGCTGAGTTCACCGAAGCGGGCCAGGCCGTCGGTGCCGGCCAGGGTCAGCGGCGCGGCGATGCGCACCTTCTGGCCGTCCAGGGGGCGCCAGTCGGTGGGCGGCGCGGTCAGGGTGATGCTGGCCGACGCGGTGGCTGCGGCCGGGCGCGCCTGCGGCGCGGTAGCGGGCTGCGGCTGGGCGGCGTGGACTACGCCGGACAAGGCCAGCGCAAGGGCGAACACAAGCGGGGAACGACGCATCGGTGGGGCGACTCCGGAAAAGGGCGATACAAGTGTGGGGGCGAAAGATGACCCGCCAGCGACCGGCGACGATGGTAGCAATGCAACGCCGCTACCGCCCGGGGGCGGTGTGGTGGGTGCGCGGGATGGGTGGAAGCCGGGGACTACTGGACGACGTGGGTTGGCGGACGCCGCGGATCGGTGGACGTGGGTTGGCGGAAGCCGGTAGAGCCGACCGTTGGTCGGCTGCTCCGGGTAGCCGACCAACGATGGGGTCCACGGGGCGTTACGGGCAGCCGACCAACGGTCGGCTCTACCGGAGGTTGGCCAGCATCCAGTCGACGGTGACGTGGATCTGCTCTTCGGTGAGCGCCGGGTTGCCACCCTTGGGCGGCATGATGCCGCCGTCCGGACCGGTGTAGCCCTCCAGCGCGTGCTTGTAGAGGGTGTCCTTGCCCTGGGCGATGCGCGCATCCCAATGGCTGTGGTCCAGGGTGGGGGCGTTGCCCACGCCGTTGGTGTGGCAGGCGGTGCAGAGGTTGTCGAAGATCACCTTGCCGTCGGTGGTGCCGCCGTAGGCGACCTGCGAGGCGGCCTTGGCCAGCGCCGCGGCCTTGGCGGCGGCCTGCGCTGCCGCGCCCGTGCTGCCGGCATAGACCGCGCCAGCCGGGGCGATGCGCTGTTCGGTGCGCTTGGCCGCCATGGGCGAGACTTCAGCGGGAATGCTGGTGTGCAGGTATGCGGCGAAGACGATCAGGCCGAGCGTGATGGCCACCAATAATGCGATGACCATGGAAAAGCGTTTCAGGAACTCGAGGTCGTAATTCCGCACTCTCTTTACCCCTGGCTGGTAGTCGTTGGACCACGGCTTGTCGCCCGAGTATGACCAGCGTCAGCCGGGCTCTGCAAGCCGCCGCTTTCTATCGCAATGCAGCATGGGCCCGGCTCAGGCGCCGGCGGCCCTTAGGCAGAAAACGCAGATCGACTCCACCAGCAGGTCTTCGTCGCCGTGCGCGTCGCGGCTGGGCGCAGTCGGCCCGACCAGCGCTTCGGTGAAGGCACCGACGATGCAGGCCGCCGCCACGTGGGTGTCCTGCGGCGGGAACGTGCCCGCTTCAATGCCTTCGGCAACGATGCGGCGGAACACCTCGCCGAACAGGCGGCGGCAGCGGATGCGCTCGGCCTCCACCTCCGGGTCGACCGGTTCGGCGATGAACGCATAGGCCAGCCCGGGGCCAGCCAGCGCGCGTCGCACGAAGGCGGTGATGGCCCTGCGCAACCGCTCGGGCGCCGGCAGCGGCTCGGCGGCAATCGCCTCGAAGATGCGCAGCTCATGCTCGACCGCGGCGGTGAGCACCTCCACGAACAGCTCGGCCTTGGACGGGAAGTGGCGGTAGATCAGCCCGGTGGACACCCCGGCCTCGGCCGCCACGGCGGTGACCGGCGCATTGCGGTAGCCGCCGGCGGCCACCAGCGCACGGGTGGCCAGCAGGATCCGTTCACGGGCGCCTGCCAGGCGTTCTTCCATCAGTGCTGAGCGTTTGTAGGCCATTTGTTGATTCTATGTTCAATTTTTGAATTTGTGTTCACTTCTTCCGCGAACCCCGCTACGCTGGGCCATATCGCCCGCGGGACGGCTGGTGCCGTCCACCCCAACCGGCGCGCCCATCCAGCAGTTGCGGAGTCGCCCCATGCACGTTCCCACCATGAATTTCGATCTCGGTGAAGAGATCGACCTGCTGCGCCAGAGCGTGGCCCATTTTGCCTCGGTCGAGATCGCGCCGTTGGCCGCCCAGGCCGATGAAGAGAATCTGTTCCCGCACGCGCTGTGGCGCAAGCTCGGCGAGCAGGGCCTGCTCGGGCTGACCGTGGAAGAAGAATACGGCGGCAGCGGCATGGGCTACCTGGCCCATGTGGTGGCGATGGAAGAGATTTCGCGCGCCTCCGGCGGCATCGGCCTGTCCTACGGCGCGCACTCCAACCTGTGCGTGAACCAGCTGCGCAAGAACGGCAACGAAGACCAGAAGCAGCGCTTCCTGCCCGGCCTGTGCAGCGGCGAGAAGGTCGGCGCGCTGGCCATGAGCGAACCCGGCGCTGGCTCGGACGTGGTGTCGATGAAGCTGCGCGCCGACAAGCGCGGCGACCACTACGTGCTCAACGGCAACAAGATGTGGATCACCAACGGCCCCGACGCCGACGTGCTGGTGGTCTACGCCAAGACCGACGTGGAGGCCGGCGCCAAGGGCATCACCGCGTTCCTGGTCGAGAAGGGCATGAAGGGCTTCTCCACCGCGCAGAAGCTGGACAAGCTGGGCATGCGTGGCTCCAACACCTGCGAACTGGTGTTCGAGGACTGCGAAGTGCCCGAAGAAAACGTGCTCGGCGCGGTCGGCGGCGGCGTGAACGTGCTGATGTCCGGCCTGGACTTCGAGCGCGTGGTGCTGTCCGGTGGCCCGCTGGGCCTGATGGCCGCGGCCATGGACGTGGTGATGCCCTACGTGCACGAGCGCAAGCAGTTCGGCCAGGCCATCGGCACCTTCCAGCTGATGCAGGCCAAGCTGGCCGACATGTACGTGGGCCTCAACGCCTGCCGTGCGTATGTGTATGCGGTGGCACGCGCCTGCGACCAGGGCCGCACCACCCGCCAGGACGCCGCCGGTGCGATCCTGTATTCGGCCGAGAAGGCCACCTGGCTGACCGGCCAGGCGATCCAGGTACTGGGCGGCAACGGCTACATCAACGAGTACCCGACCGGGCGGCTGTGGCGCGATGCCAAGCTGTATGAAATCGGCGCGGGCACCTCGGAAATCCGCCGCATGCTGATCGGTCGCGAACTGTTCCAGCGCACCAAGTAAGGGAAGGCCATGAGCGTATTGAGCAGCCAGCTGCAACCGGGCAGTGATGTTTTCGAGGCCAACCGCACTGCCCTGCAGGCGGTGGTCGATGACCTGCGCGCCACCCTGGCGCAGACCGCGCTGGGCGGCAGCGAGGCGGCCCGTGCCAAGCACACCGCGCGCGGCAAGCTGCTGGTGCGCGATCGCATCGATGCGCTGCTCGATGCGGGCAGTGCATTCCTGGAGATCGCGCCGCTGGCCGCACACGGCATGTACGGCGACCCCATCCCCAGCGCGGGCGTGGTAGCCGGCATCGGCCGGGTGTCGGGCGTGGAGTGCGTGATCGTAGCCAACGACGCTACCGTCAAGGGCGGCACCTACTACCCGATGACGGTCAAGAAGCACCTGCGCGCGCAGGAAGTGGCCGAGCAGAACCGCCTGCCCTGCATCTACCTGGTGGATTCGGGCGGCGCGTTCCTGCCGCTGCAGGACGAGGTGTTCCCGGACCGCGACCATTTCGGCCGGATCTTCTACAACCAGGCCAACCTGTCCGCACAGGGCATCCCGCAGATCGCCTGCGTGATGGGCAGCTGCACCGCCGGCGGCGCCTATGTGCCGGCGATGAGCGATGAAACGGTGATCGTGCGCGAGCAGGGCACCATCTTCCTCGGCGGTCCGCCGCTGGTGAAAGCCGCCACCGGCGAAGTGGTGACGGCCGAAGAACTGGGCGGTGCCGACGTGCACACGCGCATCTCCGGCGTGGCCGACCACATGGCCGACAACGACCTGCAGGCGCTGGCCCGGGTCCGCGCGATCATCGCCCAGCTCAACTGGCGCAAGCCCGAGCCGGCCCTGGCCGTGCAGGCCGCGGTGGAACCGCGCTACCCGGCCAACGAGCTGTATGGCGTGATCCCCGCCGACACGCGCAAGCCGTACGACGTGCGCGAAGTGATCATGCGCCTCGTCGACGACTCGCGCTTTGACGAGTTCAAGCCACGCTACGGCAACACCCTGGTGACCGGCTTCGCGCACCTGCACGGCTATCCGGTGGGCATCATCGCCAACAACGGCATCCTGTTCTCCGAGTCCGCGCTGAAGGGCGCGCACTTCATCGAACTGTGCACCCAGCGCGGCATTCCGCTGGTGTTCCTGCAGAACATCACCGGGTTCATGGTGGGCCGCAAGTACGAACACGGCGGCATCGCCAAGGACGGGGCCAAGCTGGTGATGGCGGTGGCCTGCGCCAAGGTGCCCAAGTTCACCGTGGTCATCGGCGGTTCGTTCGGCGCCGGCAACTACGGCATGTGCGGCCGCGCCTATTCGCCCAACTTCCTGTGGATGTGGCCGAACGCGCGCATCGGCGTGATGGGCGGCGAGCAGGCTGCCAGCGTGCTGGCCACGGTCAAGCGCGACGGCATCGAGGCCAAGGGCGGGCAGTGGTCGGCCGAGGAAGAGGACGGCTTCAAGGCGCCCATCCGCGACCAGTTCGAACAGCAGGGCCATCCCTACTACGCCAGCGCGCGGTTGTGGGACGACGGCGTGATCGATCCGGCCGATACCCGCCGCGTGCTGGGCCTGGCGTTGTCGGCCAGCCTCAACGCACCGGCACGGAAAACCGACTTCGGCGTGTTCCGCATGTAAGGCACGTGCGGCACCGCTGGGTGCGCCCCTTCTTCGCCATTGGCCCGCGCAACGAGACTCCCATGTTCACCAAGATCCTGATTGCCAACCGCGGCGAAATCGCCTGCCGCGTCATCGCTACCTGCCAGCGCCTGGGCATCGCCACCGTGGCGGTGTATTCGGATGCCGACCGCAACGCGCGCCACGTGCGCCTGGCCGACGAGGCCATCGCGATCGGCCCGGCGCCGGCCCGCGAGAGCTACCTGCGCGCCGACGCCATCCTGGACGCCGCCCGCCGCACCGGCGCGCAGGCGATTCACCCCGGCTACGGCTTCCTGTCCGAGAACGCCGGTTTCGCCCAGGCTTGTGCCGAGGCGGGCATCGTCTTCATCGGTCCGTCGGCCGATGCGATCCGCGCGATGGGCGACAAGAGCGCGGCCAAGGCGCTGATGCAGCAGGCCGGCGTGCCGCTGACCCCGGGTTACCACGGCGATGACCAGGATCCGCCGTTCCTGCGCGCCCAGGCCGATGCGATCAGCTACCCGGTATTGATCAAGGCCAGCGCCGGTGGCGGTGGCAAGGGCATGCGCCGCGTGGACGACAGCGCCGATTTCATCGAGGCCCTGGCCAGTTGCCAGCGCGAGGCGCAGGCCGCGTTCGGCAACGCGCACGTGCTGGTGGAGAAGTACGTCGAGCGCCCGCGTCATATCGAAATCCAGGTGTTCGGCGACAGCCACGGCAACGTGGTGTACCTGTTCGAGCGCGACTGCTCGGTGCAGCGCCGCCACCAGAAGGTGCTGGAAGAAGCGCCCGCGCCCGGCATGACCGCCGAGCGCCGCGCCGCGATGGGCAAGGCCGCGGTGGATGCCGCGCGCGCGGTGAACTACGTGGGCGCCGGCACGGTGGAGTTCATTGCCGCCCCCAACGGCGATTTCTTCTTCATGGAAATGAACACCCGCCTGCAGGTGGAGCACCCGGTCACCGAGTGCATCACCGGCACCGATCTGGTGGAGTGGCAGCTGCGCGTGGCCAGCGGGGAACCGCTGCCGCTGCAGCAGGACCAGCTGCAGATCCGCGGCCATGCGCTGGAAGCGCGGCTCTATGCCGAAGACGCCGACCGGGGCTTCCTGCCGTCCACCGGCACCCTGCGCCACCTGCGCCTGCCGGCCAACACCGCGCACGTGCGCGTGGACGCCGGTGTCGAACAAGGCGATGCGATCACCCCGTTCTACGACCCGATGATCGCCAAGCTGATCGTGTGGGACGTGGACCGCGACGCGGCGCTGCGCCGCATGCAGCAGGCACTGGCCGAGTGCGAAGTGGTCGGCGTGACCACCAATGCGGCGTTCCTGCGCCGGCTGGTGATGACCGATTCGTTCGCCCACGCGGACCTGGATACGGCGCTGATCGAGCGCGAGCAGGCCGCGCTGGCACCCAGCGCCGATAGCGGCAGCCCGACGGTGTGGGCGCTGGCCGCCATTGCCGCGGTCGGCAGCCAGGCCGCCGCCAGCGTGGACGCGCGCGACCCGCATTCGCCGTGGCAACGGCAGGATGGCTGGCGGCTGGGCGCGCGCGCCCCGCATGCGATCAGCCTTGAATACCGCGGCACCGCGCAGGCGGTGACCGCGCTGGAACACGACGGCACCTGGTCGGTGACCGTCGGGGATGCGCGGGTGCTCGCCCACGGCGCGCTCGACGGCGACATGCTGCGCGTGCAGGCCGGCGATGCCCTGCACCGTGCCCGCGTGGTCCGCGACGGCAGCGAGGTGTACCTGTTCGGCAGCGATGGCGCCCAGCGCTTCACCCTGCACGACCCGGTCAGCGAAGCCGACCAGACCGTGGCCGATGCCGGCAGCCTGCTGGCACCGATGCCCGGCCGCATCGTCGCCACGGTGGTGACGCCCGGCACGAAGGTCAAGCGCGGTGCGCCGCTGCTGGTGCTGGAGGCGATGAAGATGGAACACACCCTGCAGGCACCGGCTGACGGCGTGGTGCAGGGCTACCGGGTCAAGGCCGGGGACCAGGTGGGCGATGGGGCGGTGCTGGTGGATTTCGAGGCGGACTGAATCCGCCTCACCCGGCCGGCTGCCATACATGGCGTCCTGGGTCGAACTCGCTGGTGGTCATCTGTTCACTGCGCAGCCCGATGCCGCAGATGGCCATCGGGCTCTGCTGCATCGGATCCAGCCCCAACGCCTGCTCGATGTCCTGCTCGTTGATTGCGGCCGTAACAAAGGCACCGAGCCCCTGTTCGGTGGCACAGCTCAGCAGCAGTTGGGAGACGTGGCCGACATCCAGAATGACGGCGCGGTAGGCCTTGGGGTGTTGGCGGTACTTCCAGAACGTACGGGCAAAGCGCGGCGCGAGAATCAGCAACACGTGCGCGTTGGCGAACCAGTCCTGGCCAGCCACGAAACGCCGTGCCAGTGCATCGCCGGAGGCTGTCCGGCTGCACGTCGGGCTGAGCGCATGGGCGCCGGGATGGTAGTGATAGAGCCCCGCTTCCAGCCCATCCACATCCTGGACCAGCAGATAGGCGTCAGTAGGATGTAGTCCACCAGCAGACGGCACGTTTTTCTTGAGAAAGACGGCCTGCTCGCCTTCGCGCTGCTCGCCGTGGCTGGCCAGCGTCCGCCACAGCAGCTGAGACAGCGCGGCCAGGTCCAGCGCGCGGGTGCGGTCGAAGTTGCGGCAGGTCGCACGGCGCTTGAGCCAGGCGTCAAAAGGGACCTGGACCGGGGGCGGCAGCGCAACCGCGTCGGGACCGGGGTCGAACATAGCCGCAGGCGGCGCGCCCAGCCGCGCGCACAGGCCCGCAGCGGTCTCCATACCGGCCTCGCGCAAGGCCTCTACGCTATCCTGATTTTCCCAGCGCGCCAGCCGGTGCATCACGGCGGCGGGCGTCCACCATGCACTCGCAGTAAGCGCGTGTTCGTCCTGCAGTGCAGCGGTAGGTGGGCTGTCGTCGCGAAAGGTCAGGCCCGCCGCCACCAGCCGCTCCAGCACCACCATTGCGTCCGGCGTGTCCGGTGCGGACCATCGCTCGGGGGAGAGGCGGCCGAGTGCAAGCAGCATCGCCTCATCCAGCGCGACCGGTACCGGCAGGTGCGGCGCCAGCGCGACCCACTGCATCGTCGAGGTCACCGAGGTCCCGCCGGCAAGCAGGTCAGCCATGGAATACTGCTCAACCATTCGAGGTTCGGTCATCAATTGGCTGCAGCGGCGGTAGCGGGCGGGAGGCATACGGGTTACCAGTAGGAAGTTGCAGGAAGAATGTCGGCCGACAACGGCTATTCTTGCGCCTCAAGCTGTTGCTGCATCAGCCGCTACCTGCAAAGGCGCCGCTCCTGGACGCCGTCCCCAACCCGCCGCCTATGAGTGCTTTTCCATGACCCCGGATCTCCCCCTTCTTTCTCCCGAGCAGGCCCTGCAGTTGCTGGACCTTTTGTCCAGCGACGATGACTTCCGCAGTGTTTTCCATGCCTCGCCGGCAAAGGCGCTCGAGCGCATCGCACCGGACGTGGCGGCGGCGTGCGGAAGCTGCGCGACACAGGGCCCGCTGGCCAGCAAGGAAGAGTTCCAGCTGTCGCGCGCGCGGCTGGTCGAGCGGCTGAGCTCGAAGGCCATTTTCCGTGTGCCGCATTGCTTTGTCAGCGGAGAGATCGACGCGCAGCTGAGGCATCCGCCTGCCCCGTAACAACACGCTGGCCTGGCGTTTCCTGCAAGCGCGCCATGCGGAGATCGTGGGTGTTGAACACCTGCAGCACGTAAGATCCCGCGCTCTCCGCATACGCCCGGCCGGCCTGCGCCAGCAGCCATTTGCGCGCATCCTGTTGCTGGGTGCCGGCCTGGCCTGCCAACGCCTGCCAAAGCACCACGCGTGCCTGGTAGAGCTCGGTACCATCCAATAGCGGCTGCAGCCGTTTCACGGCTTGTTCCTGTTGCCCGGCCAACCGCTCGCCATTGGCTTCGACGATCGTAATCAGTTCAGCGCATCGCGCATCGTTGAGTGCCTTCGACGCCGTGCGCAGCGGCTCCAGAAGACGCACAGCCACCTCAGGGTGACCGGCACGCTGCGCGCCGTACACGGTAGCGGCCGCCATGAACAACCAGTCCTGCCGGTCATTGCCCTTCGTATCTGTTGCCAGCCGCAAAAGCTCACGGGCCTTCTTCTCGAAGACCTTGGCAGTGGTCGGCTTATCGGTCGCCACGCCCAGCATCAGACCCTGAAGGTCAAACAACTCACACGCCAATCCGCCGTCACCGCAGTTTGCCCGCGCGTGCTTGTTGACCTTCCAGGCACGTCCGGCATCACCAGCATCGATGGCAACGGCGACGCCCTCCAACCCGCTGCTCAGTTCATCCTCCGGCTCGCCTTCGATCATGCGCATCGCAGCGGGGATATCGCCGGATGCAGCCGTGGCGGCGATCACATGGCGGTTGCTGGTCCAGCGACCGAGCTTGGCGGACACACGATAACTCTCCAGCGCATCGCCAAAGCGGTTCTGTGCCAGCTGCGCGCGCCCGACGTCCTGCCAGGCAATGGACTGGAGGGCATTGGAGGACACCGCCGCCCGCCGTGCCGCCGCTTCGGATTCGACATAGTGGCCCAATGTCTGCATGGCCCACGCGTAGTTGGCAAAGGCGCCGTGGTAGTCAGGGTAAAGGTCCGCCAGCAACTTCCACTTTGCCGCAACGTCCTCCACGCGCCCGCCGCGCAGCTCTACTGCCCAGGCATCCAGATAGAGACGGTCGCGACCCGGAAGGCGCGTGCGAATGGCGGTTGCCTTGTCGAGCATGGCCCGGGCCTGGTCCAGATCGCCTTTCAACACATCGATCCGCATCAACCCAAGGTAGGCGAACGCAAAGGAGGGATCAAAGCGGGTGGCCTGATCGAAGTAGCGGGTCGCCTCGGCATAGTGGCCATCGCCGTATGCCTGCAAACCAACCGCATAGGCATGGAGGGCGTCCAGATCGGTGGTGGCCACCTGGGGCAGCGGCAGCGAGGTCTGCGAGACCTGCTGCAGCGCTTCCCCCAGCTCCTTGCGCAACGCAGCGGTCACTGAATCGGTGGAGGCGAACAGCGAGTTCAAACCTCGGTCCTCAGCCGACGTGGACCACACGACCTTGCGGCTCACCGGGTCAACCAGCTGCGCAGTGACACGGAGTCGACCACTTACCTCTTCCACCCGCGGTACCACGACGGCGCGTGCGCCTTCTCGACTGGCCACTTCGACGGCTGCATCCAGGTCCAGCGTGGGTCGCTCGCGTTGCATCCGGCCAAGCGCTTCCTCCACTTTAAGGTTGCTCAGCACGTTCACGAAGCGTGACTGTTCCAGGCTGATGCGAAACGCCTGTTCGAACCCGTCATCGAGCAGCATGTTTCCTGACAGGTTCTGCACATCGGCCAGCACCACCCAATCGCGTTCGGCGAAGGCAATGGCGGGCACCGGTCGCAGCAGCGCCCAGCCGGCGACCAGCAATACCGAGGCGATCACCATCTGCACCCCAAGCGCCATCGGCTTGCGCCACCACGGCGTGGAGGGACGGGCCTTGCCGTGGCCGCGTGGCCGACGGAACTGGGCAACGTCGGTTTCCCCGACTTCGAACACTTCCTGGACCGGCTCGACGCCTTTGAATCGCCATCGGCCATGCGAGCGCCACTTCAGACCGTGCGCGCGCTCACCCAGTTCGGAGCTGCTGCGCCGGACCATCGAATCGGCTGCGGCGGACAGCAGGATCTGGCCCGGCCGTGCCAGCTGCATCAACCGCGCCGCCATGGGCTTGGCCAGTCCCTCGACCTCCACCGGCTTGGCACCGTGGGCCACGGCTTCGGCGCTGTTGTTCCACAGGATCACCTCGCCCACGTTCAGGCCGGCCCGGGCGCGCACTTCGAGGCGGCGCTGGGTACCCAGTGCACTGAGGCTGCGCTGGTAGTCCAAGGCAAACCCCAACGCGTCAACAGGCCGCTCGAACAGCAGGAACAGCCCGTCGGAGCGATCGATCAGCTGGCCGTTCCAGCGCTGCTGCAGGTTCAGCACCAAGCGGTCGTGCTCCTGAAACAGCTCTGCCGCGGCCGCATCGCCGATGCGTTCGACCAGGATCAACGAATCGCATAGATCAGTGAACAACAGCGCCCGCATCTGCGGTGCCTGGGTCGACGTTCCGATGTCGCCGTTCATGCCGATCTTCCCCCGATCAGGGTGATGCGGTCGCGGCACGCGACCAGTGCAGCCGGTTGCCGCCCAGGCGCTTGGCCTGGTACAGCGCGTTGTCGGCGCGAGCGTACCACTCGCTCCAGTCGGTGTGGGGCTCGAGCAGGCGCACCCCGATGCTGACCGGGCAGACGTGCGGCACGCCGTGGGCGCGGTCCATCAGGCCGTGCACCGCGCTGAGGATGAACTCGGCGGCGTGCTGCAGGTTGTCGGCGGTCGCCGTGCGCAGCAGCAGGCAGAACTCGTCGCCCCCCAGCCGGCAGGCCAGGTCCGCTTCAGTGGCCACCGAGCGCAGGATGTTGGCCACGCTCTGCAGGACCCGGTCGCCGGCCTGGTGGCCGTGCTCGTCGTTGACCTGCTTGAAGTGGTCGCAGTCGATCAGCAGCAGGCCCTGCGGCGCGCCGTCGGCATGGTTGCGGCAGTCCTGCAGGTACAGGGCCAGGCCACGCCGGTTGTGCAGGCCGGTGAGCTCGTCAGTCCGCACCAGTTCGCGGGTGTGGGTGAGCTGGTGGGTGGTGACGTACAGGTTGTCCAGCGCGGTTTCCAGGTCGTGGTTGCGCCGCCGCAGCTGGCGGATCAGGACCTGTTCGTTGCTGACCACGCGCATGATGGTACGGCGCAGGAAATAGGCCACCAGGCCCGGGTCACGGTCGACCAGGCGCTGGAAATCGGCGTTGCCCAGTTCCAGCACCACGCTGTCGGTTACCGCGCGCGCGTCGGCGCTGCGCGGATGGTCGCCGATCAACAGGCCCAGTTCGCCGAAGAATTCGTTGGGGCCGAGCGACTTCACCACCAGGTCGTCGCCGAAATCCAGCTCGATGCTGCCGCTCACGACCACATACATGGTGTCGCCGGCTTGACCGCGCTGGAACAGCAGATCACCTTTGGTCAGGCACTGCTGTTTGCCGAATTCGGCGAACAGCGCGAACTCGGCGTTGCTCAGGATGGCGTGCACGATCTCAGCCATCGCGGTCTCGGCGATGCCTGGTTCCTGTTCGCACACAATCGCCGCAACCTTGCCGGTCATCCCGTGCACCCGCTTCCCAGCGTTCCCCCGGTGAGCCGAGGAGAATAGCACCCCTAAAAAGTGTGCGCCTCATCCCATTTCAGCGCACGGGCGCCGAAATTTTCCCGGCCGGCCCGGCACATCCTCCTTCATGACGCGATCCCGGCCTGCCAGCGGCCACCATCCGGGTGACAACCGTCTGCGCCGGAAGGGCGTCTGTGGGCGCTCGCGGAGTACTCGATCGCTGAAACCCTTCTGAATTTTGCCACTTCATTTAGATGTATGTATTTGATTTTATTGACGCATTTGATTCTGACAGGCCGTTTGCATGAGCGGGTAAGGATTCCCCGATGGCTGGGTTGGAGCCTTGTCCGTAGGCTCGATTTCCTGCACTACGGAATGTCGACGATATGGATATATCCGGCACTGCGGCCGTGGCCGCGCTTGCCGCTCGGTCCCAACAGGCACGCCTGATCCAGTTGCAGAGCCCAGCCCCTGGCCTGGTTGTGGAACGTTTCGAGGACCAGGAATCGGTCTGCGGCAGCAGCCGCGTCGAGATCGACTGCCTGTCCACCGCTGCGTTCCTGGACATGGACCCGTGGCTGGAGCAGCCGCTGACCCTGCAACCGCGGCAAGCCGACGGCCGCCTGCGTCAGTGGCATGGCCTGTTGCCCGAGGTGGCCCAGCTAGGCAGCGACGTCGGCCTGGCCCGACACCGGCTCACCCTGGAGTCGTGGACAGCCCTGCTGGAGCTGCGCCGCAACGCGGTGATCTTCCAGGAGCTGGACACCCGCACCATCTGCGAGCAGATCTTCGGCGACTACCCGCAGGCGGTGTTCCGCTTCGACGTGCAGTCCGCCCTGCCCGCCCGCGCCATCACTACCCAGTACCCCGAGAGCGACTGGGGCTTTTCGCCGACATCGCCGAAGCACTCGACGGCATCACCGCGTTTGCCGAGCAGCGCCAGCTGGCTTGAGAGAAGGACGTCACTGGCGGTGACTCGCGCGATCAACGGCGGAGGTATCGCACATGAGCGACGTCTTGACGCGACACGATTAGCCAAGCTCACTCTACTGTGAATACCATGAATTCCCTGCTGATTGGCCTCCTCTCGACTCTCGCCACATCGTGTTCAGCGGCCTTGCCAAACACCGACGTTGGCCGCGTCAATGAAGCCATTTCCATCTCCCATGATGGCAAGAGTATTTTGTTGGTGGATGCGACGACACATCAGTCTTGCACAATCGCAACGGGTGCAACGCCAGCCAGATTTTCATCGGACGGCAGCGCCATCCTGGTCTCCGCGGGCGCTTACGTTCCAAAGAGCACCTTGGTCCATTGTGGCAACCAAGTCCTTCATCCAATCGATGTTCCAGCAGAGATGGGTGCACTAGCTGATGTGAGTATTCCGGGCAATGTGTACGTCGGGATGGTGCTTGTTGATGTTCAACCGGCTTCATATCTGGCAGTGGTTGCGCACCTTGGATCTACTACGAACCTGGTTTCATTGCCGGGCGCATACATAGACACTCTACCCATCTCAGCGCTGCGCGAGAACGCCTTCTTCTATGACGAGGAGGCTGGTCCATTTCCGTTGATCTCAAGCGATGGAAGATACGTCGCGGTCGATGGCAACCCGGATTGCAGTGCTCAGGCGAAGCTTGGCGTTTGGGACATCCACGAAAACAAGAAGGTTGTTCTCAATGGAGAACGCTCCGCAGTGGAAGCAGAGTGCAGGGGACTATTTGAGTCTGGTCCAGGCGATCGAGGCTCGCACTGAAGCGCGTTATCGGACACTCAATTGTAGTAATGAACGTGGTGGATTGCGGACACGCTCAACAGTCTGCAGATCGATACCACGGAGTTTGATCCATGGCGCGAGCACTTTTTCCATTTCTCCCCTTTCTCCTGTCAGCCGGCACATGCTTCGCTGCTGCACACACGCGAACGTTGCAGGAGCGTTGCGCGAATGCAGCGGTTGACGACCTGGTTGTGATTAGGGCATCTCCGCAAGGCCATGAAACGATCAGCGCTTGCCCACCCGGAGTGGATGGTGAGTGCATGTACAGCCTGACCGTTGGTCAAACCTACAGCGCTGGCAAGCCAGATCTCAATGCCGACGGTCGCCCAGACCAACTTGTGAAGCATTTCGGCTCTAACTACGGTGACGTCGACGTAGTCCACTACCTTGGATTCGTGCAATGCGGGGATGGCACGGCCATCAACGTGCTTGAGGGACAATTCAAGGATGTCATCGCGCCAGTCGTCATCACGGAACCGTGGCCAGATCTGACTGCCACGCGTGGGTGTGCAGCGTCCGGACACGAGGAAGACCCGCCGCAAAGGATCAAACTCAGCTTCAATCCTGAAAGCTACCGCTATGAGGAAGATTCCAAGCTGGATCCCGCTTCTGTGTGCATAAGCTCCCCATGACCCGCATTCGACGTTATTCCCAAGCACCGCACAGCTCCCCTTACGCACAGACACGACGGGCGGTCCCCCGACCGCCCGTCGCCCCGGCCTTCCCTGGCCGCCCTTGGTGATCGTCAGGCTGCCCGTTCGGCGTTGAACTGCTCTTCCTCGGTCGAGCCGCTCAGGGCGGTGGTCGAGGACTGGCCCTGCTGGATGGCCTGGGTGACCGCGTCGAAGTAGCCGGTGCCGACCTCGCGTTGGTGCTTGACCGCCGTGAAGCCGCGGTCGGCGGCGGCGAATTCGGCCTCCTGCAGCTCCACGAAGGCGCTCATCTGGCGGCGGGCGTAGCCGTGGGCCAGGTTGAACATGGAGTAGTTCAGGGCGTGGAAGCCGGCCAGGGTGATGAACTGGAACTTGTAGCCGTACTTGGCAATTTCCTTCTGGAAGGTCGCGATGGTGGCGTCGTCCAGGTTCTTCTTCCAGTTGAAGCTGGGCGAGCAGTTGTAGGCCAGCAGCTTGCCCGGGAACTTGGCATGGATGGCTTCGGCGAACTGGCGGGCGAACTCCAGGTCCGGCTTGCCGGTTTCACACCAGATCAGGTCGGCGTAGGGGGCGTAGGCCAGGCCGCGGCTGATCGCCTGGTCCAGGCCGTTGCGGGTCTTGTAGAAGCCTTCCACGGTCCGCTCGCCGGTGGTGAACGGCTGGTCGTTGCCATCCACGTCGCTGGTCAGCAGGTCGGCGGCTTCGGCATCGGTACGCGCCACCAGCAGGGTGGGCACGCCCATCACGTCGGCGGCCAGGCGCGCGGCGTTGAGCTTCTCGATGGCCTCGCGGGTGGGCACCAGCACCTTGCCGCCCATGTGCCCGCACTTCTTCACCGAGGCCAGCTGGTCTTCGAAGTGCACGCCCGCCGCGCCGGCCTCGATCATCGCCTTCATCAGCTCGAAGGCGTTGAGCACGCCGCCGAAGCCGGCTTCGGCATCGGCCACGATCGGCTGCAGGAAGTCGATGTCGTCCTTGCCTTCGGCGTGGTGCAGCTGGTCGGCACGCAGCAGGGTGTTGTTGATGCGCTTGACCACCGCCGGCACCGAGTCGGCCGGGTACAGCGACTGGTCCGGGTACATCTGGCCGGCCAGGTTGGCGTCAGCGGCCACCTGCCAGCCGGACAGGTAGATGGCGTTCAAGCCGGCCTTCACCTGCTGCATGGCCTGGTTGCCGGTCAGCGCGCCGAGTGCGTTGACGAAGTCTTTTTCCTGCAGGTAGGTCCACAGCTTTTCGGCACCCAGCCGCGCCAGCGAATGCTCCACGTGCACGGTGCCGCGCAGGCGCACCACGTCGGCGGCGGTGTAGTTGCGGGTGATCCCGGCCCAGCGCGGGTCGGTGGCCCAAGCGTGCTGGATCTGTTCGGCGGTCTGCAGGGTGCTCATGTCGGTTCTCCAGGAAGGGAATGCGGGACGCCGGACGGTGCCGGGCTGGGGTGGGAAGGACAGCGGGGCAGAGCCCCGCTCTACGGGTGTTTGGGCTGGCCGGGACCGGGCAGCGGGGCAGAGCCCCGCTCTACGGGTGTTTGGGCTGGCCGGGACCGGGCAGCGGGGCAGAGCCCCGCTCTACGGGGTGTTTGGGCGTAGAGCCGGGCTCTGCCCGGCTGGCGGGGTGCAGGGCAGCGGAATCAGGCGAGGCGGTCGTAGGCCGGCAGGGTCAGGAAGTCGGTCAGGGTGTCGCGGCGGCTGAGCTCGGCCAGCAGCGCGATGGACTCGGGCAGGCGGGCGCTGCCGGGCAGCGCGCGGGTGTCGCCGAGCCGGGTGGGCAGCTGCGCCAGGGTGGCGTCGAGCAGCGCCAGGTCGATGGCGGTGCCGTCGTCCAGGTGCTGGCCGGGGGTGTGCAGCCACTGCCACAGCTGGCTGCGGCTGATTTCGGCGGTGGCCGCGTCTTCCATCAGGTGGTGGATGGGCACGCAGCCGTTGCCGTCCAGCCAGGCGGCCAGGTAGCGCACGCAGACTTCCACATTGCCCTCGAAGCCGGCGCGGGTGATGGTGCCGGTGGGGGCGGCGATCAGTGCGTCGCGGCCCACCTGCACGTCATTGCGCAGCACGTGGTGCTGGTTCGGCGTGGGCATGTGCGCGTCGAAGATCGCCTGGGCAATCGGAATCAGCGCCGGGTGCGCCACCCAGGTGCCGTCGTGCCCGGCGGTCACTTCGCGCAGCTTGTCGGCACGCACCCGCGCCATCGCCTGTTCGTTGGCGGCGGCATCGTGGTTGATCGGGATCTGCGCGGCCATGCCGCCCATGGCATGCGCGCCACGGCGGTGGCAGGTGCGGATCAGCAGTTCCGAATAGGCCTTCAGGAACGGCTGGGTCATGGTCACCTGGCCGCGCTCGGGCAGCACCTTGTCGGCGTGCTGGCGGAAGGTCTTGATGTAGGAAAAAATGTAGTCCCAGCGGCCGCAGTTCAGGCCGACGATGCGGTCGCGCAATGCGTGCAGGATTTCATCCATCTCGAACGCCGCCGGCAGCGTCTCGATCAGCACGGTGACCTTGATCTGGCCATGCGGCAGGCCGAGCATGCCTTCGATGTGCGACAGCGCGGTTTCCCACAGCGCCGCTTCTTCCATCGACTGCAGCTTGGGCAGGTAGAAGTACGGGCCGCGCTGCTTGCACATCAGCGTGCGGGCGTTGTGGAAGGCGAACACCGCCGCGTCGAACAGCCCGCCGGCGATGGCCTGGCCGTCGATGCGCACGTGCTTTTCGTCCAGGTGCCAGCCACGCGGCCGCACGATCAGCACCGCCTGTTCGTTGAACGGGCGCAGCGTGTACTGCTTGCCCGGCTTGCCCTCCACCGACGGGCCGGTATGGGTGAGGTCGCCGCGCACCGCGCCGATCAGCGCCTGCTGGCCGGCCAGCAGGTTGGCCCAGGCCGGGGCAGTGGAATCCTCGAAGTCGGCCATGAACACCTTGGCACCGGAGTTCAGCGCGTTGATGACCATCTTCGGGTCGGTCGGCCCGGTGATCTCCACGCGGCGGTCCTGCAGCGCGTCCGGCAGCGGCGCCACGCGCCAGTCTTCGCTGCGGATGTGCGCGGTGTCGGCGCGGAAGTCCGGCACCCCGCCGCCATCGAAGAAGGCTTGGCGGGCCACCCGGGCCTGCAGCCGGCGCTGGCGCTCGGGCTCCACGGCGCGGTGCAGCGACACCAGCAAGGCCAGTACCCCCGCCGGCAGCAGCGCGGACTGGCCGGCAAGCTGGGTGGTCAGCGCGATCCCGGGGGTGGCTGGGGCATCGGCGGGCGTGGGCTGGGCAGTGGCGAAAGCGGCGACGGCGGACATGGCGGGCTCCTGCATTGCGGTAGGCCCCACCGTGCGCCGCCGTACCGTATATGACAAAACAGTTATAGCAATGCTTTACATAAGTTGTGCTTATACTCGTGACGCCATGCCCACACCGCCCGCGCCAAGTCCCCGTTTTTCCTACAAGTCTGACCGGCTCAAGCCGCTGCGGGCGTTCTGCCAGACGGTGCGCCTGGGGTCTGTCTCACGGGCGGCTGAGGCACTGTTTGTCAGCCAGCCGGCCATCAGCCAGCAGTTGCAGGCGCTGGAGCGCGAACTGGGCGTGGATCTGTTCGAGCGCAGCGGGCGCCGCCTGGTGCCCAGCCGCGAGGGCCAGCTGCTGTTCGAGATGGCCTTGCCGCTGGTGGAGAACCTGGACGGGCTGGAGGCCAGCTTCCGCGACAAGGTGAAGGGCCTGGATGCCGGCGAGCTCAACATCGCCGCCAACAGCTCGACCATCCTGTACCTGCTGCCGCGCATCGTGGAGCGCTTCCGCCAGCGCCACCCGGACGTGCGCCTGACCCTGCACAACGCGATCAGCGCCGACGGCACCGACCTGCTGCGCAGCGACGCGGCCGACCTGGCGGTGGGTTCGATGACCGACGTGCCGGCCGACCTCAGCTACGCCCCCGCCTACCGCTTCGAGCAGGTATTGATCGCCCCGCCCGGGCATGCGCTGGCGCGCGGCGAGCTCAGTCTCGAGGCGATCTCCCAACACCCCCTGGTGCTGCCCCCCAAGCGCCAGATCACCTACCGGCTGGTCGACCAGGTGTTCCAGCGCCACCGCCTGCCCTACACCGTGGCGCTGGAAGTGGGCGGCTGGGAAGTGATCAAGCAGTACGTGGCGATGGGCATGGGCATCTCGATCGTGCCGGCGCTGTGCCTCAACGATGCCGACCGCGACCGGCTGGTGACGCGCTCGATGAGTGCCTGGTTCCCCGAGCGCAGCTACGGGGTGATCGTGCGCCGCGGGCGTTTCCTGTCGCCGCAGGCGCGTGCCTTCATCGAGCTGATCCAGCCGGACCTGTTCAGTCCGCGCAGCTATGATGAAAGCGGTCATTCCGAGCGCTGACGCCTGCCCTGCCATGTCGATCGAACTGCGCCACCTGCGCTATTTCCTGGCCGTCGCCGACACCCTGCATTTCGGCCGCGCGGCCGAACGCCTGGGCATGTCGCAGCCGCCGCTCAGCCAGCAGATCCGTCAGCTGGAAACACTGCTCGGCGCACGCTTGTTCCTGCGTGCGAACCGCCGCGTGGAGCTGACCGAAGCCGGCCGCGTGCTGCAGGAACAGGCCACGGCGGTGCTCGAACGCATGGACAAGGCCGTCGACCTGACCCAGCGCGCGCAGCGCGGCGAAACCGGCGAGCTGCGCATCGGGCTGACCCGCGCAACGCCGCTGTCCACGCAGATTCCGCGCGCGATCTTCGCCTACCGCCAGCAGTTTCCGCAGGTGCAGTTGAAGCTGCGCGAGATGAACACCCTGCAGCAGATCGATGCGTTGATGGCCGGTGAGCTCGACGTCGGGCTGATCCGCAAACGTGCTTTGCCGGCGCCATTGATGTCGCGCAAGCTGTTCAGCGATCCGCTGGCGCTGGTGGTGCACGACCAGCATCCGCTGGTGCGGGCGCTGCCGGCTGACGCGTCGGTGGCGCTGCGATTGTTCGCGCACGAACCGTTCGTGGGGTTCCTGCGCGAGGTCGGTGCCGGGATCCACGATCACTTCATCGCGTTGTGCCGCAGCGCGGGCTTCACCCCCCGCATCATCCAGGAGGCTGGCGAGGCCTCGACGCTGATCAGCCTGGCCGCCTCCGGCCTCGGGGTCACCGTGCTGCCCGCCTCGTGCAGCCATATCCAGGTGGACGGCGCGCGCTTCGTGGCACTCAGCGACCGCGCCGCCAGTTCGGAAGTGCACGTAGCCTGCCGACGCGGCACCGCCTCGCCGCTGATCGCACATTTCACCCAGCTGCTGCAGGGCCAGGCCCACGGTTGAGCACGGGCGAGGCCAACAGCGGAAGAGACACATCCCATACAAGGACAGCCATGCTGATCGGCGCACCACGTTCCATCTTCAACCCCTACGAGTGGCTGCCTGGGTATGGCGAATCGACGGTGTCCTTCCGCTCCGAAGGCCTGGATGTCGTCCTCGAGGTGGCCTACGAAAGAGAAGCACCGGACGATGAGCGGGATGAGGCGATGACGATGCTGACACGCGAGATACGCTTCAGCCGCGTGCATTCGCTGATCAAACAGCCGTTTCCGGGCAGCACGCTGTTCGCGTTCGACGCAGGATCAGGGCGCTACACGCTGGGTGAGCTGACCGAATTCACCCAGTCCGACTGGGCCGCAGGCAGCCTGGCGGCATGGCGGTCGATCTCGTCCCATACGCCGCCGTCGCTGCGCCACTTCAGCATTCAATTCATGGCGGAGAATGTGGCGTTCCACGTCCTGGCCGAAGACGTTGTGCTGCTGGAGGAGCGCCCCGTCGTGCATGCCGGCTAGGCGGTCTGCACGGCGCGGCCGTCAGCGGCTCACCGCCAGCGCGGCGCCCGCCGGTTGCACACGTTGCCCCAGCCGCCAGGCAATCACGCCGCCGGCCACTGTCAGCACGCCGACGAAACCGCACACGCCCAGCCAGTCCCAGTGGGTGTAGAACACGCCGCCGATGACGCCGGCCACGCTGGACCCCAGGTAATAGGCGAACAGGTACAGCGCCGACGCTTCGGCGCGCAGCGTGCCGGCCCGGCTGCCGACCCAGCTGCTGGCCACCGAGTGCCCGCCGAAGAAGCCGAAGGTGACCAGCGCGATGCCGGCCGCCATGCAGCCCAGCCACGGCAGTGCCAGCAGCACGATGCCCAGCGCGATCAGCCCGTAGCAGATGGCCAGCACGCGGCTGCGGCCATGCCGGGTGGCCTGCTGCCCCATCCATGCCGAGCTGAAGGTGCCGACCAGGTACACGCTGAAGATCAGGCCGACCACGGTCTGGCTCAGCCGGTACGGCGGTGCGAGCAGGTGGTAGCCGAGGTAGTTGTAGAGGGTGACGAATACGCCCATCAGCACGAAGGCGGTGGCGAACAGCCACGGCAGGCCGGGGTCGGCGAACAGACGGCCCCAGCGCGCGGGAAGTTCGCGCAGGCCGCTGCGGCGCTGCTGGAAATGGCGCGACGGCGGCAGCTGGATCCACAGCAGCACGGTGCTGAACAGCGCGATCAACGAGACCACGCCGATGCCCCAGCGCCAGCCCCAGTGGTCGGCCACGATGCCCGCGATCAGCCGGCCGCTCATGCCGCCAATGGCGTTGCCGCCGATGTACAGGCCCATCGCCAGGCCCAACGCGCGGCTGTCCATTTCTTCGGCCAGGTAGGTCATGCCCACCGCCGGCACGCCGCTCAGCGCAATGCCCAGCAACGTGCGCAGCACCAGCAGGGTGGACCAGTCGGTGGCCATCGCGGTGGCGACCGACAATACGCTGGAGACCAACAGCGCCGCCACCATCACGCCGCGGCGGCCGATGCGGTCGGAGATCAGCCCGGCGATCAGCATCGACACCGCCAGCAGGCCGGTGCTGAGCGACAGGGTCAGCGCGCTGTTGGCCGCCGAGACGCCGAAATGCCGGCTGAACTCGGGCAGCAGCGGCTGCACCGTGTAGAGCAGGCCGAAGGTGGAGAACCCGGCCAGGAACAGCGCAGCCGCCGTGCGCCGGAACGCGGGCGTGCCCTGCTGGATCTGGTCTGCCGCTCTCGCCGTGGGGGCTGGGGAGCTGCGGTCGGGAACCGCTTCGGTGTCGCCATTCATGCGGAAAGGGCCCGCCTGCGCGGGCCCGGACGAGAAGTCAGCGCTCAGGATAGGCAGCGTCGACAGGTCGATCCATAACCTGGAATGTCTGCATCGAGACGTTCTACATATCGATTCAGATCGCGACCGTGGTTACAGCGCCTGCCAGGTCAGGCCGTCCCCGCGCCGGTAGTAGACGTGCGAGGCCTTGCCGTACAACGCGCTGGCCTGGACCAGCCCGAAGAAGCGGCCATCGGCGCTGTTGCCGCGGTGGTCGCCCAGCATCAGCACCTTGCCGTCCGGCACGGTCAGGCCGGTGATGTCCGGCCCGCCGCCCTGGCCCAGATCGAGCTGGGCCACATGCTGGCCGAAGTCCTCGACCTCGCCCTGGCTGGCGTCGGCCAGCGGCCGACCATTGATGCTGAGGTGGCCGTCATGCAGCTCGACCCGGTCGCCGCCCACCGCGGCAATCCGCTTGATCAGGCGGATGCCGTCCACGGGGGAGTCGAACACCGCCACGTCGCCGCGCTGCGGCTGGCCGGTGTGCAGCAGCTCGACCGAGGTGAAGGGCAGGCGCAGGCCATAGGCGCGCATGTCCACCACGACCCGGTCGCCCGGCATCAGGGTGTGCTGCATCGAGCCGCTGGGCACCTGGTAGTGGTTGGCCAGCGAGTCGCGCGCGGCCAACAGCAGGCCCAGCATCACGGCCAGCGGCAGTGCTTCCTTCTTCAGCCAGTGCACGATGCGGTTGGAGGGTGCGGCGGTGGGTTCGGTAGCGGGCATATCCATGGCCAGGCTCTCTCGGGGTGTGGGGCTATGACCGTGGCGGGGCCCGCCAAGTTCCCCGGCCACGGGCCCAGAAGCTACGCGGAATTTATGCGCTGCAGGCACCGGGGGCATGGCGGTTTTACGCGGTCCGGTCGCATCGTGGCACCACCGCGCCGCAAGGCGCTTGAACGAGGTGTTGCATGACCATCCTGATGATCCGGCACTCGCCGCCTGGCGCGGCACCGGACGCCCTGCCGCTGCCTGCCCGGGTGGCCGGGCACCGCGTGGCCTGCCGCGACTGCGATTCCCTGCCGGCGCTGGTGCGCTGCCTGCAGCGCGCGCAACGCAGCCGTCCGGCGCTGGTGCTGATCGCCACCACGGCGGTGGATGCGCCGCAATGGGCGCGCTATGGGCAGGCGCTGCGCACGGCGCTGGAGGCGCTGCCGGCGCCCTACATCGAGATGGCCAGCAACGACGATGACGCGCTGGACGAGCACCTGCACCCGCAGCACGCGCCGACGGCGCGGGTGGTGTGCAGCAGCGGCCGCGACGATGCGTGCCGGCTGTCGCTGGCGATCGCTGCGCGTCGCCTGACGGCGGAGGGCTGAGCCATGTCGATCTTCATCATCCGTGGTCCGGAGGCGGCCGGCGCGCTGATCCGCACCGCGCAGCCGTTGCCGGCACCGGTCCTGAAATCGCTGGTGCACCGTGCGATCGATGCGGGCACCACGGTGGCCATCCGCGCATGCGGGTCCGAACAGGAACTGCTGGATGCACTGCGCGTGGCCGACCACAGCCGTGGCGAGGTGACCCTGCTGGACCCGGGTGCGTGCGTGGGCAGCCTGCGCCTGCAACAGCTGCTGCCGTACCTGCGCAATGCCTATGTGGAAGTGCACGACGATGACACGCGCAGTCCCGAAGCGTGCCTGCCGCCGGACATCGGCCAGCGCATCGGGGTGGCGCACGGGTACTGCGCGCAGAGCTACATGCATGCGCTGGAGATCGCGTTGGACCACCTGGGGTGCAGCGAGATCGTGGACGGGGTGCACGTGGGGACGTGAGGGACACGGCCGCCACGCGCGGGGGTCGGTCGGTGGGTCGGGCGCTGGGGCCCCATGCCCTTTCCGGCGAATGTCCTCCGGCGTCGGCCTGCGGCCGCCCCCTCCCCCTTTATTTCGCCTCCAAGGGCACGGGGCCCCAGCGCCCGACCCACCGACCAACGCCAGAAAGGCTTGGCTTCTGCCTGCTTACCGCAAGCCGAGTCCCGTAGCGGCCGGTAGGCGCCTGGGCAAAATAAAGGAGGAGGCCGCTCCGCGGCCGGGGGACATTTGCGCCAGGGGCCTACCGGCCGCTACGGGGCCCTCACGCGCGCGACAAGCAAAAAAAAACGGCAGGGTTTCCCCTGCCGTTTTCGTTGTACCCGGCCGCGGTTACTTCAGGCCGCGGTTGACCAGCAGCGGTTCCACCGACGGGTCCTTGCCGCGGAAATCGCGGTACAGGTCCGACAGCTCCACGCTGTTGCCGCGCGAGAGGATCTTGTCGCGGAACACCTGGCCGTTCTGCGCGGTCAGGCCGCCGTTTTCCTTGAACCACTCGAAGGCGTCATGGTCGAGCACTTCGGCCCAGAAGTAGGCGTAGTACCCGGCCGAATAGCCACCGCCCCAGATGTGGTCGAAGTAGGTGGTGCGGTAGCGCGGCGGCACCTGCGGCAGGTCGACCTTGAACTTCTTCAGCGCGCCTGCTTCGAAGCTGGCCACGTCCTGCAGCGGCGCGTCGGCCGGCTGGGTGTGCCAGGCCAGGTCAAGCAGCGCGGCCGACAGGTACTCGGTGGTCGCATAGCCCTGGTTGAAGGTGCGCGCCTTGAGGATCTTGTCGACCAGTGCCTGCGGCATCGGCTCGCCGGTCTTGTAGTTCTTGGCGTAGTTGGCAAACACCTTCGGGTCCAGCGCCCAGTGTTCGTTGAACTGCGAGGGGAACTCGACGAAATCGCGCGAGGTGCTGGTGCCGGCGATGGACGGGTACTTCACCTTCGAGAACATGCCATGCAGGGCGTGGCCGAACTCATGGAACATCGTGGTCACGTCATCGAAGCTGAGCAGCGCGGGCTGGCCGGCGGCGGGCTTGGTGAAGTTGCACACGTTGTAGACCACCGGCTTGGCACCGGTCAGGCCGTCCTGTTCGACGAACACGTCCATCCAGGCGCCACCGGACTTGCTGTCACGCTTGAAGTAGTCGGTGTAGAACAGGGCCAGCGAGGTGCCGTCCTTGTCGAACACTTCGTAGACCTTCATGTCCGCGTGGTAGGTCGGGATGTCGGTGCGCGGCTTGAAGGTGATGCCGTACAGCTGGGTGGCGGCGTAGAAGACGCCGTTCTGCAGCACGTTGTCCATCTCGAAGTACGGCTTGATCTGCGACTCGTCCAGATCGTACTGCGCCTTGCGCACCTGTTCGGCGTAGAAGTCCCAGTCGGACGCGGCCAGCTTGAAACCGCCCTTCTGGGCGTCGATCACCTTCTGCATCTCGCCGATCTCACCGCGCGCCTTGGCGGTGGCCGCCGGCACTGTGTCGGTGAGCAGCTTGAGCGCGGCCGCCGGGGTCTTGGCCATCTGGTCGGCCAGGCTGTAAGCAGCGTAGTTGTCGAAGCCCAGCAGCTTGGCCTTCTGCGCACGCAGCTGGGCCAGGCGCTGTACGGTCTGGCGGGTGTCGTTGGCATCGCCCTTTTCGGCGCGCGTTTCCGACGCCTTGAGCACGGCGGCGCGCTGCTCACGGTCGCTCAGCGAACCGAGCACCGGCTGCTGGGTGGTGTTCTGCAGCGGCAGCAGGTACTTGCCGTCCAGCTTGCGGTCCTTGGCGTCGGCCGCGGCGGTGTTGATCGCGTCCTCGTCCAGGCCGGCCAGCTTGGCCTTGTCGTCGACCACCACGGCACCGGCGGCGGTGGCGGCTACCAGGCGGGTGTGGAACTGGGTGGCCAGCGTGGTTTCTTCCACGTTGAGCTTGCGCAGCGAGGCCTTGTCGGCGTCGTTGAGCTGCGCGCCGGCGCGCACGAACTCCTGGTAGTCACGCTCGACCAGGCGCAGCTGCACCGGGTCCAGGCCCAGCGACTGGCGCTGGTCGTAGATGCTCTTGATGCGGGCGAACAGCTTCGGGTCGAGGTTGATCTCGTCCTGGTGGTCGGCCAGCTTCGGGGCGACTTCTTCCTGGATCTTCTGGCGCGCGTCGTTGGTATCGGCCTGGACCAGGCCGAAGAAGATGCGCGACACGCGGGTCAGGGTCTCGCCGCTGCGCTCCAGCGCTTCGATGGTGTTGTCGAAGGTGGCCGGCTCGGGGTTGTCGGCGATCTTGCGGACCTCGGCCAGGTGCTGCTTCATGCCTTCGTTGAAGGCCGGCAGGTAGTCACTGTCCTTGATCTTGTCGAACGGCGGCGCCTGGAACGGCAGCGTGCTGGCGCTCAACAGGGGATTGGTGGAGGCATCGGCCGGCTGCTGCGCGGCGGGGGTCTGGGTGTCGGACACGGGGGTGGACTCCTTGCCGGAACAGGCCGCCAGCGCCAGGCTGATGGCAGCGGCCAAAACTACGGTACGCGACATGAAACGGGCTCCTTGGAATGGGATGCGACTGCGGAAAAACCGCAGCCGATCACCCTACTCCGATTGCCCGGGACCGGCATGTGCCGGACGTGGCGTATGGCTGTGCAGCCCCCGGCGCCAGCCACGGCGGGGGCTGGCGGGACTCAGACGGTGCCGCGGTTCTTGCCCTGCCACGGCTGGTAATAGGCGCGGATGGCGGCCATGTCGGCCGCGTCGTCGCCGCTGGAGTGGAACAGCGGGCCGATCCCGATGACCTTCTCCGGGTAGTGGAAGTACGCCGCCAGCACCGGCACGTCGGCCATCCGCGCGATCTTCAGGAACCCGGCCTTCCAGTGGGTCACCGCCTTGCGGGTGCCTTCGGGGGTGATGGCATACCACATGCGTTCGGATCCCCGGATCAGGCTGACCGCCTGCTCGACGGTGCCCTGCGGCGAGCTGCGGTCCAGCGGGATCACGCCCAGCGCGCGCAGCAGCGGCGACAGCGGCCACCAGAACAGCGAGGCCTTGCCCAGCACCTTCACCTGCATACCCAGCGCGATCTTGGCCGCCATGCCCCAGAACCCGTCCCAGTTGGACGAGTGCGGGGCAATGATGAAGACCAGCTTGGGCACGTCGGGGAAGGTGCCCACCACCTTCCAGCCGCCCAGGCGCAACGTGCAGCGGGCCAGCCAGCGAAGGAAGCGGTTCGGTTTGACCTGCGGCATGTTGGGCGGAACGGCCGGCAACAGCGGACTTCGGTTGTTCAAGCAATCACTCCCAATTGCGTGTGGTGCGTCCGCGCTTGATCTGCGCGCGGCCTTTTTTCTCGTCCAGGCGGCGCAGCTTGGCGCCATACGAGGGCTTGGTGGCCACGCGCGGCTTGGGCACGCTGAGGCTTTCCTGGATGAAGGCGGCCAGGCGCTCGCGGGCATCGTCGCGGTTGCGGTCCTGGGTGCGGAAGCGCTGGGCGTCGATGACCAGCACGCCTTCGCCGGTCATGCGCCGGTCGCGCCGCGCCAGCAGGCGCGAGCGCAGTGGTTCGGGCAGCGACGGCGAGCCGGCCACGTCGAAACGCAGTTCCACGGCGGTGGAGACCTTGTTGACGTTCTGGCCGCCGGCGCCGCTGGCGCGCACGAACCGCTCGACGAGTTCCGCATCGGGAATCGACAGGTGCGCGCTGATGATGACGGGTGCAGAAGCCATGGGCGGCATTGTAAAGGCAGGACCGGGTCCAGGGGTGGGGCAAACATCCCCGATGACGCCGATAACGTCCGCAAACTACGGCCTGCTGACGCCTTCGCAGGTATCCTCGGGGTTCCATGCCACGCAGGATGCCCCGCACATGCTTTTGATCCGCTCCCTGGCCATTGCCACCACTCCCCGCCGTGCGCTGACCCGTGTCGGCCTTGTCCTGGCGCTCGGCCTGGCCGCGATCGCGCCGGCAGTGGCCGCGCCGCCGTCCGATGCCGACATCAACCGGCTGCTGGCCGCCTCACGTGCGCAGACCATGCTGGACAGCATGCTGCCGCAGATCGAGGCGATGCAGCGCCAGCAGTTCCAGCAGGTGGCCCAGCAGCGCCAGCTGGACGCGCAGCAGCAGGAACAGATGAAGCGGATGGAGGCACGCACCACCCAGACCATCCGCCAGGCGCTGTCGTGGCAGCAGCTGCGGCCGATGTACGTGGACCTGTACAAGAAGAGCTTCAGCAAGGAAGACGTACTGGCGATGGCCGAGTTCTACGAGAGCTCGGCCGGCCAGAGCCTGCTCGACAAGACCCCGGCGCTGATGCAGAACGTGATGGTGGCCATCCAGGAAAAGATGCAGCCGCTGTTCGTGGACCTGCAGAAGGACCTCGAGGCGATCATGAACGAGGCGCCGGCGCCGACGCCGCCGCCCGCCCGGTAACGCACCCCGCCCCGGTAGAACCGACCGTTGGTCGGTTGCACGGACACCACCTCGGCTCTACCCGGTTGGATTCCGGGCGGTTGGTTGGCTGCATGCGGCACCTCGGGCGTAGAGCCGACCGTTGGTCGGCTGCACGGATAACCCGGGTGCCGCGTGTGGAGCAGCCGACCAACGGTCGGCTCTACCGGGTTGGATTCCGGGCACATTTCAGCCGGTTGGATCCCGGGCACATTTCAGCCCGACCAGACCCCGCTCAAACCGCATCCCACCCCAACAGATCCATCGCCTTGCGGAACTCACCGTCCACCGGGGCGCTGACATCCATCGCGGTGCCATCGGGGTGCGGGAAGCGCAGGCGTTCGGCGTGCAGCAGCATGCGGTGGATGCCCTGCATGCGGAAGCTGCGGTTGTGCCGTCCATCACCATGGCTGGTGTCGCCGATCAGGTGATGCGACAGGTGCTTGAGGTGGCGGCGGATCTGGCGGAAGCGGCCGGTCTGCGGCTGGCAGCGCAGCAGCGCATAGCGCGAGGTGTCGAACTCGCCGACGGGCACGGCGATCTCGCCCACGGCCACGCGCTGGAAATGGGTGATGGCCTGTTTCTTGACCGGCTTGCCCGGACCACCGTCGAGGTCGTGGTCGACGGTGAACGCCTCCTCGGCCGGCCAACCGCGGCAGATGGCCAGATAGTCCTTGGTCACGTCACCGCCCATCAGCGCCTTGCCCAGCACGCTGGCGCTTTCGCGGTCGAAGGCCAGCAGCAGGCAGCCACTGGTGGCACGGTCCAGACGATGCACGAGGAAGATCGGCTTGCCGAGCTGCTCGCGCAGGCGGTCGGCGAGGAAGTCGTCTTCGCCACGGGCCAGTTTGCTGTCGTGGACCATCAGCCCGGCGGGCTTGTTGACCACGGCCAGGCGATCGTCCACGTGCAGCAGCTGCAGCGGGGCCGCGTCGGCGGTGGCGGGGAGTGCGCTGTCGGTATCGGTATCGTTCACCGACCGATTATCCCCGCCACGCGCGGGCAGCGCCATCGGTGATGATTCAGGCGGCGCTGCGTGCCGCGATCAATCCGTCGTTGCGGATCATCGCGCACACTGGCGTCGAGGGCAGCCGTGAGTACCTGCAGCCCCAGGTCAGCGCCGCCACCACGCACTGGCCAGCGAGAACAGGCCGGCCGCGCCGCTCACCCAGCTCCATACCGGCGCATCGCCGAAGTACCAGCCGCCCGGCTGCATGCCGTACAGCACCGCCGCCACGATCAACAGGCCGACACCGGCGATCGCCGCCACCGCGCGCTTCTGCAGCTTCTGCAGGTTGGTGTTGAGCGCCACCAGGTCCTGCGAGCGCATCGACAGCTCGTGCCCGCCTTCCACCTGCTGCTTCAACCAGGCGTGCACCAGGCGCGGCATGTCGGGGGTGTGGGTCATGATTTCCGGCAGCCGCTTGCGCAGCTCCTTCAGCACCCGGCGCGGGCTGTAACGCTCGCGCAGGATGCGTTCCAGCACCGGCCGTGCCACCGCCCAGATGTCCAGCTCCGGGTCGAGCTGGCGGCCCACGCCTTCGATGTTGAGCAGGGTCTTCTGCAGCAGGATCAGCTGCGGCTGCAGGGTCAGCTCGTAGCGCTGCGCCACGCGGAACAGCTTGATCAGTACTTCGGCCAGCGAGATCTGCGACAGCGGGCGGGTGAAATACGGTTCGCATACCGAACGCGCCGCCGCTTCCAGCTCGTCGATGCGCACGTTGTTGGGCATCCAGCCGGCTTCAACGTGGAGCTCGGCCATGCGCCGGTAGTCCTTGTTGAAGATGGCCATGAAGTTTTCGGCGAGGTAGTACTGATCCTGCTCGGACAGCTGGCCCATGATGCCGAAGTCCAGCGCGATGAAGCGCGGGTTGTCACGCCGGGCCGGATCGATGTCGACCCAGATGTTGCCGGCGTGCGCATCGGCATGGAAGAAGTTGTCGCGGAACACCTGGGTGTAGAACACCCGTACGCCCTTGGCGGCCAGTGCCTTGCGGTCGATGCCGGCCTTGTCGAGCGCGGCGATGTCGTCCGACGGAATGCCCCACACCCGTTCCAGGGTGAGCGCGCGCTCGGCGGTGTGGCTCCAGATCACTTCCGGTACGTACAGGTCGTCCGAGTCGACCCAGTTGCGGCGCAGCACGCTGGCATTGGCGCCTTCGCGCTGCAGGTCCAGTTCGGCGGCCAGGGTGTTCTCCACTTCGGCCACCACTTCGCGCGGGCGGATCTTGTCGGCGCGCGGGTGGGTGCGCTCGACCAGCGCGGCAGCGGAGTTGAGCAGCGCGATATCGGCGCCGATCTGCTTTTCAATGTCGGGGCGCAGCACCTTGACCACCACCTGGCGGCCATCGGCGAGGGTGGCCGCATGCACCTGCGCGATCGAGGCCGAGGCCAGCGGCTGCAGGTCGAAGCTGGCGAACGCCTCACTGACCGGGCGGCCCAGCGCCTGCTCGACGATGCGCTGCGCGGTGGCACCGTCAAACGGCTTCACCCGGTCCTGCAGCAGGGTGAGTTCGTTGGCGATGTCGGCCGGGATCAGGTCGCGGCGGGTGGACAGGATCTGCCCGAACTTGACGAAGATCGGGCCGAGGTCCTGCAGCGCCAGGCGCAGGCGCGCGCCGCGCGACTGGGCGGCGATGTCGGCCGAGGCGCGCGGCACGAACGGCTTGGCCACGCGCAGCCAGCGCTCGGCCACGGTGCCTTCCAGCAGGTCGTCCAGGCGGTAACGCAGGATCACGCGGCCAATGCGGGTGGCGCGGAACATCGCCTTCATGCGCGCACCTGGCGCAGGCGCTGCACGCGCACGGTAATGCGTTCCACATCGTCGCGCATCACATCCACGTCGTCGTGGAAGGCTTCCAGTTCTGCTCGCGGTACCACGTCGCGGGACTCCTCGGTGACAAATTCAGCGGCGCTGTGCGCCAGGTCGGACGCGCCGCGGCGCGCGTGCTGCAGCGCCGAACGCAGGCTGTTGGCCACCTGCACCCCCAGCACCTCGCCGAACACACGCACGAACGGCTGCTGCCAGTCCGGATCGAAACGGCTCGCCAGCTGCTGCAGGCGACGCGCCAGCTCGGCATCGCCGGAAACCTTGACCCGCCCGGCCGGGGCGGTGCCGCCACGGCGTGCATTGGCCAGGAACGGCAGTTGCGCCAGCACCCCACCCAGCGTGCTGCGCACCGCCAGGTCCGGTTCCTGCTGCGGGTCCACCGGGCCCACCGTCAGCCGCTCCCCGTCCACCCCGATCCGCATCGCCAGCGCGGGCGATTCCAGGGTGAGCGCGATGTGGCGGCCATCCAGCGCGGCCAGTGCGCCCCGGGTGTCCGGGTCCAGCGCCAGCGCGCGGTTGAGCGCCAGCTGCAGCGCATTGCCGGCCAGCGGCTTGAGGGAACTGAGGAGGGAACGGGCCATCGGTGCATTCTAACCGGCCCATGGCAGGCGGGAACCGTCGCCACGGTGCCCAGCCTGACGCGTGGATGAAGGCCGGGTGCGCCACGGCCGGCGGACCGGTTCATGCTAAGGGTCCACATACACACGCAGGAGCAGCAGCAGGCATGGGCAAGACGCGGGTAGGCATCATTTTCGGTGGCCGTTCGGCCGAGCATGAAGTGTCGTTGCAGTCGGCGAAGAACATCGTCGATGCGCTGGACAAGGAACGGTTCGACGTCACCCTGATCGGCATCGACAAGCAGGGCCAGTGGCATGTGAGCGACCCGCAGGCCTTCCTGCTGCACGCCGAGGACCCGGCGCGGATCGCGCTGAACCCCTCGGGCAATGCGGTGGCCGTGCATCCGGGCGTGGCGCGCCAGCAGCTGGTGCCCACCGACCCGGCCACCGCGCTGGAACAGATCGACGTGGTGTTCCCCATCGTGCACGGCACGCTGGGCGAGGACGGCTCGCTGCAGGGCCTGCTACGCATGGCCAACCTGCCGTTCGTGGGCGCTGGCGTGCTCGGGTCGGCGGTGGCGATGGACAAGGACGTGGCCAAACGCCTGCTGCGTGATGCCGGCCTGGCCGTGGCCCCGTTCGTCTGCTTCAACCGCGCCAGCGCAGCCAACGCCGACTACGCGGCCCTGGTGGCGCAGCTGGGCGCGCCACTGTTCGTCAAACCGGCCAACCAGGGCTCGTCGGTGGGCGTGAGCAAGGTGCACACCGCGCAGCAGTTCCATGAGGCACTGGCGCTGGCGCTGTCCTACGACCACAAGGCACTGGTGGAAACGGCCATCGACGGCCGCGAGATCGAGTGCGCGGTGCTGGGCAATGAAACGCCGGAGGCCAGCGTCTGCGGCGAGGTGGTGGTGCACGACGAATTCTATTCGTACGACACCAAGTACATCAGCGAGCACGGCGCCGACGTGGTGGTGCCGGCGGCGATCAGCGACGCCGACCAGCAGCGTATCCGCGCCATTGCCGTGCGTGCCTACCAGGCCCTGGACTGCGCCGGGCTGGCGCGGGTGGATGTGTTCCTCGGCCGCGATGGCGAGGTGGTCATCAACGAGATCAACACCCTGCCCGGCTTCACCCGGATCAGCATGTATCCCAAGCTGTGGGCGGCCAGCGGGCTGGGCTACACCGCCTTGATCACCCGCCTGCTGGAACTGGCGCTGGAGCGGCATGCGGGCGAACGTGCGCTGCAGAGCTCCATTACGACGACGGCCTGACCCCTTTCGAGGATCAGGCCGTCGTCAGGCGCCGCTGGGCACCCCGCGCTGGAGAGAGGTAGCGCGGGCTGCCCGGCGAACTACCCTCGCTTGCGGAACATCGACACCACCGCCAGGATCAGGAACACCACAAACAGGATCCAGGCAATGTTACTGGCAGCGCCGGCGATGCCGGAGAAGCCGAGCACCGCCGCGATGATGGCGATGACGAAAAAGATTACGGCGTAATGCAGCATGTCGATCCTCGCGTAATGCGTGCCGGATTGGCGTGCTGCAATCTTCACCAAACCGCGGTGTTCAGGAAGTGATGGCGCCCTCTGCGCGCGATGAAGACTTCAGCCTCGTGAGGCCTTCGTCAATGCTCACCTGCGGCACGTAGCCGAAGTCGCGGCGCGCCGGCTCCATGCTGTACCAGTGCGGCGTGCACAGCTGCTCGGCCAGGAAGCGGGTCATCGGCGGTTCGCCGCGCAGGCGCAGCAGCGGCCACAGGCGTTCGGCCACCGCGCCGATGCGGTAGGCGGTCTTGAAGCTGATCGACTTCTCCACCGCCGGGGCGCCCACGGCGGCCATCAGCTTGTTGAGCAGCTCGCGCATCGGCAACGGTTCGCCGTTGGAGATGAAGTACGCCTTGCCCGCGCACGCCGCGCCGGGGGCGAGGTGTTCAAAGGCCAGGAAATGGGCCAGCGCGGCATTGTCGATGTAGGTCGTGTCGACCAGGTTGGTACCGTCGCCGACGAAGCGCAGCCGGCCCGCGCGCGCGCGTTCGGCAAGGCGTGGCACCAGTTGCTGGTCGCCCGGGCCCCAGATCAGCCGCGGGCGCAGCGCCACCGTGGCCAGGGTGGCATCGTTGGCGGCCAGCACACGCTGCTCGGCGAGGGTCTTGGTGGCCGCGTAGGGCGCCTGGAAGTCTTCGCCGTAAGGCACCTCGTCGGCCCCCAGCCCTTCCACCGGATGGGTGGCGCGGTGGGTCACGCTGGGCGTGGAGGTGTAGATCAGCTTGCCCACGCCGTGTTCGCGACAGGCGGCAATCACGTTGTCGGTGCCCACCACGTTGGCCTGGAAGTAGCTGTCATAGCTGCCCCATGCGCCGGCCTTGGCCCCGTTGTGGAAGACCGCATCGACCCCGGCCACGGCGTGTCGCACGGCATCGGCGTCGGCCAGGTCGCCGCGGATCTGGCCCACGCCCAGCGCGGCCAGCGGCGGGTAATCGCCCCGGTTGAAACTGAGCACCTGGTGGCCACGCTGCACCAGCCCGCGGCACAGCGCCTGCCCGAGGAAGCCACCACCACCGGTCACCAGGATCTTCATGCGTGCGTTTCCACTTGGGTTGCGGCCCAGACAGCCAGCTTCTCGCGGCCGATCTTGGCGTTGTGGCGGATATCCACCGGGAAGCCCGGGTGCATCAGGAACTGTTCGATGCGGGTGGTGTGCGGGTGCGCGTCGGCCTCGTGGCGCAGGCGCTCGCGCAGCGCCGGCGTATCGGCCGCGCCGGGCTGCAGCTCCACGCACAGCACCGGCCGCTGCCGGCCGGCCGGCCCCACGCCGACCAGCGCGGTGCGGGCGATGCCGTCCAGCGCATTGAACACCGGCTCCACCTGTTCGGTGTACAGCGGGCCGTGCGCGGTTTCCAGCCGCTGGGTCTTGCGCCCGCAGAACCACAACCGGCCCTGCGCGTCGAAGTAGCCCACATCGCCCATGCGGTGCACTACCTGGGTGCGGCCATCGACCAGCACTTCGCTGATCTTGGCCGCGGCCGTGGCCTGGGGGCGGTTGAAGTAGCTGTCGGTGGCGGTCGGGCCGGCCACGGTGATCTCGCCCACCTCGCCCACCGCCAGTTCGCGTACCTGCGACCACTGCGGCAGCGGCGCGTCGTCGATGGCGATGATGCGCACCTGGTTGGGCGCCACCACGCGGCCCACGCAGGTGCCGGCGCCGGCCTCGGTGGCCTGGCGCGTGCTGTCCAGCTCGCGCCCTTCGATGACCGCCACCGGCAGGCACTCGGTGGCGCCGTACGGGGTCCAGAACTGCGCGTCATCGGGCAGCAGCCGGCGGATCCGCGCCACCACGTCCGGCGGCACCGGCGCGCCGGCCGAGGTAACCCGGCGCACGCCCTGCAGCGGCTGGCCATGGTCGGCGAGCACGCGCATCAGCGCCGGCGAGCCGAACAGCTGGGTGATGCCGAAGCGGGCGATGGCGTCGTGCAGCTTGCGCGGGTCGGCCTTGGCCGGGCGCGTGGGGTCCATGTCCGGGATCACCGAGGTCAGGCCCAGCGCCGGGTCGAACAGGGCAAACGGCGGGAAGGTCGGCAGGTCGACGCCGCCGGCCTCCATGCCGAAGGCGGCACGCAGCAGGTCGACCTGGCCCACGAAGTGGCGGTGGCGGTAGACCACGCCCTTGGGCACCCCGGTGGAGCCGCTGGTGAACAGGATCGCGGCGACATCCTCGCCGTCGGTGGCGGCCATCGGCTGCGGCGCCCGCGCGCCATCGGCCTCGATGCGGGCCAGCGTGGTGCCGCCCCAGCCCCAGCGCCGGCCCACCGTCACCCGCGTCTTCACCCCCGGGCACCAGCGCAGCACCAGCCGCGCCACGTGGGCCAGGCCGATGCCGATGAAGGCCTGCGGCTGGGCCTCTTCCAGGCACTGTTTGAGCGCGCGCTTGTCGATGCCGGGGTCGACCAGCACCGGCACCGCGCCGTTCTTGAACAGCGCGAACATCAGCAGGAAGAATTCCGGGGACGGCCGCACCATCACCACCGCGCGCACGCCACGGCCGATGCCATGCGCGGCCAGGCCGGCGGCCAGCGCGTCGCTGCGTGCGTTGAGGGTGCGGTAGTCCAGGGTGACGTCATAGGCCGCCATGCCGCCGGGGCCGGGCTTTCCCGGGCAGCGGATGGCAATCTGGTCGGGGCGCTCACGGGCCAGCTCGGGCAGGCGGGCGGCGATGTTGACGGGGCTGTTCATCCGTTCATTGTCGCCGCTGCAGAAAAATCTTGCGCGACGGCCAACGGCGTGGAAAATTCGCGCCCTTCCCTCCTGCTCGATTGCCGCCCAAGGCCGGTACCCCATGTCCCATCCCTGCCTCACCTGCGGCGCCTGCTGCACCCAGTACCGTGTGGCGTTCCACTGGATGGAATCGGACGAGGTCACCCCCGGTGGCGTGCCGCATGAACTGACCCAGGTGCTGGACCCGCACCGGCTGTGCATGCGCGGCACCCTGTCCAAGCCGGTGTACTGCGTGGCGCTGGATGCGGAGATCGGCGTGTATTCCCGCTGCACCATCCACCCCAACCGGCCCAGCGTGTGCCGCGAGGTGGACGCCTCGTGGGAGTACGGCAAGGCCAGCCCGCAGTGCGACAAGGCGCGGGTAGCGCACGGCATGCCGGCCCTGACCCTGGCCGATTGGCGCTGGCGGGACGCAGCGGACAACGATGATGATCATCCCGACGACAACGGCAGTTCGCCGGCCCCGCAGGCGCCGATCGCGGCGTGAGGGTGCGCGTCCGGGGGTGATGGCCCGGAGCGAAGGGCAGCCGACCAACGGTCGGCTCTACCGGGGAGGGGTTCCGATTCGATCAAACGTCGGTACCCGGTGACGGGTTTCAATCCGCCCAATCGTCGGTGCACGGTGACGGGTTTCGATCCGACCGAACGTCGGTGCCCGGTGATGGGTTTCGATCCGCCCAACGTCGGCATCAACCGGTTGATCGGTAGGTGACGACCGTGGGTCGTCACGCCATCGGTCAGATCTGGTTGGCGTCCAGGAACGCCCGGATCTTCGGCACCAGCACCTCGTGCTTGTCTTCCAGCACGTAATGCCCGGCATCCTCGAAGGCATGCACCTGGGCCTGCGGCAGCGCGGCCTGGAAGCCGGCCAGGAAGTGGTGGTCGAACACGAAGTCACGCAGGCCCCAGCCGATGAAGGCCGGGCGGTCGGCGAACGACGGCAGCGCCTCACCGGCGCGCGCCAGCAGCGACCAGGCCTTGTCGGCCGGCGTCAGCGGGATGTCCTGCATGAAGCGGATGGTGCTGATGCGGTTGGCGTAGCTGTTGTACGGCGACACGTAAGCCCGGCGCACGTCGGCCGGCATCCTGCGCTCCACGCCCAGCCACGAGGCGCCGGAGGAAAACGCGTTGAACGTGCGGATGATCCACTCGCCCACCTTCCAGTGCCGGCCCAGCGCGATCTGCCACGGCATCTTCTTGGCCGCCGGCATCGGGAACGCCGCGGTGTTGAGCACCACCAGCCGTTTCACCTGCGCATGGTGCGACAGCGCCCAGCCGAAGCCGATCATGCCGCCCCAGTCGTGCACGGCCAGGGTGACCGGGCCGGTGATGCCCAAGTGCCGAAGCAGCGCGTCCAGGTCGTCCACGCGCGACTGCAGCGTGTAGTCGTAATGCGCGTCATCGGGCTTGTCCGACAGGCCCATGCCGATGTGGTCGGGCACGATGCAGCGGTATGTATCCGACAGCCCGGCCACCAGCGTGCGCCAGTAATAGCTCCACGACGGGTTGCCATGGACCATCACCACCACCTCGCCGTCGCGCGGGCCTTCGTCGAGGTAATTCATCGACAGGCCGGGGCGGACCTCGAAACGCTGCGGGTGGGCGGGGTAACCGGGAAGCTGGGGCATGCAATCGCACCTGTAAAAAGGGCCGGTAGTACCGGCCCTTGGAATCAACGCAGCGGTCTGCTTACCAGACCACTTCGGCCATCGAGCAGTTCAGGCCCGAACCGATGCCCAGCAGCGCGATGCGGTCGCCCTTCTTCAGGCGGCCCAGCTCCTTGAGCTTGCTCAGCACGATCGGCACCGAGGCCGGGCCGATGTTGCCGTGCTCGCCGAAGATGGTCATGACCTTCTTCGGGTCGATGCCGAAGTTCTTGATGAACGCGGCGGTGTGCGGCTGGCTGACCTGGTGGATGACGAACTGGTCCAGTTCGTCCACCGCCCAGCCCAGCGCTTCGCGCGCGGCGACGAAGGTCTTCTGCGCCAGCTTGATGCCTTCGATCAGCAGCATGCGGGTGTCGGTGACCATGCGGTCCAGGTTGCCGCGGCACAGCTGGTTCCACTCGGTGGCCGAGCGGGTCACGCCACCGCGGTAACGCGGGGCATCGGGCACCAGCTCGGTACGCGCCATCACCATGGCAGCGGCACCGCAGCCCAGGGTCAGGGCGGCCATCTCGTTGCGGAAGTCGTCGGCAGTCACGCCCGGCAGGGCCATGCGCTCGAGGGTCTTCTCGTAGACCAGGTTGGCGGTTTCGCCATCGACGATCAGGGCGTAGTCGATCTCACCGCGCTCAAGCATGCGCGCAGCGATGTCCATGCCGTTGATGAAGGCCAGGCAGGCATTGGCGACGTCGAAGGTCATGCATTCGTCGCCCACGCCCAGGTTGCCCGAGACGATGCTGGCCGTGGACGGCTCCAGGTAGTCGCGGCTGACCGAGGTGTTGACCAGCAGGCCGATCTTGTCGGCGCCGATGCCGGCGTCTTCCAGCGCCTTGCGGGCCGCCAGGGTGGCCGCGTCGGAGGCGAGCATGTCCGCGTCCCACAGGCGGCGGGCGTGGATGCCGGCGATGTCGCCGAGCACGTCGGTACGGATGCCCAGACGATCCAGCGTCGGCTGCAGACGTTCGTTGATTTCCTTGGACGTCAGCGTGTGCGGCGCGTCGATGTGCGCCAGGCCGGCGATAGAGACATTCTTGAAGAGCATCAGTTAGCGCCAAGGCTCAGGCAAAGGGGGCGCTATTGTAAGCCGGCGCTGCCTTCACCGCACCTTTACGAATTCACGCCCGGGCGTATGGTGCGGCCGGGCGGCCTGAAGGGTTCAGCGCGGCGGGCACTGGAAGGCCAGAAAGCGCTGGCTGCCATCGGCCGGCTGGCCGGCGGCCTGGACCGCATTGGCCCCGGCGCTGGGGGCTTCGTTGCGTGCCAGGGTTTCCAGTTCTTCCTGCACGCGCAAGGGGTTGCGGTTGTAGAAGCCCACCTTGCTCTTGACCGTCACCACCACCTCGCCCTTGGTCTGGCAGCCGCTGGGCACCTGCCCGGCCGGCAGCACGCGCACGGTCTTGCCCACCGGTTCGATCGGCACCCAGGTGCAGGCGGTGGCGCTGAGGGTGAGCAGGGAAATCAGAAGAACGCGCATGTGGGAAACCTGGCTGGGCGACGAGAAAGGAGTGTGCGGGAAACGGCTGAATCGGGGGTGATGGGGTGCCGGGCGGTGGCCCGGCCCCCCATCGGGTGGCGTTGTCGAGGGTGCCGGCCTGGGGCCGGCATTACCTTGGGTTGGGATCGCGTGGAGCCGGCCAGCGGCCGGCACTACCGGGCGGCGGGGGTGGCGGCCGGAGCCGTTTCCTTGCCGTCGGCGTCGATCACGTGGACCTCGCCGATGTTCAGCGCGCGCACTTCCTTCTCGGTCTGCTTGAGGTCGCCCACCACCACCCAGGTGAGGGTGTTGGGGTCCAGCGTGGCCGCGGCCTGCTGCACCTGCGCCGGGGTCATCGCCTCGATCTCGGCCTTGCGCTTGAACACATAGTCGTCCGGGCGCTGGTAACGCACGATGCCGCTGATGGTCCCCAGCACCGCGCTGGCGGTCTCATACGCACCGGGCAGGCTGAGCGTCTGGATGTTGCGGATGCGCGCCACTTCGGCGGCGGTGGCCGGCTTGGCACCGCTGGCGAAGTCGCGGATGTCCTTCTGCAGTTCCTGCATCGACTCGGCGGTCTTGTCGATCTGCACCGGGGCACGGGCGCCCCACGGACGCTGGCCCAGCGTGGACGGGGCGCTGCTGCCGGCGCCGTAGGACCAGTGCTTCTCCTCGCGCAGGTTCATGTTCAGGCGCGAGGTGAAGTCGCCGCCCAGCACGCCGTTGGCGATGTCGAAGCGGGTGCTGCCCGGGTCCATCGCCGAGGGCACCAGCTGGCTGGCAAACAGGTTGGCCTGCACCGCGCCGGGCTGGTCGATCAGGTACACGCGGGCATGGGTGGGACGGGCCACGTCGGCCGGTGCCTTGACCTGCGGCGCGGTGCCGGTGCTCTTCCAGTCGCCGAACTGGCGCTCCAGCAGCGGCACGATGTCCTTCAGGGTGGTGTCACCCACCACGATCAGGGTGCCCTGTTCGGGGCGCAGCGCGTCACGGTGGAAGCTGACCAGGTCGTCGCGGGTCAGCGACTGGATGTCCGCCTCGTTGCCGCTGCCGGTGAACGGAATGGCATACGGATGCCCGGCGCCGTAGAGCAGGGTGGGCATGACCCGCATCGCGGCCGCGCTGGGGTTGACCTTTTCCTGCTGGATGCCGGCGATCCAGGTCGCCTTGACCCGGTCGATCTCGCCCTGCTCGAAGCGCGGCTGGCGCAGCATGTCCGCGTACAGCGCCAGCGACGGCGCCAGGTTTTCCTTCAAGGCCGACAGGTAGACGCTGGCACTGTCCAGCGATGCCGAGGCGCCCAGGGTGGCACCCAGTGCGTCGGCGGCGTTGGCGAAGGGCAGCGCGCCGAGCTTGCCGGCGCCTTCACCCATCAGGTCCATGGTGAAGTTGGCGGTGCCCTGCTTGCGGCCCTGGTCGGCGGTGAAGCCACCGGGGAACTCATAGCTGAACTGCACCACCGGGATGTCGTGGCGCTCGGCCAGGATCACCTTGGTGCCGTTCTTCAACGTGGCGCGGTGCAGCTGCGGGAACTTCAGTTCCGGGAAGGTCTTGGTCTGCGGTACGCCGGTGCTGCGGTCGACCTGCTTGGGCAGGGTGGTGTACTTGGCATCCACGGCCGGCACGGTGAACGGCTTGGGCGACTGCGACGGCAGTTCGGCCAGCGCAACGCGCGCGCCCGGTTCCACCACGATGGTGTGGTCGCCCACGCCCAGCCACTTGGCGCCTACCGCACGCACGTCGGCGGCGCTGGCCGCGTCGATGTTGGCCAGCGATCGGCGGAAGCAGCCCGGGTCGCCTTCGAACACGGTGCACTCGGCCAGCGCGTCGGCCTTGCCGCCGAACCCGCCGATGCGCTCGATGCCGCGGATGAAGCCGGCACGGAACGCGGTCTTGCCGCGGCTCAGTTCGTCGGCGGTGGGACCGTCCTTGGCCAGGCGCTTGATCTCTTCATCGATGATCGCCTCCACCTTGGCCGGGTCCACGCCCTGCTTGACCGTGGCCATCACCACGAAGTTGGAGCCCAGCTGCGAGCTGTAGGCGCCGGCGCTGATGTTGTCCACCAGCTTGTCCTGGTGCAGCAGGCGCTGGTCCAGGCGCGAGGACTTGGCCCCGCCCAGCACCTGGGCAAACAGCTGCAGCTGGTCGATGTCGGTGGTGCCGACCTGGGCCACGTTCCAGGCGCGGTAGATGCGCGCCTGCGGCACCTTGTCGGTCATCACCTCGCGGGTGCTCTTCTCGCGCTGGGCCACGTCCACCTTGGGCTGGGCCATGGTCGGGCCGGCCGGGATGTCACCGAAGTAGCGGGCGACCTTTTCCTTGGCGGTCGCCACGTCGATGTCGCCGGCCAGCACCAGCACCGCGTTGTTGGGGCCGTACCAGGTGCGGAACCAGGTTTTGACGTCATCCAGCGACGCGGCGTTGAGATCGTTCATCGAACCGATCACGCCGTGGTGGTACGGGTGGCCCTCCGGGTACATGGCGCGGGTCAGCTTGTCCCACACCTGCCCATAGGGCTGGTTCTCGCCCTGGCGCTTCTCGTTCTGGACCACGCCGCGCTGTTCGTCGAGCGCGGCCTGGTCGATCGCGCCAACCAGGTGGCCCATGCGGTCGGACTCCATCCACAGCGCCATGTCCAGCGCGGTGGTGGGCACGTTCTCGAAGTAGTTGGTGCGGTCGGTATTGGTGGTGCCGTTCTGGCCGGTCACGCCGACCTGCTTGAAGGGTTCGAAATATTCGCCGTCGTGGTTTTCGCTGCCCTGGAACATCAGGTGTTCGAACAGGTGCGCAAAGCCGGTGCGACCGGCCGGTTCGTCCTTGCTGCCCACGTGGTACCAGACGTTGACCGCCACGATCGGCGCCTTGCGGTCGGTGTGCACCACCACGCGCAGGCCATTGGGAAGGGTGAACTGCTCGAACGGAATGTCGACCTTGGCCGGCGTGGCGGGCTTGGCCAGCGCAGGGGCCGGCACGACGCTGCCCAGGGCGGCGGAGAGCGCTACAGCCAGCAGCGCGGCACGCGGGCGAAATTGGACGGTCATTCCGGTTCCTTGGTCATGAAAGTGAAGGCCGATCCTAGCGCGTGACGGGCGCCTGCGGCATCGGCCAACAGTCACTGCGGGTCCCGTGGGTGTTTTCGGGGTTGAAGGCCAGGGCAGCGGTCAGCTCGGCCCTGCCTGAACGCCTGGGCGCGGACACCTGCGCACCGCCATCGGACAGGTGTCCGGACAGCGGACACTCCGTCAGTGGCGAAAAATCCTTACGAATCAACGAGAAAAAGTTGGCACGGCACCTGCTTGGTACTGGCTGTGGCAAAGGCAGGAACAGATCCAACATGACTGCCCGCTGAACCGAAACGAAAAAGTTGAAATTGTTCTTGCATGCCCCGAATCGGTGTACTACCTTACTACCACACCACTGCCCACCAACACTAAACAGGCCCGCCATGAACACCAAGACCCTCGCCATTGCCATCGCCCTCGCCGCCGGCGCCGCGTTTGCTTCGAACGTGCAGGCCGCCACCATCACCACCCTGGACACCGTGCAGGTGCGTCCGTCGGCCGACCAGATCGCCCAGGCCGAGATCGAGCGCACCAGCGCCATTCCGACCCTGGCCCTGGTGGAAGTCCGCCCGGGCGCCGGCCTGATCGCCGACTACCGCGCCGAGCTGGCCGGCAGCCGCCGCGTGACCACGCTGGCCGCCGTCGAAGTCCGTCCGACCGCCGAGCAGTACCAGGCGCTGGCGGCCGAGCAGGTGACCCACCGCGATTACGTGGCCACGCTGGCCGCCGCTGCCACCGCCGTGGCCCGCGACGTGATCGTCAATCTGCCGGCCCTGCAGGTGCGCCCGTCGTCTGCCGATCTGCAGGCCCTGGCGCTGGAAACCGCTGCCCAGGTGCTGGTCCGTCCGTAATCGGTTGCTGCGGTAACACGCAGCAGCCGCGTAAACTGCGGCCATGACCGCGCCCACGTTCCACGTCATCCTGTTCCAACCCGAAATTCCGCCGAACACCGGCAATGTGATCCGCCTCTGCGCCAACACCGGCGCGCGGCTGCACCTGATCGAGCCGCTCGGTTTCGACCTGAGCGACAAGCAGCTCAAGCGCGCCGGCCTGGACTATCACGAATACGCTCGACTGCAGGTCCATCCCGACCTGGACACCGCCCTGCAGGCCATTGCACCCAAGCGTCTGTTTGCCCTGAGTACCCGCGGCAGCGTGCGTTACGACACCCCGCAGTTCGACGATGGCGATGCCTTCCTGTTCGGCCCGGAAACCCGCGGCCTGCCCCAGGACCTGCTCGACGCGCTCCCCGATGGCCGGCGCCTGCGCCTGCCAATGCAGCCGGACAACCGCAGCCTCAATCTGTCCAACACGGTCGCCGTGGTGATGTACGAGGCTTGGCGGCAGCGCGGGTTTGCCGGCGGGGTGTAGTTCGCGTTTGTGCGGCGCACCGGTACCCTGCGCTCCTCGGTCCGTCGGGGGGACGGCGCGGAACCGGCGGCGCTCATTCGCTCCGCCGGTTCCGCGGTGCTCGGCTCGCTTCCAAGCGAGCCCGACAGCCGCACATTGGATGCCTTCTGCCTGGATCAATCAGGGGCGGGCACCATCGCCTCACCCAGAGTGTGTGAGCTTGCCCAGGGAAGAAAACTCCAGACCATCAATATCAGCATGTGCACCGCACATGCCCAAGCCAGTAGCAGTGGGATCAATGCCGCCGGATGAGACTCTCAGCGCATCCACATGTTTCTCGATAGCCACGACGCCTAGTTCGGACTCATAAATCAGCTTTCCGGCTACTGGCTTCATATGCAGCACAAATGTGCAGACATGCTGCATCGACTGGGTACTATGCAGCTCAACCCTGTATCCCTTTGATTCTTCGACGATCGACAGGCCGTCCCTGAAGTCGTCGCGGCAACTACGTCCGGTGCGCGGTTCAGTGCAGAGATCGCTCGGCTGCGAGTACTGGCCTGTCCATGCCTCCCCGTCCCGGTTGCCTGCCAACGCCGCCTGCAGCGCGCAGGCGTGGAAGACCAACGAGAACCACACCAGCGTCTTTGCAAGATTGTTTTTCATTCATCTAACCTCTCGTGCTGGGCGTTGCATGTTGCGCACCTTCCTGGGCCATGCCGGCCAGCGGCCGGCACTACCGATCCGCTCAGAACGCGTTGATGCCCGTCAGCTCCCGCCCGATCACCAGCTGGTGCACGGTTTCGGTGCCTTCGTAGGTGATGACCGATTCCAGGTTCAGCGCGTGGCGGATCGCCATGTGCTCGGTGGTGATGCCGGCACCGCCGAGCAGGTCGCGGCATTCGCGGGCGATGTCGATGGCCATGCGGCAGTTGTTCCACTTGGCCAGGCTGACCTGCTGCGGCTGCAGCTGGCCGGCGTCCTTCAACCGGCCCAGCTGCAAGGCCAGCAGCTGCGCGGTGGTGATGCGCCGGGCCATGTCGGCCAGCTTGATCTGTGCACTCTGCGTGGCAGCCACCGGCCGGCCGAACAGCACGCGCTGCTTGGTGTAGTTCAGCGCCTCGTCCAGGCAGGCCACCGCCGCGCCGATCGGGCCCCAGCTGATGCCGTAGCGCGCCTGGTTCAAGCAGCCCAGCGGGCCTTTCAGGCCCTGCACGTTGGGCAGGCGGTTGCGCTCGGGCACGCGCACGTTGTCGAAGAACAGCGCGCCGGTGAGCGAGGCGCGCAGGCTCATCTTGTGCTTGATTTCCTGCGTGGTGAAGCCGGCCATGCCCTTTTCCAGCACGAAGCCCTGGATACCGTCTTCGGTGTGTGCCCAGACGATGGCGATGTCGGCCACCGGGCCGCTGGTGATCCACATCTTGCTGCCGTTGACCAGCCAGTCGCCGCCGTCGCGCACCGCGCGCGTCTTCATCGCCGCCGGGTCGGAGCCGCCGTGCGCTTCGGTCAGGCCGAAGCAGCCGATCACCTTGCCGGCGGCCATGTCGGGCAGCCAGCGCGTGCGCTGCTCCTCGCTGCCGTAGGCAAAGATCGGGTACATGCACAGCGAGCTCTGCACCGACACGAAGCTGCGCAGGCCCGAATCGCCGCGTTCCAGTTCCTGGCAGATCAGCCCGTAGCTGACCGCGTTGAGCCCGCCGCCGCCGTACTGCTCGGGCAGGCTGCAGCCGAGCAGGCCCAGCGCGGCGATCTCCGGGATCAACTCGTCCGGGAAGCGCCCCTGGTCGAAGGCGTCGCCGATGATCGGCAGCACGCGCTCGTCGGTGAAGCGCGCCACCGTGGCCTGCACGGCGCGCTCCTCGTCGCTGAGCAGGGAGCGGACATCAAACAGGTCATACGGATTCAGTGACATGGCTACCCGGGCGTGATGGCGATCAAACAGGGGGCCATTGTGGTCGCTGCGCCGCGCCGGGCCAAGGCACGCCGCAGCACGGCCTACACTGTGGCTTCCCTCGTACAGGAGCCGGACATGCGGATCCGCGACGAACACCCCGCCGACCGGGATGCCATCCATGCCCTCACCCGCGCGGCCTTCGCCGACGCCCCGCATAGCAGCGGCACCGAACAGTTCATCGTCGATGCGCTGCGCGATGCCGGCGCGCTGGCGGTGTCGCTGGTGGCCGAAGACGACGATGGCATCGTGGGCCACCTGGCGCTGTCGCCGGTGCAGCTCAGCGACGGCAGCCTGCACTGGTACGGGCTGGGGCCGATCTCGGTGGCACCGGAGAAGCAGGGTCGCGGTATCGGCAGCGCCTTGATGCACGCCGCGATCGAGGCCCTGCAGCAGCGCCAGGCCGCCGGCTGCGTGGTGCTGGGCGATCCGGGCTACTACGGGCGGTTCGGGTTCGAAGCCGACCCGCGCCTGCGCCTGCCGGGCATCCCGGCCGCGTTCTTCCAGGCGCGCCGGTTGCGCGGCGACAGCCCCGATGCCGACGTGCGCTACCACGCCGGCTTCGAAGCCAGCGCGTGAAACCGGGCGACAGCACGCGCGCCGCGCGCGCATCCGCACATTGATGCAGCGCAACAAAAACACCCGCGAACGGTGTCGCGACGTGGTGCCAACGTCGGCGATCTAGGCGTAAACGCCGCGTCCCGGTACCCTGCTCATCTGATCCAGCCGTTGCGCCGTGTGTCCCGCGCGCGATTCCCAGGCAACCGCCGCCGGCTCCGGCCGACGGTACTACCCAAGAGTTACGCACCCCCATGAGCGAACAGATCCCCGCCCTGCCCCCGCGTGAAGCCATGGAATTCGACGTGGTGATCGTCGGTGCCGGCCCCGCCGGCCTGGCCACCGCGATCCGCCTGCGCCAGCGCGCCATCGAGGCCGGCCGCGAGTTGTCGGTATGCATCCTGGAAAAGGGCTCCGAGCCCGGCGCGCACATCCTGTCCGGCGCCATCATGGACCCGCGCGCGCTCACTGAACTGTTCCCGGACTGGGCCGAGCGCGGCGCACCGCTGAAGCAGAAGGTCACCCGCGACGAGTTCCTGTTCCTGAGTGAAACCGGCGCGCGTGGCACCCCGCACGCGCTGCTGCCCGAGTGCTTCCACAACGACGGCAACTACATCGTCAGCCTGGGCGAGGTCACCCGCTGGCTGGCCCAGCAGGCCGAAGCGCTGGAAGTGTCGATCTTCCCCGGCTTCCCCGCCGCCGAAGTGCTGTACACCGCCGACGGCGCGGTGATGGGCGTGGCCACCGGCGACATGGGCATCGAAAAGAACGGCCAGCCCGGCCCGAACTTCGAGCGCGGCATGGAACTGCATGCCAAGTACACGATCTTCGCCGAAGGCTCGCGCGGCCACCTCGGCCGCCAGCTGATCGCCCGCTACCAGCTCGATGCCGGCAAGGACCCGCAGGCCTACGGCATCGGCATCAAGGAGCTGTGGCAGATCGACCCGGCCAAGCATGAGCCGGGCCTGGTGGTGCACGCCGCCGGCTGGCCGCTGGACAACGACACCTACGGCGGCGCGTTCCTGTACCACGCCGACGGTGGCAAGGTATCGATCGGCTACGTGGTCGGCTTGGATTACAAGAACCCGTGGCTGAGCCCCTTCGAGGAGTTCCAGCGTTTCAAGACCCACCCGTCCATCCGCACGCACCTGGAAGGCGGCAAGCGCATCGGTTACGGCGCCCGCGCGATCACCGCCGGTGGCCTGATGTCGCTGCCCAAGACCGTGTTTCCCGGTGGCGCGCTGGTCGGCTGCGAAGCCGGCTACCTCAACGTCAGCCGGATCAAGGGCAGCCACGCGGCGATCAAGACCGGCATGCTGGCTGCCGATGCCGCCTTCGATGCGCTGGCGGCCGACCGCCAGCACGACGAACTGAGCGCGTACCCGGCCGCGTTCGACAGCAGCTGGCTGCATGACGAGCTCAAGCAGTCCAAGAACTTCAAGCAGTGGTTCAAGAAGGGCCAGACCGTGGCCACGCTGATGACCGGCATCGAGCAGTGGCTGCTGCCCAAGCTGGGCATCCGCAACCCGCCGTGGACGCTGCGCCACAGCACGCCGGACCATGCCTGCCTGGAACCGGCGGACAAGCACACCAGAATCGTCTATCCCAAGCCCGATGGCGTGCTCACCTTCGACCGGCTCAGCTCGGTGTTCCTGAGCAGCACCAACCACGCCGAAGACCAGCCCAGCCACCTCACGCTGAAGGACGCCAGCGTGCCGGTGCAGGTCAACCTGGCCGAATACGCCGGCCCGGAAGCGCGTTACTGCCCCGCCGGCGTGTACGAGTTCGTGGGTGCGCAGGGCAGCGAACAGCTGCAGATCAACGCGCAGAACTGCGTGCACTGCAAGACCTGCGACATCAAGGATCCCACCCAGAACATCGTGTGGGTGACCCCGCAGGGCGGCGGCGGCCCGAACTACACCGGCATGTGAGGCACCGCGCCTGCGGCCTTTGGTCGCAGGCCGCAGCGGCGCGGGCGCTGGCTATCATCTGCGCTCGCCCTTGCCCGACGATCCCGACGATGCCGTTGCTGCGCCTGTGCTGTGTGCTGGTTGCCTGCCTGGGGCTGGCCGCCTGCGCGCGCGCGCCGCAGACGCCCGAACAACAGCACCAGCAGCAGCTGCAGCGCGCGTTCGCGATCTGCGCCGGCTGCCACACCGTCACCCCCGGGGGCGTGCACCGCTTCGGCCCCAACCTGCACGGCGTGATCGGGCGGCGTGCCGGCAGCCTGGGCGACTACCCCTATTCCAACGCCATGCGCCAAGCCGACATCACCTGGAACGAGACGACCCTGGATGCGTTCCTGCGCGCACCGGCCAGCGTGGTGCCCGGTTCGCGCATGCTCAACGCCACCGCCGATCCGGAGCGACGCAGGCAGGTGATCGAGTACCTGCAGCAAGCGCGCTGAGACGCGCGCCAACCATCACGTGGCCTGCAGCGACGCCAGATAATCGCGCAATGCCTGTTCGAAGGCCTCGATGTCGGCATGGCAACTCTCCACGCCGGCCGCGTCGATCTGCGCCATCAATGTGCGCGCCTGCTCCACCAGGCCCATGGCACCGAGCGTGCCCAGCCCGCCCGCGATGCGGTGCAGGACTTCTGCGGCCGCCTGGCTGTCGCCGTCGGCGCGCGCGGCCTGGCCGCGCTGCAGGTCGTCCTCGGTGGTGCTGCGCATGCTGTCGATCATCACGCTGGCCACGTGCCCGGAGCCGAAGCGTTGCACGATGGCGGCGCGATTGGGGGCCGCGGCACCGCCCGGGGTGGGCGGCGGTGGCACACCGTCGACCGCGCCGCCGCTGTGACCGGGCAACCAGCGCACCAGCACCTGGCGCAGCGTGGCCAGCGCCACCGGTTTGGCCAGCAGGTCATCCATGCCCGCCTCGCGGCAGCGCTGCAGGTCTTCGGCCAGGGCGCTGGCGGTGAGTGCGATCACCGGCACCCGTGGCGCGCTCGTTTCCCGCTCGCGTTCGCGCAGCCGCCGGGTCATGGCATAGCCATCCATCACCGGCATGCGGCAATCGGTGATGACCAGATCGAAGTGGGTGTTCGCCAGCAGGTCCAGCGCGGCCTGCCCGTGCGCGGCAACATCGTGGGCCAGGCCCAGCTGCTGCAGCCGCCAGCGCATCAGCGCCTGGTTGGTGGGATGGTCCTCCACCACCAGCACGCGCAACGCCTGCAGCGCCGCCGGGAGGGCGGCCACCCGGTCCGGATCCGACGGCGCGGCATCGCCCGGCTCCAGTGCCGGCACCACCGGCAATGGCAGCCGCACCACCACTTCAGTGCCTTCGCCCGGCGTGCTGTGCAGGTCGAGGTGGCCGCCCATCAATGCCACCAGCCGCTGGCAGATGCTCAGGCCCAGGCCGGTGCCGCCGTACTGCCGCGTGGTGGCGATGTCGGCCTGGGCGAATGGCTTGAACAGGCGTTCGCGCTGCTCGGCGGAAATGCCGATCCCCGTGTCGGCCACGCGCAGGCAGAGCGGCTGCGCCCCGTCGATGTCGACGTCCCTGTCTTCGTCCAGGCCGAGGGTGATGGACACCTCGCCGTGCTCGGTGAACTTGATCGCATTGCTGAGCAGGTTGAACACGATCTGGCGCAGGCGCATGCCGTCGCCCAGGTGCATCGGGGCCACTGCCGGGTCCACGTGCAGCTGCAACGCCAGGCCCTTTGACGAGGCCTGCGGCGACAGCAGCTGCTGCACGTTGTCGAGCAACCTGCGCAACGCCACCGGCTGCAGTTCCAGCGGCAACGCACCGGCTTCGATCCGCGAGTAGTCCAGGATGTCGTCGAGGATATGGCGCAGCATCTGCGCCGAGTCCTCGATCACGGCGATGATGCGCCGCTGCTCGCCGTCCAGCGGCGTGTGCGCCAGCACTTCCACCATCCCCAGCACGCCACTCATCGGCGTGCGTATCTCATGGCTCATGGTGGCCAGGAAGTCCGACTTGGCCGCCGTGGCACGCTCGGCGGCGGCCTTGGCTGCCACCAGTGCATCGGCTTGGGCGCGGGCCTCGGTGACATCCACCCAGTAGCCGCTCCACAGCATGGCACCGTCGTCGACCGCGTAGGGCAGCGCACGCGACCGTATCCAGCGCACCTCCCCGTGCGGGCAGGTGCGGAACTCCATGTCCAGCACGGTGAAATCGCGCACGGCCTGCTCAAGCGTCTGCCGCACGCGCTCCCGGTCGTGCACGTCGATGCGCTCCATCACCAAGCCTTCGTCGGCCATCGCCTCGGCCACGCTGATCCCGAACAGGGCCTCCATGTCACCGGCAATGTAAGGAAACGAGAACTGGCCATCACTGTCGCGCCGCGCCTGGTAGACGGTGGCCGGCAGGTTGTCGGTGACCTCGGCCAGGCGTTGTTCGAGATGCCGTCGCATGGCGACCTCGCGGCGCAGGCGCCAGTGGCCCCACCCATGCACCACGATGGCGGTCAGCAGCACCAGCGACAGCGGCACCGCCCAGCGCGCGATCGCGCGCCAGTCCACGTCGCTGTGGTATTCGGCCGACAGCCAGTCGCCACGGATCGCCTCATGCTCGCGCGGGGTCAGGTTGAGCAGCACCCGGTCGAAGGTGGTGGCCAGCGGCGCGTACTCGCGCTTGACCGCCAGCGACAGGCGGTCGCTGAAGCCGGCCGGTGCGGCAACGTGCAGCTGCGCGGGGTATCGGTCGCGCACGATGCGGTCGACCATGGCCAGGTTGCCGACGTAGGCATCGGCGTCGCCGTTGGCCAGCCGCTCCAGGGCCTGCTCGGTGCTGCGCGCCGGCACGATGCGCGCCTTGGGCGCGTGCTGCAGGATGTAGCCGCGCAACCGGTCCGGGTCCGAAAGCAGGATGCTGCGCCCGTCCAGGTCGGCCAGGGCCAGTACCGACGGGCTGCCGCTGCCCACCACGATCACGTTGGGCACGGTGATGAAGGGTTGGCTGAACACCCAGCCCTCGCCCAGGTAGGCCGAGTCGTTGGGAATGCCCATGATCGCGTCGACCTCGCCGCGGCGCATCTGCTCGCGCACCTCGAACCAGTCGTGTGCCGGTACGCGCACCAGATGCGCGCCGACCATGCGCAGCTGGCGCAGGTAGTCGCCAGCCACGCCGCTGGGCTGGTCGGCCTGGTCGACGAACGCCAGCGGTGCCGCATTCGGCGCAAAGCCCAGGCGCAGGGGCGTGGACAGCACGCGCTTCTCGGCGTTGCCCAGGATCAGCCGCGACTGGGTGGACCAGTGCAGCGGACCCAGCCAGCGCTGGGCCAATGCGTCGCGTTCGGCGCGGGTCAGCTGCGCCAGCCCGTTGTCCAGCGCCTCGGCCAGCGGCTGCTCGGCGTTGGGGACGCCGAAGTGCAGGCGCTCCGGTGGCAGGTCGCTGGGCCTGAGCAGGGTGATCCGCTCCATCGCGTGCCGCTGGATCAGGGTGCTGGCCACGTGTGCATTGCCGATGTACACGTCGGCCTCGTTGTCGCTGACCATCTTCAACGCGGCCAGCGTATCGGCCGCGGTGATCCGCAGCGCACCGGGAAAACGGGCGCGCACCTGGTCGCGGGTGACGAACTCGCGCTCGGTCACCACGCGCAGGCCGTGCAGGTCCGGATCGGTCGAGGTGCGGGTATCGTCCAGCCGACCCACCACGGCCAACGCCGCCGAGGCGTAGCCGCGGGTGTAGACCATGCAGCGGGTGCGGTCCGGGGTCAGGGTGACGTTCATCACCACATCGACCTCGCCCCGGCAGGCCGCGTCCAGCACCTCCGCCCAGTCGCGGTAGACGCGCACCTCCACGCGGATGCCCAGGCGCTGTGCAAGCAGGCTCAGGTAGTCATAGCCCAGGCCTTCCGGCTTGCCGTCGCGCAGGGACTCGAACGGCGGCCAGCCGCTGTCGTACAGGCCAAGGATGATGGTAGGGTGCCGACCAAGCCATTCACTCTGGCGAGGCGAAAGCGTCGGGCCGGTGGCGGGTGCATCGGCCCCTGCGGCCAGCATCGGCACGCAGGCCAGGACGATCAGCAGCAGCCAGCGGACAACCGGAGTACGCATGCAGTCCCATCTCCGTAGAATGATCTCTCGCCCACGGCCTGGCCCGTGCGGCATCCGCCCCGGCAACCATACCAGCCCATGACACTTCGCATCATCATCGCCGACGACCACCCGGTGGTCCGGATCGGCACCAAGGCGGTGATCGAATCCAGCGGCGTGGGCGTGGTGGTGGCCGAGGCCAGCAGCGCCGACGAATTGATGGCCGCGCTGGCCAGCGCGCCCTGCGATGTGCTGGTGACAGACTACTCGATGCCCGGCAGCCAGCAGGCTGACGGGTTCACCATGATCGGCATGATCCGGCGCCGCTTTCCCGACCTGCCGGTGCTGATGTTGAGCGTGTCCAACAACCTGGCCATCCTGCGCATGGTGGCCTCCACCGGCGTGCTTGGGCTGGTCGACAAGACCTCCTCGATGGAAGAGCTGCCGCTGGCGATCCAGACCGTGCAGCGCGGCCTGCCGTATGTGAGCCGCACGCTGAAGGAACGCATTGACGCAATCGGCACCAACACGGTCGATGACGTCGGTACCAAGCCGCTGTCGCCGCGTGAAATCGAGGTGCTGCGCCTGCTCGGCAGCGGCCAGACCGTGAAGGAGATCGCCCTGCAGCTGCACAAGAGCGTCAGCACGATCAGCCGCCAGAAGGGTGATGCAATGCTCAAGCTCGGCCTCAAGGGCGATGCCGAACTGTTTGACTACCTGCGCGACGGCGAGATCTGACCCCCGCGCCGGACCTTGCTGGACCCTGAGCGGGCACCGGCACTTTCAGCCTCGCTTCATCCGCATTGCCGCTAGATGAATACGCAGACCCACCCGGGCCGCGCGGCAATGTTCCGACAATGTTGGAACCCCAGCGTGGCCTGTACCCGACTGGAGAACCGAACATGCTCAACATTTCCGCACTCAGCCTTCGTGGCCTGGCCGTGGCCCTGGCCCTGACGGTCGGCCTGGCCGCCGTCGGCGACGCCAGCGCGATGTCCCGCAAGGACAAGCGCACCGTGGTAGGCGCGGTGGTGGGCGGCGTGGCCGGCCACCTGCTCTCCAACGGTGATACGGCGGCCACCGTGGGCGGCGCGGTGGCCGGCGGCGCCATCGGCAACCTGACCACCCGCGACAAGCGCGACCACCGGTACGACCGTGGCTACGACAACCGCCGCTATGACGATCGTCGCCATGACCGCCGCTACGGCTATGACCGTGGTTATGACCGTCGCAACGACCGTGGCCGCTGGGAACGCGAGCAGCGCGATCGCCGCAACTGGGACCGCCAGCACGGCCGCGGCTGGTAAGCCCCGCCCCCACCACCGTGCGCAGCGCCTTCAACGGGCGGGTCGATGACCCGCCCGTTGTGCGTTCGGCTACCCTGTCTGCCCCGCACCCCGACGCACGTTGTGCCTGCTCGCCGATGACCCACACCGCCCACCTCGTGCAAGGCCTGGACAACGACGCCGTGGCCGCCGACTGGCCTGCCATCGATGCGCGCGACGTGGCCTGGCTGCGCGGGCGCTACCCGCAGCTGGGCACGGAGGTCGGCGTGGCCTGGCACAGCCCGCGCCCCCTGTCGGCGGCCGCCCTCCTGGAAAGCGGGCGCGGGCGGGTATTCGTCAAACGCCACCACCACAGCGTGCGCGACGCCGCTTCGCTGGGCGAAGAACACCGCTTCATCGCCCACCTGGCGGCGGCCGGCGTGCCCGTGGTGCAGGTGCTGCGCGATGCCGACGATGCGACCGCCCCCGAACACGACGGCTGGACCTACGAGCTGCACAGCGTGGGCGACGGCCAGGACCTGTACCGCGATGCGCCGTCCTGGACACCGCTGGCCGACCCGGCCGCCGCACGCGAGGCCGGGCGCATGCTGGCCACCCTGCACCAGGCCTCGGCCGGCTACCACGCGCCCCAGCGCAGCACCCACCTGCTGGTGGCACGCGACGACCTGATCCGCGCCGCCGACCCGCTGGCGATGCTGCAGGCCGACCTGGGCCAGCGCCCCGGCCTGGCCGCCTACCTGGCCCGGCAACACTGGCAGGACGACCTGCAGCGCGCGGTGCTGCCCTGGCACGCCGGCCTGGCCGGGCGCCTGCACGCCGAGCCACGGCTGTGGGCCCACAACGACTGGCACGTGTCCAACCTGCTCTGGCGTGCCGACAGCAACGCCCCGCAGGTGCAGACCGTGTTCGACTTCGGCCTGGCCTCGCCCACCAGCGCGCTGTTCGACCTGGCCACCGCGATCGAACGCAATGCCATTGCCTGGCTGGCGCTGGAGCAGCAGACCGATGCGGCGCGCATCGCCATTGCACTGGCCCTGGTCGAAGGCTACCGGCAGGTGCTGCCGGTGTCGGCCGCGCGGGTGCAGCTGCTGGCCGACCTGCTGCCCATCGTGCACCTGGACTTTGCACTGTCCGAAGTGGAGTACTTCAACGGCATCACCGCCTCGCCGGCCAACGCGGATGTGGCCTATCACACCTTCCTGCTGGGCCACGCGCTGTGGTTCAAGGGCCGCCACGGCCAAGCCCTGCTCCAGGCGCTGCACGCCGCCGCCTGAGCCGTGGCGGGCATCGCGGGGCCGTTTGTGGTGAAATGGTCACCGAAGCGGGGGTGCCTGGACAAAACCAGGCTGAGAGAGTCCCTTGGAACCTGATCCGGTTGATACCGGCGTAGGGAGCTTTGTGCAGTGGGCGCAACGACCGGATGGGTCGGTGCGTGCGCGCCGTCGCTTCGTCTCTTCTGGCTGATGACGAATCGAATGAACCGCTGCTATCGCCCTGCCCTGCTGACCGCCGCCCTGTGCGCCGCCCTGCCGCTGTATGCCAGCGACGCCGCCCCGGACGCGCCCGACCGTTCCCCGACCGAGCTTGCCGCCGTGCGCGTGCAGGCCCGCCAGCCGGTGGCCGACACTGTGCAGACCACCAGTTTCGGCAGTGGCGACTGGAAGGACACCCCGGCCGCGTTGACCGTGCTCGACCGCGACCTGCTCGACAGCCGCCAGGTGCGCAGCCTGTCCGAACTGGCCCGCAGCGACGCCTCGCTCGGCGACAGCTACGCCCCGGTGGGCTACTACCAGAACATCGCCATCCGCGGCTTCCCGCTGGACACCGGTACCGGTTACCGCTTCAACGGCCTGAGCACCACCGGCGAGCAGCGGCTGGCGCTGGAGAACGTGCAGCAGGTGGAAATCCTGAAGGGCGAAGCCGGCCTTGCCGCCGGCGTGATGGCGCCCGGCGGCATCATCAACTACGTCGGCAAGCGCCCGACCGAGGTCCGCAACGTCACCCTGGGCACCGATTCGGAAGGCTCGCGCTACGCCGCGGTGGATGTCGGCCACTGGCTGACCCCGCGCCTGGGCGTGCGCGTGAACGCGGCGTGGGACGGCAGCGAGTCGTATATCGAGCACGCCGAGGGCCGCCGCAATTTCTACTCGCTGGCCACCGACTGGCTGATCAGCGACCGCAGCAAGCTCGAGGTCGATGCCAACTACCAGACCAGCTCGCAGCGCTCGGCCTCCGGCTACCAGCTGCTGGGCGCGCGCGAACTGCCGCGCGGGGTGGACCGCGAGCACATGCTGGGCTACCAGCCGTGGCAGCGGCCGGTGGGCATCGACAGCACCAACATCACCGCACTGCACACCTACCAGTTCAACGCGCAGTGGCAGTCGCGCGTGTCGGCCGGCTACAGCCGCTCGGTGATCGATGACAACGTGGCCTTCGCCTACGGCTGCTACTACGCCGCGCAGTGTGCCGATGGCAGCGTGCCGGGCAACTACTTCGCGCCCAACGGCGACTACGACATCTACGACTACCGCAGCCCCGACGACACCCGCCGCAACCTGGAGGCACGCGCCGAACTGCGCGGCAGCTTCAGCACCGGCCGCGTCGGCCACGAACTCACTGTCGGCGCGGACCGGTTCGAGCGCACCATCGACAAGCGCCGCAACGTCAACGAGTACGTCGGCACGGCCAACATCCACGACGCGCAGGTGCCGGTGTTCGCGCCGTCGCCGCTGCAGCCCGGCCCCTCGGTGCGCCGCCTGGACAGCGCGCAGACGGCCGTGTTCGCGATGGACCGCATGCAGTTCGGCGATGCCTGGCAGTGGCTGGCCGGTGGCCGGTTCGTGCGCCTGGATGAGCGCGCGTTCGACAAGCGCGGTAACCCCGAGCGCCGAAGCACGCTGTCGCGCTTCCTGCCGCAGACCGCGCTGGTCTGGAAGGCAACCGAGCAGGTGAATGTCTACGCCAGCTACGTGCGCGGCATTTCGCTGGGCCAGGAAGCCCCGTTCTGGACCTCCAACGACGGCGCGTTCCTGGCGCCGGTGCTGTCGCGGCAGACCGAAGTGGGCATCAAGTACGCCGCCGCCGATGCGCTGACCCTGGGCGCGGCGCTGTTCCGCACCTCGCAGCCGTTCCAGTACGCCAAGCCGGACAGCAGCGACGCCGGCTACACCTTCGTGGCCGAAGGCCAGCAGACCCACACCGGGCTGGAACTGACCGCCAATGGCCGTGTTGCCGACGGCCTGGTGCTCAACGCCAGCGTCAGCGCGCTGCAGGCGCGCGCGCGCAGCAGTGGCACCGCGCTGTATGAAGGCCACCAGCTGGTCAACGTGCCCAAGCTGCGCGCCAGCGTGCATGCCGACTACGCGCTGCCGTTCGCCAGCGGGCTGTCGCTCACCGGCGGCTGGCGCTACGCCTCGGCCAACGCCGCCACGGTGGATGGCAGCGTGCGCGCACCGGCCTACCACGTGGTCGACCTGGGCCTGCGCTTCAAGCACGCGCTGGCCGACCATCCGGTGACCTGGAACCTGTCGGTGGACAACGTGTTCGACCGCTTTTACTGGCGCGATACCGGCAGCACCGCCGGCGACTACTACCTGTTCGCCGGTGCGCCGCGCCAGGCCCGGTTGTCGGTGACGTTCGGGCTATGAACGCGGCGATCCTGGAATGGTCGGCGGTAGCCACCAGCATCCTCGGGGTGTGGTTGATGGCGCGCCGGCGCATGCTGGCCTGGCCGGTGGGGCTGGTGGCGGTGGCGCTGTATGCGGTGGTGTTCATCGAGGCCAAGCTGTATTCGGACACGCTGCTGCAGGTCGTGTTCGGCGGCTTCCTGCTGTACGGCTGGCTGAGCTGGCGCCGGCACGCGCAGCAGGACGGTGCGATCGTGATCGCGCCGCTGCCGCGCCCGCAGCTGCTGCGCGATCTTGGTCTGGGCGTGGTGTTCGGCATCGCGCTGGGCGCCGCCATGCACACCTGGACCGATGCCGCGCTGCCCTGGCTGGATGCCATGCTCGCCGCGCTGAGCCTGGTGGCGCAGTGGTGGCAGGCACGTCGCCATATCGCCACGTGGTGGCTGTGGATCATCGTCGACGTGGTCTATGTGGGCATGTACCTGGTCAAGTCGCTGGACGTCACCGCCGGGCTGTACCTGGTGTTCGTCGGGCTGGCGGTGATGGGCCTGCGCGCCTGGACGGCAGCAGACGAGGCACCGGGCGCCATGCAGCGCCGCTGACGGCGCCTTGCTGGCGGACGCGCCCGGTCGTAGCATCGCCGGGCGGAGGAAGCCCATGACCCAGAGTCCTGCACTGCTGCGACGCCTGCTGCGGGCCAAGGACCGGATGGACCAGGCACCGCACGAGGCCTGGCCGGTCCGGCGCCTGGCCGCGGTGAGCGCCACCTCCGAGGCCTACTTCGCGCGCCAGTTCCGGCTGGCCTTCGGCCTGCCGCCGCACCGCTACCTGCTGAGCCGCCGCATCGAGCGGGCGGTGGCGCTGTGCCGCGACACCGACCTGCCCATCACCGAGATCGCCTACCAGACCGGTTGGAGCAGCCTGGGCACGTTCGGCCGGGTGTTCCGCGACATCACCGGGCAGTGTCCCGGCGACCTGCGCGGTACGGCACCGGCGCAGGCGTCACCGGGCAGCACCCCCGAGTGCATCCTGCGCGCCGCCCGGCGCCCGGACCTCACCACCTCAGTTTCGGAGAAGCGCCAGCGCGAAGGGGCCGGTACAACAGAGCCTCAACCAACGGAGGTTCCATGACACAGGGTATCGAGGTGGTCGGGGTGTACGTGCGCGACCAGGACGAAGCGGTGGCGTTCTACGTCGACGCGCTGGGGTTCAAGATCCACACCGACGTGCGCAATGGCCCGTACCGCTGGCTGACCGTCCAGCACCCGGACCAGCCCGCGTTCCAGCTGGGCCTGTTCGTGCCGGGTCCGCCGGTGCATGACGCCGCCACCGCGCAGGCCCTGGCGGCACTGGTGGCCAAGGGCGCCATGCCGGCCCTGGTGCTGGCCGTGGACGACTGCCGTGCGGCCTACCAGCGGCTGAGCGCGGCCGGCGTCGAATTCACCCAGGCGCCGGTGGAGCGCTACGGCACGGTGGATGCCGGTTTCCGCGATCCGTCCGGCAACGGCTGGAAGATGATCGAATCGGCCGCCCGCGGTTCCGCCTGACAGCGCACCGGCGTAGCCGTCAGTCCAGCAGCAGGCGCATCGGCTCGGTGCCCATGGCCGGGTCGGTGCTGCCCGAGCGGCCGTCTTCCACGCGCCCCGCAAGACGCTGGGAGGCCCCGGGCTGCTCGACATGCAGGTCGTACCAGCCGCCACTGGCGGCGGCGTCCCAGTGCAGTGCGGTGCGCGCACCGGGCGCCAGCTGCAGCTGCCTGTCCGGGGCGGCATCGACATAGGCCCCCGGGCGCACGCTGACCGCCAGCGCCGCCGTGCCGGGGTTGTGCAGCCACAGCTGCAGGCGGTCGCCGTCGCGGTCGATGCGTGCCTGCAGCGGCGCGGCCGTGCCGGGCTGGCCGCGGTAGTGGCGGTGGAAGCCGTTGGGGCCGAGCAGCCACAGGTCGTAGCCGCGCTGCGCATCCATCGCCCAGCGCGCGTGCTGCGGCATGCCCGGGGCCAGCGTGTAACGGCGCGGGATCGCCCCCAGCTGCGTGCGGTCGTAGACGTGCAGTACCGCTGCGGCGCCATCGCAGGCCAGGTCGAGGCGGAGGTGGTCATCGTCCAGTGCGATATCGACCTGCGGGCGATACGGCAGCGCGCGTGCCGGGCGCACCCCGGGTTCCTGCCGTGCCGGCTGCAGGCCCTCGGGCAGCACCGGCACGGTACGCCCCGGCAGGGCCGCCGCGCGTGCGGCCACCGCGGCCGTGGCCGGCAGCGAGGCCACGAAGGGCCGCGTGTCGCGCTGCGAGAAATCGAATGCACCGGTGAGGTCGCCACACACCGCGCGGCGCCACGGCGACAGTTCCGGCGCGGCCACGCCGAAGCGGCGTTCGATCAGGCGGATCACCGAGGTGTGGTCGTACACCTGCGAGTCGACCCAGCCGCCACGGCTCCACGGCGAGATTGCATACAGCGGCACCCGCGGGCCCAGACCGTACGGGCGTCCACGCAGGTCCAGCGGATCGGCCGTCTCGTTGCCGGGCGACGGATGCTGGTGGTATTCGCCGTCGGTGGACACCGACGATGCACCGGCCCAGCCACCGTCCACCGAGGCATCGCGCGACGGCGGTGCCGGGGGCGGCATGTGGTCGAAGAAGCCGTCGTTCTCGTCGAACATCAGCAACAGCGCGGTGCGGCTCCACACCGCCGGATCGGCGGTGAGCGCGTCCAGCACGCGCGCGGTGTAGGCCGCGCCCTGGGCCGGGCTGGAGGGGCCGGGGTGCTCGCTGCCGGCGGCATCGGCGATGATGAAGCTGACCTGCGGCAGCTGCCCCTTCAGCACGTCCTCGCGCAGCTGGGCCAGCCCGCGCGTGCTCACCCCACGCGCGCGCAGCGCCGCATCATGCCCCGGCGCGCCGCGCCAGGCCTGGCGGAACGGCGCGAAGCCGGCCAGCGGGTTGTCGGTGAAGTTGTCGGCCATGTCCTGGTAGATCTGCCAGCGCACGCCGGCCTGCTGCAGGCGTTCGACGTAGGTGGTCCAGGTGTACGACGCCGGGTGGCCGCCCAGCTCGGGGAAGTTGTCGTGCGAGTTGGCCACGGCCGGGCCGCCCGCACGGGCGTGCGGGTCGTTGTGGCCGGTCCACAGGAACAGGCGGTTGGGATTGGTGCCGGCCTGCATCGCGCAGTGGTAGGCATCGCACACGGTGAATGCCTCGGCCAGCGCGAACTGGAACGGCATGTCATCGCGGCGGAAGTAGCCCATCGCGTGGTCCTGCTTGGCAGCCGGCCAGTGCGCCATGCGCCCGTGGTCCCAGGCGCGCTGCGCGTCGGGCCAGGTGTGCGGGGTGCCTTCCACGCGCATCAGGCCGAACTGCGCGGCGGTATCCAGCGCGAACGGCGTGATGCCGCGCGTGCCGGCGGCATTGGGCTGCAACCACAGCGTGCGCGGCGGCTGCCCGGGCGCCAGCGGTGGGGCCGGCGCAACGAAGCGGTCGCCGAACCCGCGCACACCGGGCAACGTGCCGAAGTAGTGATCGAACGACCGGTTCTCCTGCATGAACACCACGATGTGCTGCACGTCCTCCAGGCTGCCGCTGCGTGCATGCGGGGCGATGGCCGCCGCCCGCGCGATGCTGGGCAGCAGCGCGGCCACACCCGCCCCCAGGCCGCCCTGCAGCAGGCGGCGGCGTACCGGGTCGGCAAGCGGTGGCCGCGCTGGACTCACAGGTCGACCCGCACCGAGAACCCGACGGTGCGCGGCGCGCCGATGAAGGCCGAATTGCTGCCGTCCACGCCGGCAAGATACTTGCGGTCGGTGAGGTTGCTCACCACCAGGCTGGCGCCCACGCCCTTGAGCCGGGGCGACAGGCTCTGCAGGTCGAAACCGATGTTGGCATTGAACACCGTGGCCGACGGCAGCTTGGCGGTATTGGACGCATCCAGGTAGCGTTCGCCCAGGTAGCGCCCGGAAATGCCGGCGTTCCAGCTGTCGCCCTGCCAATCGGCCGACACCACCAGCACGTGCTTGGGCTGGCCGATCACCTGGGCACCGTCGACGATGCCCAGCTCGGTATCGCGCGCGGCGTTGCCGCTGCCCAGGTACTTGGAGCGGTTGTAGGTGTAGGCCCCATTGAGGCGCCAGCCGTTGTCCCAGCCATAACCGAGCGCCGCTTCCAGACCGGTGCTTTCCACGCCACCAAAGTTCTCGTAGACACCATCGGTCTCGTCCAGATAGTCGATACCGTCGGCCAGCCGTGCGGGCAGGTAGACGATGCGGTTGTCGAATTTGATGTTGTACAGGGTCAACGAGCCGGTCAAGGGCCAGCGGCTCACGCGCAGGCCCAGCTCGATGTTGTCGGCGGTCTCCGGTTCAACCCGGGCGAAGCGCTGCGCATCGGTTTCACCGAGCACGCCGGAGGGAATGGCGGCGAAGTTCTGCGAGTAGCCGCCAAACAGCTCCAGGCCGTCGACCGGCAACGTCCAGGTGGCACCGGCCGACAGCAGCGGGTCGGACTTGGAATCCGACCGCACGCTCTCGGCATTGCCGATCACGCGGTTGCGCTTCTGGTCCACGAAGAACTGCTTGACGCCCACGCGCGCACTGAACGGACCGAAGCGCGCCACGTCTTCCACGTAGTACATCTGCTCGCTGGTCTTGTAGCGGTCTTCGAACTGCACCCAGTACGGCTGGTGGTCGAAGCCGATGTCGGTGCCCACGTTGAGCAGGCGGTGCCAGTCGCGGCGCACGCTGCGGTCGTACTGCTCCACCCACACGCCACCGCGCACGGTGTTGTCCACGCTGCCCAGCGTCTGCTTCCATTCCACGTCGGCGGTGGCACCGGCGCGGTCGTTGTCGTAGTGCGAATGGCGGTAGGACTGCACGCCCTGTACGCCGGCGGCGTAGCAGTTGGGGTCGTACTCGGCACTGAAGCCGGCGCGCGGCACGCAGCCGGCGCGCATCTGCGCGGCGCTGCCATCGGGATTGACGAAGTAGAACTGGCCCAGCGCGCTGCCGCCATACACGGTGCTGCCGCCCAGGTACTCCGATTCGGGCCGGCCGGCGCCATCGTTGCGCGCCTGCACCAGGTACGGCGGCAGCCAGTCGCCGCGGCCTTCCATCTTGTGCGCGTAGCCGGTCAGCGTGGCCTTGAAGCCGTTGCCGCTGTCGAATGCCCCGCGCAGGTAGCCGAAGGTGTTTTCACGCAGCGCGCGCGAGCCGGAGCGGAAATTCTGGTCCAGGTAGGGAATGCCGGTGAGCGTGCCGGTGAGGCCGTCGCGGTCAGGGTTGGTCGCAAACGCGGCCGGGGTGACGCTGGTGTACTCCGGTTCGTCAGCGTCGTTGTAGGAGGCGTAGCCACTGAGCGTCCAGCGGTCCAGCTCGGTCACGAACTTCGCGGCCAGGTTGTCGTTGCTGACATGGCCGGTGCCGTCGATCCAGTCATTCACGCGCGCCGAGGACGCGCTCACCCAGGCACGGGTATGCCCACCGAGCAGGCCGGTGTCGTAGCGCACGTAGTACTTGCGCGCGTCGTGGTCGCCGCCGCCAACCACCATGCGCAGCCGCTGTTCGGCCAGCGGGTCGCTGGTGAGGAAGTTCAAGGTGCCGCCCAGCGCCTCGTTGGACCGCGAGGAAATATCGGCGGTGCCCTGGCTCACCTCGACGGTCTCCAGATCCAGGGTGTCGATGTAGCGGTTGGCCAGCGAGCCGCCGCCGTAGCCGGAACCGCCGTTGGGCAGGCCGTCGATGGTGGTGCCGATCTGCTGCGTGTCGCGGTTGGTCACAAAGCCGCGCATGCTGATCTGCGTGCCCCATACCGACGAGCCGGTGGCATCGGCTTCGCTCACCACCACGCCCGGCAGTTCATTGAGCGCGTTGTTGACGCTGCTGATGACCTGCTGGCGGTTGAGGGTTTCCTGGCTCACCGTGGTCGTGGCGTAGCTGGTGGCCTGGCCGATCACCTGTACCTGGTCCAGCGTGCGTGCATCGTCGGCAGGTGCAGGTTCGGCGGCCATGGCCTGGACGGCAGCGGTGAGCAACACAGCAAGCAGGGAAACACGGGGGGCGTGGCCGGAAGCGCGCATGGGTCGACGGGGTAGTGGAGGACCGGCGGAGTATTGGTGCCCGCAGTGACTTCCCCATGACATTGCGCTTGCAGTTAGCGCGGCGGCATTTGTTTCTGTTGGAACAACCAGTCGCGCCACCACGTGCCCGGCACGATGTCGGCGGGCGGTTGATGGGCCAGGCCGGGGTACTCGCGGAGCACGGCCTGACCACCGCGCGCGTGCAGCGTACGTACGAAACGTCGATCAGCCGTGATCGGATTCTCGTCGTCTGTATCGCCGTGCATCGCCAGCACCGGCACGTGGGTGTACGCCGATGCGGCACTGTCGGGCGGGGCGATGCCGGCGATGGACACGATCGCCGCGAACTGGCCCGGTGCCAGCGTCGGCGACAGCCACGCGGCCGAGCCGCCCATCGAGAATCCCACGGCGTAGATGCGCGAGGTGTCGATCGGATGCGTTGCCGCCACGTGCCGCGCCAACGCCAGGGCCGCGTGCATTTGCGGTGCCGCCGTGGCGGCCTGGTCCGCAGCGGCAGGGCCGTAGTTGGCGCTGCGCCCGGCGAACTGCGGCACCAGGACGTATGCGGGGTAGCGTTCGCGCGTGGCAGGCATCGCCCAGCTTCTGGCAAGGCGATCCAGCTGCGCGGCGTTGTCGGTACCGATGCCACCGGAGCCGTGGAACTGCAGCACCAGGGGATACCGCTGGCCCGCGCGCACGTGGCGCGGCGGCAGGATCCGGTACGGCAGCACCGTGCCGTCGGCGGCAGTGAAGCTGCCGCGTGCGAACAATTCGGCATCCACCGTGGCCACGGCATCGGCCGCCAGTGGGCCAACGCCCGTCACCGGTGCATTCGTCGCCGATGCAGGCGCGCTGGTCGCGAACACCAGACACATCAGCAGGGCAACGGGGGTACGCAGAGGCATGGCGGGCAACCGGTCAGAACGTGCAGGCAGTGTATCGACGCGGAAGGGGCGGGCGCGCTGCGCCCGCCACGGTATTTCCGCATGCCACCTATGCATTGTGCTCATACCACCGCCGCCGGGTGACCGCGCTTACCCGCCTGGGCTGCATCGGCATGAACGGGGTGATCGAAGCGGACCGCGCAGCCACCCATGGGGTGGCTCTACTCCGTGTGCCCGGCCACCGCATGCGATGAGCGACGACGGAACTTGCGCGACAGCCATTCGCCCAGGTCGTCCATCACCGTGAACGCAGCCGGGATCACGATCAGGCTGAGCAGCGTGGAGGTGATCAGGCCGCCGATCACCGCAATCGCCATCGGGGCGCGGAAGCTCGAATCGCCGGCAAAGCCCAGCGCGATCGGCATCATGCCGGCGCCCATCGCCAGGGTGGTCATGATGATCGGCTGGGCGCGCTTGCGGCACGCGTCGATCAGCGCATCGTGCTGGCTCATGCCGTGTTCGTCTTCGGCGATCACCGCGTAATCGACCAGCAGGATCGAGTTCTTGGTGGCGATGCCGATCAGCATCAACAAGCCGATCAGCGCCGGCAGCGACAGCATGTTCTGGGTGATCAGCAGCGCGCCGAATGCACCACCGGCACACAGCGGCACCGCCGCCAGGATGGTGACCGGCATCAGCGCATGGTTGAACAGCAGCAACAGCACCATGTAGATGCAGATCAACCCGGCGGCCATCGCCAGCATGAAGCCGATGAACAGTTCGACGAACACCTCGGCATCGCCGGTGTTGAGGAAACTCACCCCCGGCGGCAGCTGCTTCACGCTGGGCAGCGCCTGCACCTGGGTCATCACCTCGCCCAGCGGGCGGCCGTTGAGTTCGGCGGTCAGGGTGACGTTGCGCTGGCGCTGGTACCGCGAGATCTGCGAGGGGCCGCTGCCCTGCTGGATGTCGGCCACGGCGGCCAGCGGCACCGGGCCGTTGCGGCCGGGCACGCGCAGCTGCCCGATCAACGCCGGGTTGGCCAGCGTGGCCTCGGCAAAGCCCACCCGGATCGGCACCTGGCGATCGGGCAGGTTGAGCTTGGCCAGGCGCTGTTCGTAGTCGCCGGCGGTGGCGATGCGCGCCGCTTCGGCGATGTCGGCCGTGGCCACGCCAAGGTCGGCCGCGCGCGCCGCGTTGGGCACGATCTGCACTTCCGGGCGCAGCAGCGAGGCGGTGGAGGTGACGCTGCCCAGCCCCTGGATGCCGCGCAGGTCGCGTTCCAGTGCGGTGGATGCGTCCTGCAGGCGCTGCGGATCATCGCCGGACAGCACCAGCTGCAGCAGGTTGCCCGGCTCGGAGCTGACGTAGCTCACGCGTACGCCGGGCAGGTTGGCCAGGCGTGCACGCGCATCGCGTTCCAGCACGCGCTGGTCGCGGTCGCGGGTGTCGGTGGTGCCCCAGTCGAGCACCAGCGTGGCCTTGCGTGCCTCGCCCACACCGGTCGCGCTGGGGTCGCCGAGGTCGAGCACGCTGCCCACGGCGGTGTACACCTGCTTCAGCTCGGGCATGTCCTTGAGCAGCGCGCGCGCCTGTTCGGCCACGGCCACGGTGTCCTGCAGGCGCGTGCCCGGCGGCAGTTCCAGGCTCAGGTTGCTGCGGCCCAGGTCGGACTGCGGAATGAAGGTGGCCGGGATGAACGGCACCAGCGCCAGCGAGGCCACGAACAGCCCGGTGGCCAGCCACAGCGTGCGGCCGCGATGGCGCAGGGCGGCGTCCACCCAGCCCAGGTACCAGACCATCAGCCTGGAATCGGGCTTCTCTTCGCCGTGGGGCTTGAGCAGGTAGGCCGCCATCATCGGAGTGAGCAGGCGCGCCACCAGCAGCGAGAACAGCACGGCGGTGGCCGCGGTCCAGCCGAACTCGCGGAAGAACTTGCCGGCGATGCCGGGCATGAACGCCACCGGCACGAACACCGCCGCCAGGGTCAGCGAGGTGGCGATCACCGCGTTGCCGATCTCGCCGGCGGCCTCGCGCGCCGCTTCCAGCGGGGGCTTGCCCATGCGCAGATGGCGCACGATGTTCTCGATCTCCACGATCGCATCGTCCACCAGGATGCCGACCACCACCGACAACGCCAGCAGCGTGATCATGTTGAGGGTGAAGCCGAAGAAGTACATCACCGCGAAGGTGGGGATGATCGACAGCGGCAACGCCAGCGCGGCCACCCAGGTGGCGCGCCAGTCGCGCAGGAACAACCACACCACCAGCAGCGCCAGCAGCGCGCCTTCGTAGAGCATGGTCATCGACGAATCGTAGGACCGGTGGGTCTCGTCGATGGCGGTGGTGACCAGGCGGAAATCGATGCCGGGATGGGCGGCCTTGATGGTGTCGAGCGCGGCGTGCACGCCCGCCTCCACCTTCACTTCGCTGGAGCCGCGTGTGCGCGACATCGAGAACGCCACCACCTCGCCGCCATCGAGCAGCGCCGCTTCGGTGGGATCGGCGGCGGCATCGGTAACCGTGGCCAGCGTGGACAGGCGCACCGCGCGGCCGTCCGGCAGCGCGATGGAGTAATCGCGCAGGGCCTGCGCGTTACCCACTGTGCCCAGCGTACGGATGGTCTGCTGCGCGCCTTCGATCTCGGCCTTGCCGCCGGCACGCTCCACCTGGATGCGGGCCAGCTGCTGTGAGACGTCGCCGGCGGTGATGCCCATGGCGATCAACGCATTGGGGTCCAGGTCCACCCGCACCTGGCGCTGCACACCGCCCACGCGGGTCACCCGGGCCACGCCCGGTACGCCGTACATGGCGCGCGAGACGTCGCGGTCGACGAACCAGCTGGCCTCGTCGGGGGTCATGTGCGGGGCCACCAGGGCGTAGGTCATCAGCGAGCCGCCGATGTCCACCTTGGAGATCACCGGTTCCTGGATGTCCTGCGGCAGGTCGGTGCGGATGCGGGTGACCGCATCGCGCGTGTCGTCCAGCGCGGTGGCCAGGTCGGCCTCGAGCTGGAATTCGATGGTGGTGGTGCTGACGCCTTCGCTGACCGAGGAGATCACGCGCTTGACGTTGTTGACCGTGGCCACCGAGTCCTCGACCTTGCGGGTGACTTCCGCTTCCAGCTGGCTGGGCGACGCACCGGGCTGGGTGACGGTGACGGTGGTCATCGGGAAGGCGATGTCCGGGAAGCGCGCCACCGGCAGCTGATAGAAGCCCCACAGGCCAGCCACGCACAGCACGAAGAAGATCAGCAGCGCGGGCAATGGGCGCTTGATTGCCCAGGCGGAAATATTCATCGGGCGGCGGCCTTGGTGTTGGTCACCACGCGCACGCGGTCGCCCTCGCCCAGGAAGCCGGCGCCGTCCACCACGACGCGATCACCGGCCTTGAGGCCTTCCAGGATCGCGGTGTGGCCGTTGACGGCCTGGCCGGTGCGCACGCGGCGGCGGGTGGCCTGCTGCTTGTCATTCACGCTGAAGACGTAGCTGTGGCCATCGCGCTGCACGATCGCCGCGGTCGGAATGGTAAGCACCTGTCCGTCACCGGTGACGATGCGCCCTTCCACGTAGATGCCCGGCTTGAGCGGCTCCGGCGTGGGCAGGTCGGCGTACAGGGTGCCGGTGCGGGTCTGCGCATCCACCCCGGGGCTCACGGCACGGATGCGGCCGCGTACCACCTGGCCGGCATAGGGCAGTTCCACTGTGTTGCCCACCACCACGTCGGCCAGCTGGTTCTCCGGCAGTTCGGCGCGCCACTCCAGGCGGCCATCGCGGATCAGCCGCAGCAGCTCGGTACCGGCCGAGACCACCTGGCCGGGCTGCACCAGGCGCTTGGAGATCAGCCCGTCGGCCGGCGCACGCAGGTCGGCGAAGTCGCGCCGCAGCTGGGCGGCATCGCGCGACGCGCGCGCGGTGGCGGTCTGCGCCTCCGCATTGATGCGGGCAGCGCGCAGTTCGTCCAGGCTGCTGGCGCTGATCAACTGCTGCGCCGCCAGTTTCTCGCTGCGCTGGTAGTTCAGGCGCGCCAGATCCTGCGAGGCCTGCGCCTGGCGCAGCGACGCGTCGGCCTGGGCCAGTTCGCTGTCCAGGGTGCGGTGGTCGAGCTGCAGCAGCACCTGGCCCTTCTTGACCCACTGGCCCACGTCCACCGGCAACGCGGTGACGCGCTGGCCGCTGATTTCCACGCCCAGCTGCATCTCTTCGTAGGCGCTGACCGGCCCGGACACCAGCACCGTGCGCGCCATGGTCTGCTGCTGGGCGGTGGCCAGCGACACCGGCAACGCCGAGGACTCGGCGGTGGCCTCGGCCGACGGGGTGTCGTCCTTGCCGCCACAGGCGCTGAGCAGCGCGGCAACCAGGATCAGGGAGGAGCAGCGGAGAATTCGGTCACGCATCGGTGGGGCTTCCGTGTCGGAGCAGCGGGAACAGCGGGGAAACAGCGGGGATCAGGGGGTAGCGGCCAGGCGCTGTGCGATGCCATCCAGCATCAGTCCTAGCCCCTGTTCGAAGCGCGCGTCGAAATCGACCTCGCTCCACACCTCGCGGGCAGACCAGCAATGCGGGAAACGTTGCTCGGCCAATGCCATGAACGTCTCACCAAGGGCTTCCATGCTGCCGTCACCGGGCCAGGACTGCTCTTCAATCACAAAGCCCATCGTGTAGTACACCAGGTCCATCGCGGTGGTCGCGGCGAAGCGCGCCGGCAACCCGGCGCCGACCAGCGCGGCCAGGCTGGCCTCACCCACCCGCAGCACGTTCTCGGTGGCCAGGAAGGTGCCGGCATACACCCGCGCGCCGTCGCGACGGGCCTTGAACGCCAGGCGGAACTCGCGCGCGATCTGCAGCAGGGTCTGCCGCCAGGGCTGGCCGGCGGGGATGTCACGGGCGACGTTGCAGATCATGGCGTCGGCCATGGCGTCGATCAGCGCCTGCTTGCTCTTGAAGTGCCAGTACAGCGACGGCGCACGGATGCCCAGCGAGCAGGCCACCTTGCGCAGCGTGATGCCTTCCAGGCCGGCTTCGTCGAGGATCCGGAAAGCGGCCTCGACGATGTTCTCGCGGGCGATGGGTTGGCGCACGGGGGGACCTGGACTAACGCTGTTAGGGGGCGAATCTAACAGTGTTAGGGAGGCACCCGCAAGGCCCTCGCCCCCCCCCCGCGCCGACTCAAGTTTTCCGCCAGGCTGCCGCTAGAGCGGCGCAGATGGCGCATGAGGCGCCATGAATATTCATGGAGATATACCGATGACCCTTCGCGTTGCCGCGTTCGTTCTTTGCCTGGCCCTTTCAGCGACCGCGCTGGCCGATTCCGCGCCGGTCGTGGCCGCGCCTGACGCAGCGGGGCCCGCCCCATCGTCGGCCACGGCACTGCAGCAACAGGCACGGGTGCGCCTGTTTGGCAGCAACCTGGTGCGGCTGTCGTTGCGCGCCAATGCCCTTGAGCAGGGCGGCAAGGCCGAGATGGTCAGCGTGGAGGGCAGGAGCGCTGGTAGCGTCACGCCGATCGGCGCCCTGTTTTCGATGGCGCGCAAGAACGACCACGTGACCATCGGCATGCCGGTCTCATTCGCCACCCGCACCTTGAACGAGAACACCCGCTTCGGTGCCAAGCCGTTCTACCACGAGGTCGCGGTGGAACCTGGCCAACACGTGACGATCTCGGCCAATTTCGAGGGCCCCAACCGACGCTGCATTCCGGTGGCCGCCACTGGTCAGTCGCGCGATGCGCTGCGCTACATCGGTGGCCCCTCGGTGTCCTTCACGGCCGAACCGGGTACGGACTATGAAGTGTCCTTCGGCACCGACGGTCAAGGCTGCGGCATTACCGCCCGGCAGCTTCTGGCCGACGGCGGCTCCACCCCGCTGCGCGGCGAACGGCAGCGGCAGCGCTCTCCGCAAACCGGCAAGGTCGACGGTGCGCACCTGTATACGTTCCTGTTCCGGCCCGGCAGCGTGTACTACCGGGTGACCGGGGAGTCCGCCAACCTGGCACTGCAGCCCGACGCCGCCGCCCACGCCGATGCGTTCGAAGGCGCGATGCGCGAGATCGCCACCCGCCCGGGCACGCAGATGTGCATCGTCGCCCCGGGGTTCGACTACAAGAGCACCTTGTTCGACCGGCTCAAACGCGTCCTCGACGAGCAGGCCAAGGACTTCCCGGCCATCGTCGAACCGATCGACAGCATGCGTACTGCGCAACAGACCGAAGAGCACGTGCCGACCACGTTCATGGCCGCGGCGGAGTATTGCCAGGTGGCTGCGCTGGTGGCGTTCCTGCGCAAGGAGCCGGGTGCGACGGAGGCGCTGTAGCCTCGGGAGACCGCTTCCGGCCAGAAGCGAAGGGTCCTGCCCGGGTGCCCGTTGGCGGCCATTGGCCGCGGCGGCGCAGGCGACGTCCACATGGCCGTGATGGGCGTCGACTATTCTGGTTTCCTCCATCCGAACACGGGATCAGGCGCATGCCTTCCACCAATATGCGTGCTGGCTGTGCCCTATGCCGCGATGCCGAGCCGCTGCAGTTCGACTTCAGTTACGCATTCCAGCCCATCGTCGATGTGCATGCGCGCGAGGTCTTCGCGCATGAAGCGCTGGTACGCGGTCCGGCCGGCGAACCCGCGAGCTGGGTGCTGTCACGTGTCACGGCGGATAACCGCTATTCGTTCGATCAGGCCTGCCGTGAGAAGGCGATCCGGATCGCTGCATCGTTGGATCTGCGATCCCATCTCTCCATCAATTTTCTGCCCAATGCGATCTACCGGCCCGAGGTGTGCATACGCTCCACGCTTCAGGCAGCGGAACGGTATGGCTTTCCTGTTGAGCGGATCATCTTTGAGACCGTCGAGGGAGAGCAGGTCAGCGATGGAAAGTGGTTGGCGGAGATCCTGAGCGAATACAAACGCATCGGCTTCAAGACGGCCATTGATGATTTCGGCGCCGGTTTCGCCGGCCTGAATCTGCTGGCCGACTTCCAGCCGGACATGGTCAAGCTGGATATGGCGTTGATCCGCGGAATCGACCACAGTCCGCCGCGTCGCGCGATCGTGGCCGGCGTGGTGTCCATGTGTGAGCAACTGTCTATTGGCGTAATTGCCGAAGGCATAGAGACCCGCGATGAAGCGCACTGCCTGTCCGATCTCGGCATCCGCCTGATGCAAGGCTATTGGTTCGGCCGGCCGCAGTTCGAGAGCGCTGCATGCGAGGCGGACATACCCTGGGCGATATGAGAGGCGCGCTCGCGTTCGGCCAGAAGCGGTCGTTGCTCAAAGATCCGCAGCGTCTTCGACCAGTGCCCAGTCTTTCATGTCTTCAATCACCCGCGCCTTGACGACCTCGAACACGTCTTCGTAGGCGTCGCAGACGATGTTCCATGTCCTGGGCGATGGCTGGCTGCTGTCGGCAAAAACCGGATGGAAGTACACAACCCGATCTGTGATGCGGCCATCAACAATCAATAGACCCGCGAAGTCGTCGCGATCTTGCCGGGCAGCAAAAACAAAGACCTCTTCGCCGCTTACGTCCTCGCGCTGGAAAGCGCGCGAAGCGAATGCAAAATCAGAGGCGTCGGACAAAAAATGCCATGGCGTGAACCGGGTCAGTCCCTGACTGAGAAACCAACGAAGGGCGTTTGGCCATGCCGGATCGATCTTGCTGGGTTCCATGAATTTACAAGTCCATGCATGCGTTCTGGGTCGGAAGCGGACACTACCACGGGCGCAACGACCCCGCCCCGGCGGGGTGTCTGCTTTCGGCCAGAAGCGGACACTGCCGTTACACCAATCAGTCCTTCTTCATCCGGCGTAGCTGAAGGAATAACCCCTTCCCAAGCGCTGAATGCGAGCAAACCCCAGCTCACCCAAGTGCATGCCGGCCACGATCAACCGATCTGCACTGACCATATCCAAAAGCGCTGAACGGGCCGCTGCAGCCAGCTGCGGATCCTGGTCGAATGCGATGGATACCTCGGGGCGGGCAATCTGGATGTTTGGAAAATGAACGACATCGCCCCAGATCAACGCGGTCCGGCCCGCCGAATCGACCCGATAGCCTGTGTGACCTGGGGTATGGCCCGGCAGCGGGATTGTGCTGATACCGGGCAGAACTTCGCCTTCGGCCAACAAGCGAAGGCTGTGGCGATACCCGGCGAACACCTGCCGTGCAAGCAGGAAGTTGCCCCGTGCGCGGTCACCGCTGCGGGCAAGGTTGCCGTCGTCCTCCCAGAACGACAGCTCTCGGGGGTGTATGAGTAGCTCGGCATTGGGGAAGACAGGACCACCCTGAGCGTCGAGCAGACCGCCAACGTGGTCAGGATGAGCATGTGTGAGCAGGATCGTGTCCACATCTGTGGCACGCACGCCCGCTCGCACCAGATTGACCTTCAGCTTCCCTCCCCATCCCTTGATGCCGCCGGCGCCAGCGTCGATGAGGATAGTGCGCCCCCTTCCCCTTACCAGATAGCAGTTGATGTGGATCAATGAGGGGTCGTTGACCCCAGCCTGCAGCTGCAGCCGCGTGGCGTCGGCCGGATCGATGTGGGAGAGCAGATCCAGACTGGCGGTCAGATGGCCATCGCTGATCGCCTGGATAAGGAAGTCACCGATCTGAAGCGTGGGCAGAGCCCGTTCAATGGTGGATGCGTTCATGTCGTTGGTCAGTTGCGTGCGTGGATTGAATCATTGGCGTAGCCAAAGCATCGGATGCGCGCCGTCAGTCCTGCATGTTGTTGGATGGCCCGATCCAGCTGCCGCATGAATTCATCCATGAGCTCGGGCGTTCTCCCCGGTCCCAGGCGGTAGGCTAGTTCCGCGGACGCCGGATGGCCCCGACCCTGACGCGCAATTAGGTAAAGGATGTGCACGTTGTCCAACGCAGCACCAAGCACGTCCGTGCACAGCACTGCGCATCGCTCCGTTAGCGCGTCCAGACTGTCGTCCGCCGGCATCCGTTCCGCGGTGAAGTAGATCGTGAGCCTAGGCATGTGAGTGCTGCTCCGATCCGTGTTGGCCGTCAACCGCCACGCTCTTGAGTTGCGCTGTCATGGGTGTATACGCGTGCACGCCAACCGGCAGGAGTTCAACGACGGGTGAGTCACCGGGCGGGAGGCGCGCCAGCCAGATCGCTGCGGGTGCGTGATCCAGTGCAACCGCATGCAACCCATCGGGGGAAGTCCCCATCGCAATGAGCGGCTCCGGGCCGACGCGGCTCACCAGCAGATAGTTGCCCTGTTCGACGGCGGGGGCCCGATTCAAGCCACGGTAGAGATTGCGGTGCCAGTCATTGATCTGCTGCTGCCAGCGAGCAAAGTTACCTCCGCCCTTCCGGGCGTATTCCTCCCCCTGTAAGACCTCCAGGCCATCTATCGAGTGAAGGGCAAGGTAGGTCGGGCAACCCGCACCGCATGCCCTGAAGCGTTGCGAGGTGTGGAACCCCCTGACCGAAATCAGCGCCGGCAGTTTATGCAGGCTGTAGAAGTCGTTCCATTCCGCCTCGGTCGCGGAGTCGGAATAGCTGCATTCGACGGTATAGATCATGGATAACACTCCTAGCCCTGCAGGTGCGCTTGGGCATGTTGTTGACGTTTCATCATGCTAGGCCTTATCTGCCACCCCAAAAATCGATTGTTCGGTATGCTTCAGTGACAAAAGATCACGCTGAAGTCCAAATGCGCAGAAAGATTCCCAGTAGCACCGCCCTGATCGCCTTTGAGGCCGCCGCCCGCCACGGCAGCTTCGCGCGAGCGGCGGAGGAGCTTTCCCTGACCGAGGGGGCCATCAGCCGCCAAATCGGCAGGCTGGAGTCCTTTCTGGGTGTGCCCTTGTTTGAGCGGGTCGGCAATCGCGTCCGCCTACGGCCCAATGGCGAGCGCTACGCCGCCCAGGTTCGGGAGTCACTAGAGCGTTTGGACCGGGACAGTCAGTACCTGATGGGCCAGCCGGAGAACGCCGCAAGTCTGGACATTGCCGTCACGCCGACCTTCGCGATGCGATGGCTCATCCCTCGCATGCCCGCGTTTACCCGCGCGCATCCAAACATCACCGTGCACCTTTCCCAGCGCATAGAGCCGTTCGTCCTGGCCGGCAGTGGATTCGATGCCGCCGTGCACTTTGAGCATCCGGCTTGGGCGGGCATGCGGACCTACCCGCTGCTGCAGGAGGTTCTGTTGCCGGTGTGCGGTCCCACGCTGATCAAGAAGGGACACCGCACCGTCTCGCTGGAGACACTGCCGCGGCTGCACCGGCGACAGAGTCCCGATGCCTGGCAGCGCTATGCCGAGAGCGTGGGTATAACCCTCACCAATCCAGCAGTGGGCGCAAGGTACGACCTGCATGCGATGTTGATTGAGGCCGCGCTTGCAGGCCTCGGGGTCGCACTGGTGCCGCGCCTCTACGTGGAGGAAGAGCTGGAGCAAGGTCGACTGGTTGCGCCATGGCCGCAAGGTGAGGCGGTGTCCAAGACGTTCTGCCTGGTGCTGCCCGAACCGATCGGCCTAACTACGGGCCCCGTGAAGAAGTTCGCGCAGTGGTTGCTAGCGGAAGTTGGCAAGGTCGGAGCTGCAGATGTGGCTTGCGACACGAGGCCGCGACTCCACGAATGAAACGCGCGGATGTTGTCGCATGTCCACTTTCGGCCAGAAGCAGACCTTGGCACACGCGCCACGCGTCCCGTGTCAGCCAGCGGACGCCTTGTGTTCGGGTTCAAAGTGCATCGGACGCTCGGGCCACGCGCACGCCTGGTTGAATTCTAGCTCCAGATTGGGCGGCGCATGGCGAGGAGTAAGCGCGTTTCGGAACCCGAGCCACATCAACACGACGTCCAGCGGCTCCTCATGCTCGAACTCCGCACGCACGAAGCAGTGGCGGTTCACCTCGCCCACGGGCACGATGCGCAACTGGGTCGGGCAGCCCGGTGCGGCCGCTTCAGCCACCTGGCGATCGATCTGCGCCTGCATGGCATCCAGCATGTCGCCCACGGTGAGCAGATACCAACCCGTCGTATCGATTCGGATCGTGTGCACCGTTGCGAACTGGCATTGCAGGGACGCACGTAGCGCAGGATCGGTTTGCGCCTGCACTCTGTCCCACAGTCCATGGAGGATGACGACCGAGCACCCCTCCGCATCGTCAGTTCCGCAGGACGTGAGCAGGGCCTGGTTGCCACCCCACACGCCGAACTCGTTGCGCAAGCCGGTTCCGTATCCCATGTAAAGCTGGCTGAGGACACTGTCCTTTGGGTTTCGCCGCATCCAATCGACGTCATCGGCAGGCAGTTCAGCCAGAAGTCGGTCGACGGCTTCGTCAACCGTGCCAGGCAACGAGGCGCTCGCCGGCGCGTCAGACGCGCGCGGCGTGCACGCGACAAGCGCCAGCGAAAGCAACGCGATCGCCCGAAGCCCCGTTTTGCGCATGTCTTTCATCGGTGTGGTTGCCTGATGCCGGCCTTGGAACGCGTGCGCCCGCTAGAGGCCGACATCCGCGCCAAGCTTGGTGGACGGAGACAGCGCCGGCGCCACAATGGCGAGGTCGTAGCCGAAGATGAGCGCGCGCCATTCCGGCGTCGGGGCGTCCAGATCCTTGCTGCGCAGCAGGCGCAGATCCACCAGAATCCAGTCCCCGGGCGCCGCGCCCGAGGGGCGGGCCAACATCACATCCTTGCGCCAGTCGCTGTCCTCGCCCGTGGTCGCATCGAAGTCGTACACCTTCATCGGGCGACCGACCCCGTTGTAGCCGGCGCCCACGCCTTTCGCGCCCCCGACGATCAGGTTCAGCGCCTTCACGTCCTGTCCGTCGGCATGTTCGGCGACGAAGTTACCCACGTCGCGCTGGCCGAGTGGGTTGTAGCCCTTGTAGAGATGATAGGCGCCGAACTTCATCAGCACGCGCGCCTGCGGCACCTCGGCGAAATGGGCCGTGAGCGTCCGCTTCATCAGCCGTGCCCTGCGTCCGTTCGCATCGCCACGACCAGACTGCGAAGCCTGATAGATGGCGCGTGTTTCGCGCAAAGCGGCGAACAGCGCCTTTGCCCGGTCACCGCCGTCCTGGTTGATGGCTTTCCCTGCCGGATCCAGCGTCGCATCGGTGGCCTTCAACAGGAACAGGTCCATGGGGGAGCCGGAGGCGAGCGCGGCTTTCACGGCCGCCCGCTCCTGCGTGGCCAAGGCCTCGATCTGGGCGCGGGCGAGCGGCCCGGGGCCGGACGCCAGCATCTGGTCGAACAGATAGCCGCTTACCCCCAGGAACTCCTGGTCCAGCCCCCACAACGTGAAGCCCGGGCCGGCGACAGCGGCGCAATCGGCCACCGTCTGGCCTTCGGCGCGGCTGTTGAGGAACGCCATGACGTCGGGATAGGTGGTCAGGAAGTCGGCAATCTGCTGTTCGCGGTCCGGTGCTCTCATCCGTGCGTTGACTGCGCCGGCGGCCTCCGGCCCGGTCTCGACGGCCATGGCGGTCAGGCCGCCGGGCGCCATCAATCGACAGACGTTCGTGGTGAAGGCGGGGATCTCGCGCGAGAAATGGCTCTCGCCGATGAGGACGTACCGGCTGGCATCTACGGCGTCCGACAAGATGGCGGCGCCCGGACCCGAGAAGCCGTCCGGCCGGACGGTCAGCGGCGACCCCGCCTGTGCCAGGCGGTCGGCGAAGGTGAGCGGTACAACGGTCTCCGCATGAGCGGAAGCGGCGCACAGGCAGGCGAGCGACAGTGCCGCCCCAATCAACGTCAGACGCATCTCGCTTATCCCCTTGGATGACTCGGCGTTACGGCTATCCCCGAAAGACCGCGAGTTGAATCGCGGCCACAGCTCCCTTCGCTGCGTGCAGCCCGTTCAACGCCTTCTGGACCGTAGGCCCAGGAAAAGCAGGTGGACGAGCTGCGGGCCAGTGTAGAGCAGGCGTTCGCCGCTTTTCTACAGCGCTCGATTCTTTTCCAGCCGGGCGAAACTACGTCTGGTGATCCGATGGTTGGCTTTGGATGCTGTGCGCCAGTGGCAAGGGCATCCGGTGGGACCTGCACCAGGAGCATCCACGGCCCACGCTTCACCTGCAGGCCGCACCATCAGGCTCCCAGCGGCGGTAAACAACGTGCCTTAGCGGGGATAGAGGGCTTGGTGCCGGAGACGCTACATGCTGCTCATCCACGTCCCACGGCGAGGGAAAATCAGCGATGACGCTGGTCGCCGCGCATGAGCAACTCTCTTGAGCCGGACCCGTGGCGTCTCCGTCGTACTCGAAACGAAGACGAACCATCTGCGCTTCCTCGTCGGCCTCGATCGAAGCCTGACGTAACGTTGGATGGACCTCGCCCCAGAGGCCTCGGGCCAACGAGAAGACGAGCGCCAAGGGTGATGCGATGTCGTCCATGTGTCCAACGTCTCCATAGCAGCCCACAGCGCCTGATTACATCACTCACCCATAGCGAAATCTACGGCGCGCCAGCGCTTGCTACAACGCGACCCCAAGATCCGCACCAGGCGTTGGCACGCCCCGACGCGTCCTCTACTGTCCGCTCATGGGATAGGAGCCCGCGCAGACGTCGCCTTCCTCCGTCCCTGCTATCCACGCATTGAGCTGTTTGATCCGATCACGCGTCAGCTGCTCATACTCTCCGCTTTCACACATCGGCAGGACGCTGCCGTAATCGGCGGGGCTCGGGTATCGCGCCGCAATCTGTGCATCGCGAAACACTATCCAGGCGCGTTGTGCGGCCTTGAACTTCTCCAGGAAGGCCGTGTCGGTTGCATTGGCGGCCAGCACTTTTGCGTAGATCCGGTTGAGCTCGGCGTCTGCGCTTTTGGCGCTGTTGCTTGCACACTGGTTGAGGCCCGCCTGCGACTGGTTGGGGCTGTCACAGGCCATGCCATCGGAGGTATGCGGTGCCGCCGCAGGCGTTGCACTGCCTTTCTTCGCCTCAGCGTTGGCTACGGTCCCAACGGAGAGGGCGCACGCGAGAGAAAGTACTGCGACAGATACTCTCATTCGGGTCACTCCTTCAAGGACGCGCATAGGGTGCCAACAGACTGGCGACCGTTAGGCGCGCCCGCACGGAAAATCAGTTGTTGGCGTCCGGGTTGTCGACCTTGCAGCCCTCGCCGTGGCAGCCCTGGTAGTTGCCATGGGTGTCAAAGTTTGGATTGCCGTCCTTGTCGAACTGGGGCCGTGTATCGATCGCGTCCGGGTTGTCGACGAGGCAACCATTGCCATGGCAGCCGTCGTAGTCGCTGCTGCTGTGGTGTTTGTGGCTTTTGTGCGAATTGTCATCGGCCGCTCCCGCCAACAGCGCAGCGAGTACCACGCCGGCAGCCACCGCCCCCACGTCATGACCGTGGTCGTCGTAGCGACGCGCATTGGAGTCGTATCCGTCGCCCCTGCCATGGTGGTATCCGCCGACATCCGCAAATACGCCCGCGCAGCCGTCCGACACCCAGATGTAACCACTGCGCCTGTTGAAGCCCCACGTACTGTTGACGATGCAGGCGCTGGACGAAGATTGGCGAATGAGCTGCGGGGATCTGAGAGGTCCGGCACCGCACTCGTTGTACTCGAAATGGCGCGACGCGCACTCGACGGTTTCGCCCGCTGCAGCCTGGCCCAGGGGAACCAGACCGATCAGTACCACCAAGGAAAGCAAACCTCGCATACGACGCTCCTTGCACGTGGAAGGAAGGTTCACGCCTGCATCCAACTCAACCGCTATAGCCGCGGACGCGCATGCACTTCTTGATGAGATCCGATTTTTCCATGCCGCGGACCACGCCATCCCCTACTGCGTCGCCGGTGCTTTTTGGCGCTTTTCCATCCCCGGTCGTAGCCTTGGAGGCGTCGTAATCGCATTCGGCCAGATCGCGCTGCTTCTGCTCTTCGCTTGCACCCGGCTTGCTCCATGCCTTGATCTGGGTGGTGCCACATCCAGCCAGCATCACTGCACCAGAGAGCACGGCAAACGCGCCAATCAACGTGGTCCGCATGAGGGCTCCAGTCAATCTGAGATGGCCCGGTTGGCCACGGCTAATTAACGACGCCAATGGGTGAAAGATCTGTGAGCTGCCTGCTGGTGGTCCGTTCACATAGGCGGGCCGAAGCGCATCGCCTCCCTAGGCGCAGGCGTCGAGAGCGGAGGCGAAGGAAAGCGTCTAAAGAAGTCAGATGGCCCTTTGATGCGGCCAACGATGATTGAGGTTGTCGGGGCGCGTGGCGATTCCTTTACAGAGCCTTTGGCCGCAGCAGTTAGAATGGCTACAATCGCTGTGCGGAAAACAAAACCATCATGGGCCGCTCCGCCTCTTCGGCAAGTGCTGGGTTAGCTTCAATCTGCTCCGCAGCCGGCCCCCACTCATTGACGTGGCGAATAGTAAAGCCAGCGGCAATCAACGCGTTCAATGTCGTGCTCAATGTCCGGTGATACTTCACCACCCCGTCAGCCAGCCAGTTGCTGACGCGCTTGCCTTCGTTCTGGTAATTATTGACCGGCCAAGAACGCTGACCTTCTTCATCGGTGAGCCAAGCCTGACGTGGTGAGCACGTATAGATCGGGTGCTCCACCGTGAACACAAACCAACCGCCAGGCGGCAGTGCCTGATGGATGGAAGCAAACAGCGGGCCGATGTCCGGAAGGTAGTGCAGCGTCAGTTGGCTGTAGACCACGTCGAACGCCTGGCTCGGCAGTACGAGCTGCTCCAGATCGCCACGCTGGTAACTGATGTCGGTGTCCTCGGTGAGCTCTCGAGCTCGTGCGAGCATTTTTTCGGACAAGTCGATACCGAGCACCTTGGCGGCTCCTGCGACTCGTGCCCTGCGGCAGAACCAACCGTATCCACAGCCAAGGTCCAGAACCCGTTTTCCCGTCAGCACAGGAAGCATAGCCTGGATGGCCGGCCACTCGGGAGCGGCCTCCAGACCGAACTGCGAGCGCGGCAGTCGGGCATAGCCATCAAAAAAGGCCTGATTGTCGTAGATGTTCTGGGACACGCTGGACTCCGAATCGAATTCAATTCTAGAACCGGTCAACGCCACAGGAAACACCCTTATTGGCAGTTCCAGCCCCCGTCTGGCCGGAGCTGAACGGACATGCCGACCTCCGCGTGAGGAGACGGCCTTTAAGGATTGGCTGATGGAGTGGCTTGATGCGTCTCCATAGCATGCTTTCATGCATCGCCTCCTTCCACAGCACCCCGCGATTGACGCTCCTGCCGTCGCAGCCACCGTGCTGCTGCGGTGGCTGTCGGCGTGCATCCTGGTGTGCCTGGTCGGTACCGGGATCTTCTACGTCCTCGTTCAGCTTGGCGATGACGTCTCCGTACACAGGCGCGGGATGAACGCTGCTGCGTATCGAGCGCAGCTTTATGTGGACCAGCGCGAAGCCCTCCTGAACTATCTGGTCGACTCGGTCGTCAACGTCCACACCTCCAGCCAGAAGGCGCGCGCCTGGAGGCATGACGTTGACCGGAACGTTCGTCGACTCCGATTGGGTACGGCGGGCGACGGACAGGAATTGACTCTGCTCCTGTCGGCACGGGCTGAACAGACCTTGGCCGATTTTGGCGTGCGCTTGGTGCACATTGACGGCACCTCAGTGGCCGTTCGCTCGGCTGCTCACGAGGAGCCGAGCGCCAGTTTCATCTCTCGACAACACACCGTGGGAAGCCCGCTGGCGCCGGATGGTGAACGTCCTAGCGATAGCCGGGTGCGCTGGGTTGCACCAACACAGACGGGATCGCCTATTTATCTTTATCGGGCGATCGGCGGCGCGGAACCAGACGCTTCCCACTGGCTGGGATTGGCGATTGACTCGGACGCCATGATCAAGACCCTGAATGGCAACGGCATTGGCGACTTTGCTTTGCTGGACAAGCACGGGGAGGCAGTCCTGACGCAAGGGGAGCGCTCCCCTTCCGCAAGCTGGATGCGTCGGCATGCGCAGGACGAGTTCGGATGGATCTGGGATGGCGCTCGTCCCGAGGGCCTGGCATTGGTCAAGGGCATTGGCGAAGACGGCTGGCGGCTGGTGTACCACGCGCCCCTGAGCCTGCTGCTGGTTGATATCGCGCCCCATCTGGGCATTTCGCTGCTGATGTCCCTGGCTGGCGTGGTTGCGCTGCGTGCGCTGACCCGACGCATCGACCGCCAGTTGATCCAGCCGGCGCTGCTACAGCATCGACAACTCCTGGAGAGCTTCGATTTCGGCAGCACAGTGATCGAGATGGCGCCGGTCGGAGTTTGCGTGCTGCGCGGCCACGATGGCACCCCGATGGTGGAGAACCAGCTTGCACGTGACTGGCTTGGCAACGATGCCGCAGCAGGCGACTGGCTGGGCAATCTGCGAACCGGCAATGCGGACCCGCTGGGCGAACGTCGCAGCGCGGACTACACCACCAGCGATGGCCGACAACTCCAGGTGCTGGCCGCTCGGACCCGCTATCACGGCGAAGATGTCCTGCTGTGCGTTTTCAACGACGTGAGCAGACATCGTCAGATCCAGGCGGCCTTGTCCGCGGCAAAGCAGGCGGCTGACGCCGCCAGTCAAGCCAAGACTGCCTTTCTTGCCACGATGAGCCACGAGATCCGGACCCCTCTGTATGGCCTGCTCGGCACGCTGGAGCTTTTGGCGCATACGTCACTGGACGCTCGACAGAGCCAGTACCTTGCAACCATCGAGCAATCCTCTTCGGCCCTGCTTCAGCTGATCAGCGAGATTCTGGATGTGACCAAGATTGAATCGGGTCAGCTCACCTTGGTCGTGGCACCGTTTTCCCCTTTGGATCTGGCGGAGTCGACCCTTCGTGCGTATGCGGCAGCCGCTGAACGAAAGGGAATACGGATCATGGTATGCACCGACCCCGCGCTGCCGGACCAGGTCCTGGGCGACGCCGGTCGGATTCGGCAGATTCTGGGAAATCTGTTGAGCAACGCGATCAAATTCACTGACAGCGGGAACATCTGCCTGCGCGTCCGGCTGGTCGCACGTGAGGCGGATATGGTGTCCGTGAGCTGGCAGGTCACCGATACCGGCGTAGGCATCGCCCAAGCCGAGCATGCGCGTCTGTTCGAACCCTTCCGTCAGATCGGCACACACAACCGCTTGGAAGGTGCCGGGCTGGGATTGTCCATCAGCGACCGACTGGTGCGGCTGATGAACGGCGACATCCGTCTGGTCAGCGAGCCCGGCCTGGGCAGCAGTTTCACGATGGTGCTGCCGCTGAAGACCGATTCGCGGGCCACGCCCGAGGAAAGTGCGCCCAAGTTGCTGGCGCAACCGCTGATCTATGTCCGGTGCTCTGTTTCCGAATTGGCAGATAGTGGAAGCGAATGGCTGCAGCGGTGGGGTGCCACCGTGCGTCGCTATGAACCGGGGATGCCGCTCGCGCCGGACGAGAACGCCATTCTGCTCGACAGCGATCCACGCGGCTCTCCCCCCGTCAGCTGGCGGGGTCCCCGCGTCACCGCACTGCCTGATGCAGGCGATACGCCCGTCGTTGATCCGGGGAACCCCCGCCACCTCACCGTCACAATGTTCAGCATCCGCGCCATTGCAAACGCGTTGGCGCGGCTGCAACAGAGCGACGCCCCTGTACCGATGGCAGCGGTATCCCGACCCGACGCGCTGGATCTGCGGGTGCTGGTCGCCGAGGACAATCCGATCAATCGCATCATCATGAAGGAGCAGCTGGAAACACTCGGCTGCAGCGTCCTGACAGCAACCGACGGCCAGAATGCTTTGGAGCTGTGCCGGTCGCAACCGTTCGACGTGGTCTTGACCGACATCAACATGCCGCGCATGAGCGGGCATGCGTTGACCAGAAGCCTGCGTCAGCACGACATCCTTTTCCCAGTGATCGGCGCGACAGCCAGCGCCACCCCCGAAGAGCGTGAACGCTGCTTTGCCAGTGGCATGGCCGGCTACCTGGCGAAGCCCGTGGACATCGGTACCTTGCGCCGCGCCCTGACCCAACTGTCCCACGGAGCACCGGCATGACCATCCGCCATGTACTGATCCTGGAAGACCAGGCCTTCCAACGCAGCATGCTGGCTCAGCTCTTCAACAGCGCATCGAGAACCCACGCAGATACCTCGGGCGATGGCGCCGATGCGCTGGCGATGTGCCACTGGCGTCCCTACGACCTGGTCGTCACCGACATGATGATGCCCGGGGTGGACGGCATTCAGTTCATCCAGAGCCTGGCTGCCCAGGATCGGAAGCCGGCACTGGTATTGGTCAGCTCGGCGTCGACACGCATGATGTTCTCCGCCCGTCTGATGGCCGAATCCTTGGGATTCAGCGTGCTTGCGGTACTCCCAAAGCCCGTATCCCCTGGCGATGTTGCCGATGTAATGGCGTTGTTGAGCCAAAAGCAGGAAGGCGCGCATCGCGTCGCCGCCGTCAGCAAGGAGGCCAAGCTCCCGTTGGCAGCAAGCCGCGACACGTTGTGGCGGGCCATGAAGAGCGGTGAGATCACGGCGTGGTTCCAGCCGAAAAAATCGCTGGGCTCCGGCCTTGTGGTGGCGGCCGAAGCGTTGGTCCGCTGGTGCCACCCAGAACAGGGCTTGATATCGCCCGGTCAGTTTCTCCCGCTGATCCAGGAAAACGCACTCGAGCTGGCACTACTGCGGCACATGGTGAAGATGAGCGTTCTCGCGCAGGCCCAGTGGCGCGCGAGGGGCTTTCGAATTCCCGTATCAGTCAATTTGCCTCCCCATCTCCTGGAAAGAAGCACCCTACCGGAGGAACTGGCGGAGCTGACCATTGAGCACGGCGGCTCGCCTGCTGATCTTTGTTTCGAGCTGATGGAGAGCAGCACCACCCGGCATGTCAGCGACTATTACGCTGGCGCCTGCCGCCTGCGCATGAAAGGCTTCGGGTTGGCCCAGGATGACTTTGGACAGGGACTGAGCTCCGTGCACAACCTGGTGAGCGCTCCATTCACCGAGGTAAAAATCGATCGGTCTCTGGTACATGGCTGCACGCGGGATTCTGCACTGCGGAGCGCCTTGAGCACCGTGATCACGCTTGGCCAGAAGCTCGGCCTCAACATCGTCGCCGAAGGTGTGGAGACGGATGAAGAGCTGTCTACGCTCCGGGGACTCGGCTGCACACAAGTGCAGGGCTATCTGATCTCCGCCGCGATCCCCCCAGACGCCTTCGCAGAGCTTTTGAATGGTGAGACGCGCGCCCAGCGGAATGACGGCCGATGAAACGCCAGGACGGCCGAGGGACGTCCCGCGTTGTGATTGCCGACGATCACCCATTCATACTGGCGGGCGTTCGTGAACTGATCGAGCAGGACGGCCGATTCCGGGTGGTTGCACAGGTGAGTGATTCCGCCGCACTCATGAGGGCGCTCCATACGCAACAACCTGACATTCTGGTCACCGACTACGTGATGCCCGGCGATTCCCGCACCTGCGATGGCTCCGTGCTCATCGGCAGGCTGCACAGGGCGTTTCCCTCACTCCCCATTCTCGTTCTGACAATGATCACCACCCCGTGGATGATCGATGAGATGTACAGAGTCGGGGCGCACTGCGTGATCACCAAATCGGGGGATCCGGCTGAACTTCTCAGCGCACTGACAGCGGCACGGATGCAGCGCACTTATCGGTCAAGTAGCGCTGGTCGTTCCAGCGCAACGACTGATCACACTCAAGCGCCTCGACACGGCCTGTCGCCGCGGGAACTGGAGGTCGTCAGGCTGTTTTCCAACGGCCAGACCGTGAGTGACATCGCGGCGAGATTCAATCGGAGCCGCTGCACCGTCAGCGCCCAGAAAGCCAGTGCGAAGCGCAAGCTCGGTACGAGGAGCGACCAGGAACTGGTGGCGCTGGGCCTGAACTTTGTCGGGTTGGAGTGACCAGGTCATCTGACGGGAGCCCGTGAATGGTTGCAGGGGTGAGACCGCTGGGGGGACCTTCACCGCCCCGTGCGCGGCCGGGTTCCTATCGATTATCCTTCGCAAGGGCCGCTCCGCCCGTCAGACGAGATATGCATGCCGGTCGAGTCCACTCCCGTGCGCTTGCTTGCGCGCAGGTCCCTGTGGCTGCACAGCCTGCTCGTGGGCACCATCGCCGTGGCCACCATTCAGGCCGGTCTTCTTCTCTCCAGCTCGCTACAGCTGCTTCGGGAAGAGCAGCAGAAGGTTGATTTCCACTTCAAGCGCCTTTCTGGTGCGCTGCACGAACAAGAGCGCTTCATGGCGCGCTGGCAGGGCCATCAGCTGGATCCCGCGGATTCAAAGCGCGCCACGCCACGCTTTCTGGATGCCAGTCCTTACCCCGCAGCCTTCTCTCCATTTTCCGTCGTAAGCAGCAACGGATCCCCGCCTTCACCCGCAGCAACGGAGTTGGGCAGAGCTTTCTCAGGGTTCTATGGCAGCTTTTGGTCCGATTCGCGCTATCCGTCGCCGCGTTGCCTCCTGCTCGATGGCACCGGCACGATGGCAGCGCTGGTGCCGCATGCGCTCCCCATAAGCGGTTCGGATAACACTGCGGATCCAACCCTGCGCCGGATGATGGGCATCATTCACGCAGAAGCCTCGATCACAAGCCCTCAGAACGGCGGCATGGGGTGGCACCGTCGCGATCTGGCCGATGGGAGCCGTTGGCTGCTGTCCGTCATGCGCTCTCCCCAGGATGCGGCCCTATGGGCCAATGGCGGGACCCCGGCGATCTCCTGCATGCTGGATGTGTCCCGCATCGACGACCACCAGCAGGTGCTTGGAGAGCCTATTTACGACCGGCTTTCGATCCTGGCCCCCGACGGGCGGCTGCTCTACGGGCCGGAAGTCGATGGTGGCGGCGGGCAAAGCAGACACTACAGCGCAGGGAGCATTACCTATCGCATGCGTGACGCTGAAGGCTGGCAAGCGGTCTATCAGGTCGGCTGGGCGCGCGTGCTGCTTCACCAGCGTTGGCCTCTGATCGGCGGCGTGATTGCGGCCATCCTGCTTGCGCTCGGTGGCATCGTGGCGCTTCGCAGCTACCGCCGCTCCGTCCTGGTGCCGCTGCGCAGGAATCAGGAACGGCTGCAGGAGAGCGAGGCGTTCAGCCGTACCGTCCTGGAGGCCGCTCCGATAGGGCTGTGTCTTCTTCGCAGCAGTGATGGCAGCGTGGTACTGGAGAATGCGCTGGCTCGCGAGTGGCTGGGTGCTCGACACGACGCTCCTGGCTGGGATGGCACGTGGCGTCAAGATGCACTGACGTTGGTGAAATCCGGGCAGAGCCGCACGATTCCCTACCGGACACCGGATGGACGCCACCTGCTGATCAATACCACCCAAGCCCGGTATCGCGGCGAGCCTGTCACCCTTTGCCTGTTCATCGATCTCACTGCACAGCACGAGGCCGAGCAGGTTCTACAACAGGCTCGGCAGGAGGCCGATCAGGCGAACCGCGCCAAGAGCCTGTTCCTGGCGACCATGAGCCATGAGATCCGCACCCCCCTCTACGGCGTTCTGGGCACGCTGGAGCTGCTTGGGCTCACCGCGTTGGACAGTCAGCAGAGAGACTACCTGAGCACCATCCAGCATTCGTCCTCCACGTTGATGCAGTTGATTGGCGACATCCTGGACGTGTCCAAGGCCGAAGCCAGACAGCTGGTCCTGGAGCCCGTGCTGTTCTCTCCGGCCGAACTCACCGAAGAGGTACTCCGCTCATATGCCGCGTCCGCGACGCGGAAGAACCTGCAGCTGTATGCCTGCATTGATGGCGACGTGCCTGGGCACGTCCACGGCGACGGCGCGAGGATACGTCAGGTCCTGAACAACCTGGTCAGCAACGCCATCAAGTTCACCGAGGCCGGCCGCGTGGTCATCCGGCTTCAGCCACGGGACGTGAGCGGGCGAAAGGCGACGCTCGCCTGGCAGGTGGCCGATACCGGGATCGGGATCGAGGAACACCATCAAGCGCATCTCTTCGAAGCGTTCTATCAGGCCAATCCGGGCGCCGATGCGCAGCGGGGCACCGGCCTTGGGTTGGCGATCAGCGCGCAACTGGTGGGCCTGATGGGCGGCCAACTGAGAGTGGTCAGTGACACGGGGCTTGGGAGCAGTTTCAGTTTCGAGCTCGAGCTGGACCGGCCAGAGGATTCCTCCCCGACCGGACGTTCCGCCGACGCAGAGCAGCGCGTTTACGTGCGCTCGCCGGCCGGCGAGCTGGTTGACACCCTGTGCGCCCGTCTGCGCAAGCGCGGTTTCCTCGCGCAGGGGCTTCACCGGGAACCGGGCATGGACGCGATCCCCGGCACGCCACTTCTGGAAGTCCCCATGAATGGACCGATCGGCGCATGGGACGGCCCTCACGTGGTCGCCCGCACCGGCGGTGGCGATCATCCCCAACAGGTCAACGGCGTATGGCTGGTGTCCATGCACCGCCTCGATGCGATGGTCGATGCACTGCTCCTCGCGACCGGCCGCCCACTGCCACTGCAGGGGGAACCGTCGGCCAAGGCGTTCCAGCCGCTACACCTGAGCGTTCTGGTCGCAGAGGACAACCCCATCAACCAGATGATCCTGCGTGAACAGCTGGAGCGTCTCGGGTGCCATGCCGTCGTCGCCAGCGATGGCGCGGAGGCATTTGATTATTGGACACGTCGCCATTTCGATGTGGTCATCACCGATCTGAACATGCCGCATGTCGATGGGTACGCACTGGCAGAGCGGCTGCACGGGCATGGCATAACGGCGCCGATATTCGGTGCCACCGCAAATGCCGACCCCACTGAGCGCGCGCGTTGCCGCAGCGTGGGCATGGCCGATTGTCTGGTGAAGCCCATCCGGCTGGACGATCTGTACCGACATCTGAGCCCCTTGGCTGTTGCCGGATCCAGCCCGGATGTCCTCTCGGTCGCTCCGCGGATGCGGACGCTCTTCCTGGAGACCATGCGTGATGATATGGCCGCGCTGGCGAGATCACAGGAGACCGGGGATCTGCCGGGCGTCAAGCACATGCTGCATCGCCTGCGTGGTGCGCTGGTCCTAGTGTCGGCAGAACCGTTGGCCGATGAGAGCAAGCGTATCGAGGATAGAATCGACGACGGCGCCAGTGCGGAGGACTGCGCATCTGGCACCGAGGCGTTCATTGTCCGGTTGGAACGCGCCTTGGCCCATCTCGAGTCGATATCCGCCGACCCGACCGATCCACCTTGACCTTTCCCCGCGATCCGGAGACCCCGCCTTGAAGACCAAGATCGTCATTGCCGACGACCACCCGATTGTGCTGGCAGGCATCGCCGATCTTGTTGATCGCGACCCGCGCTTCCAGGTCGTCGGTCAAGCACAGGACCCGGCCGGGCTGGTGGAACTCGCACAGCAGCATGCGCCGGACATCATCATCACCGACTACAGCATGCCTGGTGACGAGCGGATGGGGGATGGGATCAAGCTCATTTCCTACCTGACCCGCAATTTCCCGGACACTCGCGTTCTGATACTGACGATGGTGTCCAACCCCTCCATCGTTGCCGAAATGTATCGCGCGGGTGCCAGCGGTGTGGTGCGCAAGAGCGGGAATCTCAATGAGCTCGACGGGGCCCTGACCAGCCTGCTGGCACAGCGGATCTACCGTTCCCCCGAACTGCCTCGCGAAGAAATGGTGCCTGAGGCTGGCGAGCCCACCTCGGCCGCCACCTTGTCGCCCCGGGAGTTCGAAGTGATTCGGCTGTTCGCCAGCGGCCAGAGCGTTGGTGACATCGCGCGCGCGCTCAATCGCAGCAGCAAGACAGTCAGCACGCAGAAGATCAGCGCCATGCGCAAGCTGGGCACCCGGACGGATCAGGAACTGGTCGCGTTCTGTCTGGAATCAGGCCTTTTCGGCTGATCGAGTCGCGGTTGCTTCGCAGGAAGACGTAGAAAAGCCCGCGGTCTTTCGACCGCGGGCTTCTTTTTACGCTACGACGGTAAGCTCTCTCCGCTTACCAGCTGATGCCGGCACCTGCCGAGACGCTCTGGTCGCTGCCACTGAAAGCACCGCCCAGCGAGACCGACACGTTCTTCTTCTCGCCGAGGATGCGCTGGTAGCCGACGGCCAATGCACTGCGACCGTTCTGCGACCCGATACCGGCGCCCAGGCGGTTGTCGCCGCTCAGACCAGCCGTATTGATGGCCATACCGGCGTAGGCCGCACTGATGGCACCCATCCGGTCGATGCGCTTGTCCATCGACTGGAAGCGGCTGTTGGACCAGTCATGCTCGGCCTTGAAGCGGTCATCCATCTGCTGCAGATTGACTGCGTCAGTGCCCTGGATACCCGCGGCGACATTGCTGACAACACGTTCCGAGCCCGCCGAGCCCATCGACACCTCATTGTCCCGGGTGGTGGTAGATCCGCTGCCGATGGCAACCGAGTTGTCGTTCGTCACCTTCGCACCCTCACCGATGGCAACCGAGCCGGTACCACTGGCCGCGCTGCCCTCGCCGACGCTGATCGCGCCAGTGCCACCGGCCGAGCTGCCACCACCGACGCTGATGGAACCGGTGCCGGCCGAGCTGCCACCGCCGACGGCGATCGAGCTGTCGCCCTCCGCCTTGCTGCCGTCGCCGACGCTCACCGCACCTGAACCGCCGGCCGAACCGCCGCCGACAATCAGCGCACCTTCGCCAGCACCCGGGCCAACCAAACCGCCCTCGGCTGCACCGTCGCCGGCAGGATTGCCGTTGCCGTTGCCGTTGCCGTTGCCGTTGCCGGAACCATTGCCGCTCCCAATCGAGCCCTCGGCAATGCCCTTCTCAATGGTGCCGACACGGCCATCCAGCCCATCCATCCTGCCCTGGATAGCGGCATTCATGTCGAACAGCTGGCCACCGTTGATCGCTTCCATGCTGCCCGCGCCGATGAACCCGCTGGCGACGTTGGCCAGCACGGTTCCCTGGCTACCGCCCAGGGTGGCACGCGACAGATCGGCACCGTCGTAGGTCAGCACGCTCAACGTCTGGCCACTGACCGGATCGATCGCACCGGCTGCACGCAGCTGGGCAATCGTCACCACGTCGTCTTCCTCCGTGCCGTTGGCAACACCGCTGACGCGACGCTTGCCGTCGGTACCTTCCATGTCGACGAGGGTTCCGCCCTGCGCTGCAGCGACCTGCACATTGCCGGTCACCTGATCAACGGTGACCAGACCGGACGTACCGTTGGACAGTTCCTTGATGGTCGTGCCCAGCGTGGTGAGCTCGGTTGCGTTGGTGGTCGTGCGGTCATCTATGTTGGTGATGGCATCGCCGAAGTTGGTCACCGTGGTCCCACCAACCGTGTAGCTCGGCTGGGAGACAGTGCCGTCCGCGTTGACGACCGAACCGCCACCGATGGCTGCGGCCACACTCTGTGCAGTGCCCTTCAGCTGGGCAACATTCACCGCATCGCCTTCGGCGCTGCCTGCAGCAACGTTGGTCAGCGTGCGTGCTTCGTTGTCACTGTTGGCAAAGTCGACCGTGGTGCCCGCCTGGGCCGAAGCCACCTTCACGGTGTTGGACGCCGCATCGAAGGTGACCATGCCACTGGTGCCTGCCGTCAGCGCCTCGAACTGCTTGCTGAGGTTGGTCACGCTGCTGCTATTGCCCGTGACACGCCCATCCAGGTCGGTGAGCGAGGTGTCCACTGCAGCGAAGGTGTCGCCGACGTTGCTGTAGCGGCCGCCACCGATCGTGAAGCTCGGCGCGGTGACGGAACCGTCTGCCGCAATGGAGGCGCCTCCGCCGATCGCGGCGGCAACACGCTTCACCTGGCCGACGTTGGCCGCGTCGGTGTCTGCGCTACCCGCCTTGACGTTGGAGAGGATCGTACCCTCGGCGCCCGCCAGGCTGACCGTGCCTTTGTCGGCATCGGTGTAGGCCACAGCCAGCGGATTGGCTGCACCACCGCTGCCACCGTTCTCACCCACGTACTTCTTCAGCTGGCTGAAGTTGACAGCATCGGTCTCGGCCGTGCCAGCCGCCACGTTGGTGATCTGCCGCTCATTGTTCAAGCTGCCGACCGACACCGTGTTGGCGCGGAGGTTCGTGCTGCCGCTGCCCAGCGACATCGCATTGGTCGCACCAGCACCCACGCTGGCGTTGCGGCCAAAGGCCATGGAGTTGGTAGCGGTGGCATCGATGTTGGCCAGGTTGCCGATGGCCACTGCGTTGTCGGCGTTTGCTCGGGTGTTGTTACCCAATGCAACGGCATTCAGGCCCGCCGAACGCGCATTGGCGCCGACCGAGAGCGTGTAGGCACCCGTGGCACGCGCACCGTTGCCCAGCGCCGTGGAATTGTCGGCCTCGGCCCGGGCGGAGCCCATCGCGAGAGCGCCCTGACCTTCGGCGTAGGCGCCACCGCCAATCGCCGCAGCCTGCGAACCCTTCGCGTAGGAGGCGCCACCAATCGCCGTGGCAATACTGCCGATGGCGCTGCTCGATGCACCAATGGCCACAGCGGAGTTGTTCAGATCAACTACAGCCGCTTCGGAGCCTTCCGGGGCGTCGATCTTGATGAATGAATCGTCCACGACGCCGCGTGCATCCAACGCGGCGAAACGGCTGTCCACATCCTTGAGCGCGCTCTGGGTCCGCGTGTTCTGGCCGGACACCATCGACACCAGCTGGCGGTAGTTGACCGCGTCGTAGTTGCCCTCACCGTCGGCAACATTGGTGATGCGACGTTTCTGGTCACTACTGCCAACGGACACCGTGTTGTTCTGGTCGGCGACCGAGTTGATGCCGATGGCAACCGAACCGAACGCACTTACCTTGGCCGCCGTGCCGCCGCCCTTGCCACTGAACCACGGATTTGCGGTTGCAGCGGTCAGCTGGCTGACATTGACCGCGTCGCTGCTGTCCACGCCAGCGGCGAGGTTCTTCAGGCGGACCGGTTCACTGCCAGCGATCTTGCCCAGCGTCACCGAACCATAGTTGGTCGAACCGTCCTTGTTCTGGCCGTAGACAACAGCGGCCAACGCATTGCCCTTGTCGTCCACCAGGCCCGTGCCGGACAACTTTTCGTCCAGCTGCTTGGCGCGGCCATCCAGGTCAGACAGCGAGGTGTTGACGGCGCCGAAAGCACTGCCCACGTCGCCGTGCTTGGTGGTACCCACGGTGTAGCTCGGTGCCGCAATGCTGCCGTCGGCCTTCACGGTGGAACCACCGCCCAGGGCTGCTGCCACCGAAGCGGCGGTGCCCTGCAGCTGCGCACCATTGATGGCCTCGCTGCTGCCGGCATTCACTGCACCTGCAGCGACGTTCTTCAGCTTCACTGCTGTGCCCGCGTCACCTAGGGTGACCGACGTGTGGTCGACCGTGCCGTCCTTCTTCTGGTCATAAGTGACGGCAGCCAGCGCATTGCCGTCCTCACCGACCAGGCCTGCATCTTCGAACTTGAAGGACAGGTCATTGGTGACTTTCTTCAGATCGGTCAGCGATGTATCGACCGCGCCGAGGGCGCCGCCCACGCTGGCATGCTTGTTGCCACCGATGGTGTAGCTCGGAGCCGAGAGGGTGCCGTCCGGCTTGACCTGGCTACCACCACCCAGCGATGCGGCAACAGACGCCGCATTGGCCTGCAGCTGAGCGCCGTTGATGGCCTCGGTGCTACCGGCGGCTACCGAACCAGCGGCCACGTTCGACAGCTTCACCGCAGCATCCTTCGAGCCCAGGGTCACGGATGCATAGTCAGCCGAACCATCCTTCTTCTGGTCATAGGTTACGGCAGCCAGGCTCTTGCCATCTTCGCCCACCACGCCCATACCTGCGAGCTGCTCCGCCATGGACTTGGCACGGCCATCCAGATCGGTCAGCGAGCTGTTCACCGCACCGAAAGCGCCGCCGACGTCGCCGTACTTGCCGCTTCCCACGGTATAGCTCGGCGCAGTCAGCGTGCCGTCAGCCTTCATCACCGCGCCGCCGCCCAGAGCCGCCGCCACGGAAGTGGCCGTCCCCTGCAGCTGTGCACCGTTAATGGCGTCCGTGCTCGCGGCGGTCACCTTGCCGGCGGCCACGTTCGAGAGCTTCACAGCAGTGTCCGCATTGCCCAGCGTCACCGACGCGTAGTCCGCCGAGCCGTCCTTCTTCTGGTCATAGGTCACTGCCGCGATGGCGTTGCCCTTGTCATCCACCAAGCCACTGTCGGCAAGCTGCTCGGCGAGACCATTGGTCCGGCCATCCAGCGCCGTGACCGACGTGTCCAGAGCGCCCAGCGCGCCGCCGATGGAGGCATGCGGCTTACCAGCCACGCTGTAGCTCGGCGCCGAAAGGGTGCCGTCGGCCTTGACCGTCGAGCCGCCGCCAAGTGCGGCCGCAACCGACGCGGCCGTGCCCTGCAGCTGCGCACCATTGATGGCGTCGGTGCTGGCGGCGGTTACCTTGCCGGCGGCCACGTTCGACAGCTTCACCGCAGTGCCCGGCGTGCCAAGGGTCACCGACGCACGGTCAGCCGAACCGTCTGCTTTCTGGTCATAAGTGACCGCTGCCAGTGCGTTGCCCTTGTCGTCTACCAGACCGGTGTCCTTGATCTGGCTGGCCAGTTCGTTGGTGCGGCCATCCAGGTCCGTCAGCGACGTATCCACGGCACCCAGAGCGCTGCCGACGGAGCCATGCTTGTTGCCACCCACGGTGTAGCTCGGCGCCACGAGGGTGCCGTCGGCCTTGACCGTGGAGCCGCCACCCAGGGCCGCTGCCACGGAAGCAGCCGTGCCCTGCAGCTGAGCGCCGTTGATGGCGTCGGTGCTGGCAGCGGTCACCTTGCCGGCGGCCACGTTCGAGAGCTTTACGGCGGTGCCCGGCGTGCCGAGCGTCACCGAAGCCCGGTCAGCCGAACCATCCGCCTTCTTGTCGTAGGTCACGGCCGCCAAGGCGTTGCCCTTGTCGTCCACCAGGCCGCTGCCCTTGATCTGGCTGGCCAGGTCATTGGTACGGCCGTCCAGATCGGTCAGCGAGGTATCCACAGCACCCAGAGCGCTGCCGACGGAACCATGCTTGTTACCGCCCACGGTATAGCTCGGCGCCGCGAGGGTGCCGTCGGCCTTGACCGTCGAGCCGCCGCCCAGCGCGGAGGCAACCGAGGAGGCCGTGCCCTGCAGCTGTGCGCCGTTGATCGCTTCGGTACTGGTGGCCGAGACGGCGCCAGCCTTCACGTTGCTGATCGTCGTGCCGTTTTCGCCGGCCAAGGCGAGCGAGGCTTTCGTTTCATCGGCGTACGACACCGTCAGCGGACCACCACCATTGGAACCGACGAAGCTCTTCAGCTGGCTGAAATTGACGGCGTCGGTGTCAGCGGTACCGGCCGCCACATTCGTGATCTGCCGTTCGTTCTTGAGGCTGCCGACCGACACCGTGTTGGCACGGGTATTGGTCGTGTTGCTGCCCAGCGACATCGCATTGGTCGCGCCAGCGCCCACGCTGGCGTTACGGCCAAAGGCCATGGAGTTGGTGGCCGTGGCATCGATGTTGGCCAAGGTGCCGATGGCCACTGCATTATCAGCGTTCGCGCGGGTGCTGTTACCCAGGGCAACGCCATTCATGCCCGCTGAGCGCGCGTTGGCGCCAATGGCCAGCGTGTAGGCACCGGTGGCACGCGCACCGTTACCCAACGCCGTGGAATTGTCGGCTTCGGCCCGTGCGGAGCCCATCGCCAGAGCGCCCTGACCTTCGGCGTAGGCGCCACCACCAATCGCCGCAGCCTGCGAACCCTTCGCGTAGGAGGCGCCACCAATCGCCGTGGCAATACTGCCGATGGCGCTGGTCGATGCACCGATGGCCACAGCGGAGTTGTTCAGATCGACGACAGCCGCTTCGGAGCCTTCCGGAGCATCGATCTTCAGGAACGGGCTATCCAAACCGACACGGCCCGTCTGCTCGCTCAGTGCCGACAGGCGCGTGTTGACGTCCTTCAGTGCACGCTGGGCGCTCGAACTGGCGTTACCCACCAGTGCCGTAACCTGGCCATAGGTTGCGGCATCGCTTTCTTCCTGGGCCGACGCCAGGTTCGTGATGCGACGCTTCCCCGACGCCGAGCCCACCGACACGGTGTTGGCCTGGTCGGCCACCGAGTTGATGCCCAAGGCCACCGAGTTGAAGCCGGTCGCCTTGGCTGCCGTGCCACCGCCCTTACCGGCCAGGAAGGTGCTTTCGGCCGGCGTTGCGTTGGCCATGGCGTTCTTGAGCTGGGTCATGTTGACGGCGTCGGTATCATCCGTGCCCGCCGCTACGTTTTTGAGCGAAACGGCACCCTTGCCGTTGCCCAGCGTCACCGAGCCGTAGTTGGTCACGCCCTTGATATCGCGATCGTAGCTGACAGCGGCCAGTGCCTTGCCGTCGGCTGCCACCAGACCACTGCTTGCAAGCGTTTCCTTCAGTGCGCTGGTGCCTGCGTCAAGGCTGGTCAGCGCATCGCCCAGATTTTTCTGTTCCTTGCCGTCAACCTTGTAGGTCGGCCCGGTGACCGCGCCCGTGTTGGGATCAATGGCTGCGCCACCGCCCAGGCCGGCCACCAGCGGCGACAGCTGGCTGACATTGACCGCATCGGTTGCAGCCTTGCCGGCGGCCACGTTGATGATGGTGCGCTTCAAGGTATCGTTACCGATCGAGAAGGAGTTGACCGACCCGGCCACCGAGTCCGAGCCGAGCGCGACGGCGTCTTTGGCGGTCGCTTTGCTACGGACGCCGATGGCAACAGAGTTGTCGCCCGACGACAACGCGCCAGATGCGATGACTACGCCCTCCGGGGTTTCGCTGATGCCACCGCCCAGCGCGACGCTGGCGGCACCTTCTGCTGTCGCGCCAAAGCCGACGGCTGTGGCGCGTTCGCCAGCAGCGTTTGCCTTCCAGCCAAGTGCAGAGGCCTTGGCGCCTACGGCAGAGGCTTCAATGCCAATGGCTGTGGAAGAGTCGCCGGTTGCTTTCGTGTTGCCACCGACCGCAACGCTGTACTTGGCTGCGTTCGCGCCCCGGCCAACTGCTACCGCCCCGGCGCCGCCTGCGACTGCGTTTCCGCTGGAACTGGCACCGGTCGCGCCGAACTGCAAGAACGTATGAACATCATCCTGAGCAGCTTTCGTAAGGGCCGTGTTGAGCTGGCCGACGTTGACCGCGTCCGTGTTGGCGGTGCCAACGGCGACGTTCTTCAGCTTGACCGGACCAGTACCGTTGCCCATGGTGACCGAACCAAAGTTGGTTTCACCTTTGACATCCCGGTCGTAGGTCACTGGTGCGATGGCCTTGCCATCTTCGGCGAGCAGCCCGCTGCTGGTCAGCTTGTCCTTCAGCGCCTGGGCGTTATTGCCCAGCCCGGCGAGGGCTTCGCCGAGGTTCTGATCCTTGCCATCCACCTTGTAGGTCGGACCGGTAACCGCGCCGGTCGTCGGGTCGATGGCAGCGCCACCGCCCAAACCAGCGATAAGCGGCGACAACTGGCCAATCGTAGCCGCGTGAGTCGCAGCCTTGCCGGGCGCAACGTTGACAATGACGCGCTTCAGCGTTGTATTGCCGACAGAAACCGTGTCCGCCGCGCCAGCAATGGAAGCTGCACCCAACGCTACAGCCCTAGCACCACTGGCCTGTGCGTTCTTGCCGAGCGCCGTGGCGTCTGCCGCGTTGGCGATCGATCTTTCGCCGATCGCGGCCGCTCCATTGGCAGAAGACGTCGAACGGGTCCCGAGCGCGACGCCTCCCACTGCACCACTGGCAACAGTGGCGAATGAGCCAACGGCTGTTCCATCAACAGCGTACGCAGCCGACTGTGGGCCCACAGCGACCGCGCCCTCTTGTTGCGCGAGAGCCCTATAGCCGAGCGCTGCTGATTCCTTGTAGCTCGCCGTTGACCCTGTTCCAATGGCTACAGCATTTTCGCCATTTGCGGTCCCACCTAAGAATACGGCCCCGGTGCCAGCGCGTGGTGCAACGACACCAGCAGCATTAGCCGTATCCTCACAGCGCAGCCCGTCCTGAGACATTGTTTGTCCCGCGACACACTGCATCACTTCGGGCGAGTCAGCCGCCATCGCTGCACCTGCCGGCAGCGCCAGTGCAATCGCCATGGCCTTCGCCAACCGGGTGCGGCTCTTCTTGCCGCGCGAAACAGCGAGCTCGTGGGCGACTGCCCATGTGCCCGTCGAAATGTTGAAGATCAACTTGTATACAAAGTTCATGGAGTATCCCAGGAGCTGCGCGGCAAACTGCGCGTGAGAGTGGAGGGGCCTTGGTTCCGGTCTGACCGGATGGCTCCATCCTCCCCACCTGTCTCTCTGGGATATATCAGCGGTTTCTTAAAAATGCGTCTTAGGCTGGCTGCGAAGCCGATGTTACGTTGCCGTTAAGGCACGGCACTGTCCTAGAAGGGGTGACAGGCCTGCGCCCATAGTTCGTGCAGGCTGCTGCGCCCATAGTTCATGCAATCGACACCAACTACGGGGACATGGCTAATCGGCCTACCACTCAAGTTCCCTGAACGGGCGCCTCATTCATGTACCGGTCAGTTCAATATTCAGGAGCGATTGGGACGACAAATGAATAATTAACACCTGTCGACCGCCCCTTCTCTCCCCCTCCCAAGGGGGGCGGTTCGGCAAAACCAAAAATAATTAAAGGTGTCCCGATGATGAAGTCTTCCTTGCTTGCCCTGGGTCTGCTCGCTGCTCTGCCGTTCGCTGCGTCTGCAACCGATGGCCTGTCGTACAACTATGTTGAAGGCGGCTACGTGAACACCGATGCCAAGGGTGGCGACGCTGACGGTTGGGCCGCGAAGGGCTCGGTCGCCGTGGCGCCGAACTTCCACGTCTTCGGCGATTACAACTCGCAGGAAACCAAGCGTGGCAGCAACGACGTTGACCAGTGGCGCGTCGGCGTGGGCTACAACTACGGCATCGCCCCGACCACCGACCTGGTGGCGCGCGTTGCCTACCAGAAGCTGGACATCAAGCACGGCCTGGACTTCAACGGCTATGCCACCGAAGTGGGCGTGCGCACCGCGTTCACCCCGAACTTCGAAGGCTACGCGCTGGCCGGCTACGAAGACTTCGGCAAGAAGCACGGTATCAACCCGGACGGCGAGTTCTACGGCCGCGTCGGCGCCCAGGCCAAGCTCAACCAGAACTGGGGCCTGGCTGGCGAAGTGAAGCTGGCCAAGGGCGGCGACAAGGAATGGTTCGTCGGTCCGCGCTTCACCTGGTAATACAGTTTCACCGCGGTACGTTGTTGGATGGCGCGGTCTCTCTCCCCTGCGCCATGAAGCCCGGCTTAGGTCGGGCTTCACTTTCACGGCAGCCGACCAACGGTCGGCTCTACCTGTGTTGGGCCGTCGCATTTTTTGCGCGGACAGCAGCCGACCAATGGTCGGCTCTACCTGCAGGGCCGCCGCGTTCTTTGCGGTTGGCATGGCGACACCCTCGTCGGTACGCCACGAAAAAACCCGGCCATGTGCCGGGTTTTTTCGTTTCCGGGGGCGGTGTGTCCGGGCGTCGGTGCCTACAAAAAACCCCGGCGTTTGCCGGGGTTTTCGTGGATCACTTGAACAGCGTGTCCGGATATTCCGGCTTCTGTTCGCGCGCCAGCAGCGCACGCAAGCCTTCTTCCGGGGTCTGCTCGCCGTGCAGCACCGCGCGCACCCGATCGGAGATCGGCAGGTCGATGCCGTGGCGGCGGGCCTGGCGCATGACTTCGTCGGCGGTCTGCACCGACTCCACCACCTGGCCGATTTCACGCACGGCGTCCTGCAGGGTCTGGCCGCGTCCCAGCGCCAGGCCGAGACGACGGTTGCGCGACAGATCGCCGGTGCAGGTGAGCACCAGGTCGCCCAGGCCAGCCAGGCCCATCAGGGTTTCCGGCTTGGCCCCGATCGCCGCGGCCAGCCGCAGCATCTCGTTGAGGCCGCGGGTGATCAGGCCGGCACGGGCGTTCAGGCCCAGCTGCATGCCATCGGCCACGCCGGTGGCCACGGCCAGCACGTTCTTCATGGCCCCGCCCAGTTCGGCGCCGACCATGTCGTCACCGGTGTAGGCGCGGAACGCCGGGCCGTGCATCGCGTCGGCCACCTGCTGGGCGAATGCCGGCGCGTCACCGTGTACGGTGATCGCGGTGGGCAGGCCCTCGGTGACTTCCTTGGCGAACGACGGACCGGTCACCACCGCCAGCGGCACGTCCGGCCCGAGGACCTCGCGCGCTACTTCGTGCAGGAAACGGCCCGACCCGGGCTCGAAGCCCTTGGTTGCCCAGGCCACGCCGGCATTGGCCGGACGCAGCGGCGCCAGCGCGCGCACGGTTTCACCGAAGGCGTGCGACGGCACCACCACCAGGATCCAGGTGGCGTCGCTGACGGCAGCGGCCAGGTCGGTAGTGGCACGCAACGCCGCCGGCAGCGGAATCCCGGGCAGGTAGCGGGTGTTCTCGTGGCGCTGGTCGATGGCCTCGACCATGGCCGCATCACGCCCCCACAGCACGGTCGAATGACCGTGCCGGGCAAGCAGACTGGCCAGCGCCGTGCCCCAGGAGCCGGCGCCGAGAACCGCGATTTTTTCTGCGTGGGTGCTCATCGCAACGACAGCAGCGCCGATCAGGCGTTGCCGGCCGGCTCGGAGTCGGCCAGCGAGGTTTCACCCTGCTCCTGGCGCTGACGCAGGGTGTCGGCGTACAGGCCTTCGAAGTTGATCGGCTGCAGGAAGAACGGCGGGAAGCCGCCGGCCTGGATCAGCTCGCTCACCAGCGAACGCACGTACGGGAACAGGATGTTCGGGCACTGGGTGCCGAGCAGCACGTCGATCGACTGCGGGTCCAGGCCGACCAGGCCGAACACGCCGGCCTGCTGCACTTCGGCCACATAGGCGGTCTTGTCGCCGGCCTTGCAGGTCAGGGTGACGGCCAGCACGACTTCAAAGGCGTTCTCGCCCAGGCGCTGCACGCGCTGGTTGAGGTTGAGCTGCAGTTCCGGCTGCACGGCTTCGTTGAACACGGCCGGCGCATTGGGCGACTCGAACGAAACGTCCTTGACGTAGATCTTCTCGACGGTGAACGCGGGGCCGGTGGCGGCGTCGGCCGGCGCGACGGCGCCGTTGGTGGTCTCTTCGGACATTTCCTGTAGCTCCAAGAATGAATGCAATAAGAATGGATTGTTACATGCCCTGCTATGCGGGCGTGTGGCGCCGCGCACAAGGCATGCAGCGCAATCGCGCGGAAATCAGTTGCGGCCCTTGACCAGCGGCAACTCGGCCTGCTGCCAGGCCGGAATGCCGCCGTCGAGCACGTTGACCTGCTCGAAACCGGCCTTCTTCAGCGCCTTGGCGGCGGTTTCCGAGGCGTTGCCGGTGCGGCACAGCAGCACCACCGGGCTCTGCTTGGCGTTGGCCACCAGCTTGTGCTCCGGGCCGAACGCGCTGGGCTGCACATTGCGGCTGCCGGCGATATGGCCCTTCTCGAAATCGCTGCTGGAGGACAGATCGACCACGATCGCGCCACCGGCATTCATCAGGTGGGTCAGTTCGGCCGGCTTGAGCGACTTGAAGCCCCGGAACAGGCGGCGTACTTCGGTGACGATGATGGCCACGGTCAGCCCGACCAGGGCCATCGACAACATCGGGTTTCGGCCGGCAAAGGCCAGCAGCTCTTCGTAATTCACTAAGATCACGGGTCGATAATCGGGCGCCGATTGTCGCACATGCGGGCGAATCGGCGTCCAGCCCCCGCCTGGGCGGGACTCAGCGTTCGGCGATCATGGCTTCAGCCGGGCAGAGCCCGGCTCTACGAGGCTCAGAGCTCCTGCCAGAGGTCCGGCAGGCCGTTGGCCTGGAGCCAGCGCTTGCCCTCGGCGTCCCAGCGCCAGATTTCCTTCACGCGCATGGTGCGCTCGGCCTGGGTGTTGTTGTTGATCACCCGCACCTCGGCGTTGCGCCCCACCCGGCCATCGGGCAGCGGCACGTTGTCGCCGGCCCGATAGCTGGAAATCTTCACCTGCTCGAAGCGGCGCAGCTCCAGGTCGGTCAGCGGGTGCACCTTGGCGTATTCCGGGTCCAGGTACGGCAGGGCGTCCTCGACGGTACCCCAGCGCATCGTGGAGTCGTACTTGACCTGGGTCTCTTCCAGCTCCTTGCGCTGTTTCTTGGTGGTTTTCGGCTCGGCGGCCAGCGCGCTCACGCTGGTCAGCGCGAACACGGTCAGCAGCAGGATCTGAAACAAACGGCGCATGCGAATTCCCCAATCGGCAAGGCGCCCATCCTACCGCCTTGCGAAGGCCACGAAACGCCCGGTCAGTTCAGCGGCCGGCTTGCCCGCGGTGCCGGGCTGGCGGGCCACCAGCCCGATCCGGGCCTTGCCGCGCTGGGCGAAGGTGGCCAGGAAGCCGTCCCAGTCGGCCGGGTCGGCGGCCTGGGCCTGGGCGTGCAGGTCCTCGTAGACCGGAGCCAGGTACCGCACGTGGCTGTCGGCCACGTAAACGTCGGCATCGAACCCGGCCAGGCGCAGGCGCAGGGTCACCAGCGCCCACCCGGACAGGGTCAGCGCCGACGCCAGGCTGCCACCGAATGCATTGCCCTTGTCGTTGACGTTGGCCGCCAGCGGCGCGCCCAGGTCGAGCATGCCGTCGCGGTAGGACACCACGCGGATCTGCATGGCCGCCACCGGGGGCATCCGGTCCAGCACATGCTGCAGTTCGGCCAGGTGCGCGGTCAGGGATTCAGGATTGGACATCGATACGACAACGTGACGGCAAAGGGCTCGCATAATGCCCGCAATGAAGAGCGATGCACATGTGCCGGAATGGACCCTGATTTCACTGCGCCCGCGCGGCCAGCATGCGCCGTTGCGGCGGGCTGCGCAGGCCGTGGGCGCCACGGTGGTGGCGCTGTCGCCGTGGGCGCTGCAGGTGCGCAACGACGACGCCAGCCGCGCCCGGTTGGCGCGCGCGCTGGCCGCCCAGCGGGTGGTATTCAGCAGCCCGGCGGCGGTGCACGCCGCCGCGCGCCTGCTGCCCTTGGACGCGGCGCGTGCCGGTATCTGGCTGGCGGTCGGCGCCGGGACCGCGGCGGCACTGCGCGCCCATACCGCCGGCCCGGTGCTGGCACCGGCGCGGATGGACAGCGAAGGCCTGCTGGCCTTGCCTGAACTGGCCACTCTGGACGGGCTCGACGCGGGCCTGGTCACCGCCCCCGGTGGCCGCGGCATCATCGCCGCCACCCTGGTCGCGCGCGGCGCCACGCTGCACCGTGCCGACGTCTACCAGCGGGTGCCGCTGCCCTTGCCGCCGCGCGCCCTGCAGCGGCTGCGCCGCCGTGCCGCGCCGTGGGTGGTGGCACTCAGCAGTGGCGAGGCGCTGGACCTGCTGCTGGCCAAGGCGCCGCCGGACCTGCTGCCACGCCTGCGTGCCTCGCTTGTGGTGGCCGCCAGCGCGCGGCTTGCGGATCAGGCCCACGCGGCCGGCTTCGCCCACGTCCGCGTCGCCGAAGGCCCCCTACCACGCCAGCTGGTGCAGGCCGCACACGCGGCGATCATCACTTCCGCATCTACCTGAACAGGCGACGCTCCCGGCCTTGCGGGCCGCGCGCACGCCGGGTGATGCTGTGCACCACGTCGCACGCCAGCTTGTGGACACCCCGGCGCGCGCGACAAGGATGCCCGCATGACTGACGACGTTTCGCCACCGCCTGACCCCCGTTCCCTGCGCTGGATCGTGCCGCTCGCGGTCGTGCTGGTGATTGGCGTGGGCGTGGCCTGGGGCTGGACCCGCTGGCAGGCCGAACAGGCCCGCGCCGCCCAGGCGCAGGCCGATGCCGGGCTGCAGCTGCAGGGCCTGGTGGACAGCGTGGAAGCGCTGCGCCGCGACCAGCGTTCGACCTCGCAACGGGTGCAGGACGCGGCCGCCACCAACCGCGTGCTGCGCGATGAAATGCTGGGCCTGAGCCAGCGCAACGCGCTGCTGGAAGACAACCTGGCCAAGCTGGCCGACAGCACCCGCCATGGCGCGCAGGCGCTGCAGCTGGAAGAGACCGAACTGCTGCTGGGCCAGGCCGCACAGCGCCTGGCCTACGCCGACGACGTGGACGGTGCCAAGCGGCTGTATGCGCTGGCCGCCACCACCCTGGCCGATGTGCAGGGCAACGACTATCTCAACCTGCGCCAGGCATTGATGCAGGAACGCAATGCGGTGGACGCGCTGGGTCCGGGCGTGCGTGCCACCACCGGCGCGCAGCTGGCCGCGTTCGCCACGGCGTTGGAACAGGTCCCCGAACAGGTGGATGCCGGTGCCGGTGCAGCCGCCGGCACGCCGTGGTGGCATCAGGTGTTGGCGCCGTTCGTGACCATCACCCCCACCCGCACGCAGGGCCCGTTGACCGACGCCGAACGCGTGGCCGGCTGGGATTCCCTGCAGCTGGAACTGACCCTGGCGCGCGCAGCGGTGGAGCGCGGCGACCAGGAGGGCTTCACCCGCGCCGTGGACCGCGTGGCGGCGTGGCTGCCGCGACTGTGGCCGGATTCACCCGCCCTGCGCGAGCGTCGTGCTGAACTGCAGCAACTGCGTACGCGCGTGCTGCATCCTGCGGTACCCGAACTGGGCAGCACCTTGCAGCAACTGCGCGCGATGCGCGATGGAGATGACCGATGAAACCCTTCCAATCCCTGGTGGTGCTGTTGTTGGCGGTAGCCCTTGGCGTGATCGCCTCGCAATTCCTGGGCACCGAACAACTGCGCCAGTTCGGCGAAGTGATCTACCGCTACGGCGGCAACGACTACCGCTCCACGGTGCCGCAGGTGGCCTTGATGGTGCTGGTGGGCCTGCTGGTGCTGTGGCTGCTGTGGAGCCTGCTGGCCTCGCCGTTCCGTGCGTGGGGCCGCTACCGCCGCAAGCAGGGCCGCGCCCGCCTGATCGACGGCATCCAGGCGCACGAACAGGGCCAGTGGCAGCGGGCTGAAAAGCTGCTGGAAAGCGCGGCCGAAGACAAGGAAGTGACCGCCGTTGCAATGGTCACCGCGGTCCGCAGCGCACAGGCGCGCGATGACCAGGCGGCCGTGAACCAGTACCTGCAGCGCCTGGCCGGTGAAGACGCCACCCTGCACGCCCTGCTGCAGGCCGAACGCCTGCTGGTGCAGGAGCGCCCGGTGGATGCGATCAACCTGCTGGACACCGCCACCATTCAACCACTGCCGCCGCGCGGCCTGTGGCTGCGCACCGAAGCGCTGGCCCGCGCCGAGCGCGCGCATGAGGCGTACGGCCAGCTGGGCGCGCTGCGCAAACAGAAGGTCCTGCCCGACGAGGCCGTGGCCGAGCTGGAAACCCGCCTGGCGGCGCAGTCGCTGCTGGAAGCGGGCGACGTCAATGCGCTGGCCGCGCAATGGGAAGCCACCCCGAAGGCGCTGCGCAGCGATCCGGACGTGGTGTCGGCGTATGCGCTGCGTGCCGTGGCGCTGGACTGGGACGAACCGGCCCTGCTCAACATCGAGCAGGCGCTGGACACGCGCTGGGACGAATCGCTGGTGCAGTTGTACGGCCAGATGCCGGTGGACAAGCTGGCCACGCGCCAGGCCAACCTGCAGCGTTGGCTGGTCAACCAGCCGGCCAGCCCGGCATTGCTGCTGGCGCTGGGCCGTATCGCGACCCGCCAGCGCCAGCACAGCCAGGCCGAGGACTACCTGCACCGCGCGATTGCCGCCGGTGCCGGTCCGGCCGCGTGGGAAGCGTTGGGCCAATTGTTCGTGGAACGTGGCGAGCCGGCCTTGGCCGCACAGTGCTTCGCCAATGCGCTGCGCCAGCAGCGCGGCGACGACAGCATTGCACTGGCGCGCGCCGACGCGGTGGTCACGCCGCTGGGCCCGGTGGTTCCCGAGCGCGCCACGGTGGAAGAACAGTCGCTGATGTCGCAGCCGCTGCCGGTGCAGCCGTTGCAGTCGGTCGATCGCATTGATCCGGTGGATCCGGTCGTGCGCGATGACCGTGACGAATTCGGCAACCCGCGGTTGCCCTGATCGCGTACGCCGGATCCACGCATTCGGCAACCCGCGCTTGCCCTGATCGCGCACGCCGGATCCACGCATTCGGCAACCCGCGGTTGCACCGATCGCGCACGCCGGATCCACGCATTCGGCAACCCGCGGTTGCACCGATCGCGCACGCCGGATCCACGCATACGGCAACCCGCGGTTGCCCTGATCGCGCACGCCGGATCCACGCATTCGGCAACCCGCGGTTGCCCTGATCGCGCACGCCGGATCCACGCATACAGGTAGTGCCGGCCGCTGGCCGGCTCCACGCACACCCGTCCAAGGTTTATGAAGAGCCGGCCAGCGGCCGGCACTACCGGGCTTCGGTGGTTGTGCAGCCACCCATGGGGTGGCTCTACCCCCCATGAAAAAGGCCGCCCTTGGGCGGCCTTTCTCGTATTCGTTTCGGCGCGGATCAGCGTTCGACGATCGCCACCACGCCCATGCCGCCAGCGGTGCAGATCGAGACCAGCGCGCGGCCACCGCCGCGTTCGGCCAGCTGCTTGGCCGCCGTGGCGATCACGCGTGCGCCGGTGGCGGCGAACGGGTGGCCGGTGGCCAGCGAGGAACCCAGCGGGTTGATCTTGGCCGGGTCGATCCGGCCCAGCGGCGCGTCCAGGCCCAGGCGGTTGCGGCAGTAGTCTTCACTTTCCCACGCGCGCAGCGTGCACAGCACCTGCGCGGCGAACGCTTCATGGATTTCGTAGATGTCGAAATCCTGCAGGGTCAGGCCGTTGCGCTTGAGCATTTCCGGCACCGCAATGGTGGGCGCCATCAGCAGGCCTTCGCCGTGCACGAAATCCACCGCGGCCACCTGCGAATCGCGCAGGTAGGCCAGCGGTTCGTGGCCGTGCGCACGCGCCCATTCCTCGCTGGCCAGCAGCACCGCCGAGGCGCCGTCGGTAAGTGGGGTCGAGTTGGCGGCGGTCAGCGTGCCGCGACCGGACACCTTGTCGAAGGCCGGCTTGAGCGTGGCCAGCTTTTCCAGCGAGGTATCGGCGCGCAGGATGTTGTCGCGCTCGACGCCGCGGAACGGGGCGATCAGGTCGTTGAAGAACCCGCGCTCATAGGCGGCAGCCAGCTTCTTGTGCGACGACACCGCCCATTCGTCCTGCGAGTCGCGCGAGATGTTCCATTCCTTGGCCATGTCCTCGCAATGGTCGCCCATGCTCTTGCCGGTACGCGGCTCGGCCACCCCGGGGAATTCGGGCTTGAGCTCGCTGAGCTTGAAGCCGCGGGTCAGCGCCTTGAGCTTGTCGCCGGTGCTCTTGGCGCGGTTGGCCGCCAGCAGGCGCGCGCGCAGCTTCTTGCCGTACACGATCGGCACGTCGGAGGTGGTGTCCGAGCCGCCGCCGATGCCCGAGTCGATCTGGCCCAGCGCGATCTTGTTGGCCACCGCAATGATGGTGTCCAGCGAGGTGCCGCAGGCGCGCTGCATGGTGATGCCGGGCGTGAGCGGGGACAGGCCGGAGGACAGCGTGGCTTCGCGGCCCAGGTTCCAGTCGCTGGAATGCTTGATCACCGCGCCCATCGCCACTTCGCCGAGCTGCTGGCCGTGCAGGCCGAAGCGCTCGACCAGCGCCCCCAGCGTACGTACCGACATGCCGAGGTTGCCGACGTCCGAATAGGCCGTGTTCTGGCGGCAGAACGGGATGCGGACGCCACCGAGGATGGCGACGGGACGGGCGTTGGGCATGGAGATACCTGGCATGGGAGGGGTGTCTGCAACATGGCCTGCACGAGGGAGCAGGCATAATGGGGGCAAGTGTAGCTGCCGCCCTGTGATGGGCCAACCGTGAAACCATGAGCAAACCCGACCCCGGCATGAATGCCCTTGGCGTCTTGGCATTGGAACTGGCCGGCGGCGACGCGCCGCGCCATGCCGCGCTGTCCTCCGAACAGGCTGGCGAACTGGCCGAACGCGTCGGCCGCGACCTGGCCAAGCTGGTCCCCGGCGTCAGCGGGCTGGACTTCGTGTTCGCCGGCGCGCATTTCGATCCGGCCGAAGTACTGCGCCCGGGCTGGCCCGTGCACCGCCGCCTGGAAGAACTGCAGATGCGCGCCCCCGGCCGCAGCCAGGGCCCGCGCATGCTGGCCTTCGGTGCCGGTGCCGATGGTGATGTGCCGCTGCCCTTCCAGGCCGAGGCCGCGCTGACCGGCGGTGGCCTGCGCGTGGTGCCGTTCCTGCTGACCGGCACCGAAGTGGCGCAGACCCAGGCCGTGGCCGAGGCGCTGGAAGAGGTGCTGCTGGCCCAGGGCATGGCCCAGCCGGACACGGCGCTGCTGGCGCAGACGGCCTTCGGTGCGCAGATCGAGCACGCACGCTTCTTCACGGTGAACGATCTCGCCGCGATGATGTCGATGCAGTACGACAACCAGGGCCTGGCCGCCCTGTGGCCGGTGATCGAAACCGCTCTGATGGCGCCGCACGTTGAAGAATGGCTGGATGCCGCACCGGAGCCGCTGCTTCGATACGCTGATGGCGAAGTGCGTATGGCCCTGTTCGATCCCGCCGGCTGGTGCGCGTTCTACAACCACGGCACCGGCGATTGCGAGCGCCTGCAGGGCATCTACGACCAGTTCCTGATGCGCCAGCGGCAGATGGCCGCCGTGCTCGAAGCGCATGGCCTGCCGGTGTTGTTCGTGCATTGCGAAGCCGGCCAGGACGCGCGCGAGCTGCTCACCCGCTAACGGTAGTGCCGGCCGCTGGCCGGCTCCTCCGGGCATCGATAGCGATCATGGCAGCCACGCATGGCGTGGTTCTACCCGCGTTCCAAAAAAAAACGCCGGCAATCGCCGGCGTTTTTCGTTCTGCACCGCGTCGGTTACGGCGCGGCCTTGATCACCGCACAGGCCAGGCGCGCACCGGCGTTGCCGGTCGGCTGGGTCTTGTAGTCGTCCGCGTCGGCGTGGACGATCAGGCCACGACCAATGATGTCGAAATCATCGCCCTTGCCGATGTTGACGTTGGTGGACACATCCGCGTCGACCACGGCGTTGCCCTGTGCGTCGGCCTTGATGTTGGGCATGTCGCCGCCGTGGTGCGGGGTGGCGGCCACGCTGCCGTGGTCTTCCTTGCCCGGGTTGAAGTGACCGCCGGCGCTGGCGCCGTCCGGTGCGCTGCAATCGCCCTTCTCGTGGATGTGGAAGCCGTGCTCGGTGTTGGGCTTGAGGCCGCTGACCTCGCCCTTCACATGCACCTTGCCGTCCACCACGCTGAAGGTGACGTTGCCCTTGACGGTGCTGTCCTTGGTGGGGGCCAGTTCGGCGGCGGCGCCGTGGTTGGCGTGCGCTTCGCTGGTCATGGCCGGCGGTGCGTCGGGGGTTGATTCGGCGGTCGGCTGGGCGGCCGTGGCTTCAGCAGCCGGGGTCGCTTCCGGGGTGGTGTCGGCCGGCTTGTTGCAGGCGGTCAGGCCGAGCGCGGCGATGGCGGCGAACAGCGAGGTGTGGATCAGGCGCATGTGGAACTCCTTGCGGGTAGCGATGGAAAAAGCGGCGTCGGGCTGCGCGATCAGCGCGTGACCCGGATGACGCCGCAGGCGATTCTGGCGCCGGCATTGCCGGCGGGCTGGCTGCGGTAATCGTCGGCGTTGGCATGCACCACCAGTGCACGCCCTGCGATATCGGTGGCTGCGCCGCCGCCAAGCGTAACCGCTGGCAGCCGCACATCCACGTTGGCACGTCCCTGCGCATCGGCGCGCAGGTTGTCCATGTCGCCGGCGTGGTGCGCGCCGGCGCTGTTGCGGCCATGCGGCTGCGCGCCCGGGTTGAAATGTCCGCCCGCGCTGCTGGCATCCACCGCGCTGCAATCGCCGCGCTCATGCACGTGGAACGCTGCCGTCTGCAACGGCTGCAGGCCACCGATGACGCCGGTGATGTGCACGCCCTGCGCGTCGGGCACCAACGCCAGGCGCCCACTGACCAGGCTGGCCGACGCCGACGACAGGTTGGCTTCGGCCATTTTGGCCGTGCTTACCAGCGGCACCGGCGGGGCGGTGGGGCGCGGTGGCGGCGTGCTGCCGCAGGCGGCCAGGCCGAGGGCAACCGCTGCACCGAGGACGATGGAAGAACTGCGCATGGAAAACTCCTTGGTTGCAAACTAACGACGTGCTCGTCCACACACCATGAAAGCGGCACGGACGCCGTGCACACATGCCGTGGACATCTGGTTCATCCGCCCCGACGGCGCCCGGCGCCGAGTTTGCGGGTCAGGGTGTTGCGGCCCATGCCCAGGCGCGCGGCCGCTTCGGCCCGGCGCCCGTGGGTGATCTGCAGCGCCGCTTCCAGCAGTGCCTGGTCCACCCGGTCGCGCACCTGCGCGTGCAGGCCCTCGGCGCCTTCGGCCAGGCGTTGGCGCGCCCAGGCCGACAGCAGGGTTTCCCACTGGCCCGGATCGCCCGCCGCGCGGGTGCGCGGACCACCGCCGCGATGCAGCGCGCTGTCCACATCGGCCACCCCGATGGTGTCCGAGGCGGCCAGGGCCGCCATGCGCCAGCACACGTTCTCCAGCTCGCGTACGTTGCCGGGCCAGTCATGTTCGCGCAGCGCCTGCAGCGCAGCCGCCGTGAGCCGCTTGGGCGGCGTATCCAGCTTGCGCACCGCCGCGGCCAGGAAGGTATCGGCCAACTGGGTGATGTCGTCGCGACGCTCGCGCAGCGGCGGCAGGCGCAGCCGCACCACGTCCAGCCGGTGCAGCAGGTCGGCGCGGAAGCGTCCCTGTGCCACCAGCGACTCCAGGTCCTGGTGGGTCGCGGCGATCACGCGCACGTCGACCCGGATCAGCTCGCGCCCGCCCACGCGGAAGAACTCGCCCTCGGCCAGCACACGCAGCAGCCGCGTCTGCAGCGGCAGCGGCATGTCGCCGATCTCATCGAGGAACAAGGTGCCGCCGTTGGCCTGCTCGAAGCGGCCCACGTGGCGCCGTTGCGCACCGGTGAACGCGCCGGCCTCGTGGCCGAACAGTTCGCTCTCCAGCAGTTCGGAGGGAATGGCCGCGGTATTTAGCGCGACGAACGGCCCCTGCACGCGCGGCGACTCGTGGTGCAGCGCATGCGCCACCAGCTCCTTGCCGGTGCCGGTTTCGCCGTTGATCAGCACCGACAGCGGCGCCTGCGCCAGCCGCCCGATCGCGCGGAACAGCGCGCGCATGGCCGGGGTGTCGCCCACCAGCTGCGGGCGCTGGTCCGGCGCGGGTTCCACGGCCGCGGGCGCCGGTGCATCCACCAGCGCGTCCTGCTCGGGCAGCACGCGCTGGGCCAGCGCCACCGCATCGTCGAGATCGAACGGCTTGGACAGGAATTCCTGTGCACCGCCACGGAAGGCGCCGGCGGTGCTGGCAACGTCGGTATAGGCCGACATCACGATCACCGGCAGCTGCGGGTGCGCCGCCTTCAGCTTGTCCAGCAACACCAGGCCATCGTCGCCGGGCATGCGCACGTCGGTGAACAACAGGTCCGGTGGCGGCTGGGTGTCGAGCATAGCCAGCGCCGAGGCGGCGCCGTCGAAGCCCTCCACGCGGTAGCCGGCGTCGCGCAGCGCGGTACACAGCACGAAGCGGACCGCGCGGTCATCATCGACCACCCAGACGCGCTGGGCGGTGCTGTCGGTGTCATCCGCCATGGGCGGTCTCCTCGGCGGGCGTGCCGTGGCCGATCGGCAGCAGCACGGTGAAGACGGTATGCCCCGGTCGCGAACGGTAGGTCAGCGTGCCGCGGTGTTCGCGCGCCACCTGCTGGGCCAGCGCCAGGCCCAGCCCGGTACCTTCGGCACGGCCGCTGACCAGCGGCAGGAACAGGTGCTCGGCCAACTGCTCGGGTACGCCGCGGCCGTCGTCGGCGATCTCCAGGCGCAAGGCCAGCGGGTGCACCTGGTCGCCGATGCGCACGCCGTGCTCTACCCGGGTGCGCAGGGTCACGCTGCCGGCACCGGCCTGGATCGCGTTGCGCACCAGGTTCCACACCGCCTGGGTGAGGCGGTCGGCGTCGCCGTCGAATTCGGGAATGCTGGGGTCGTAGTCGCGCTGCAGCCGCACCGCCCAGCCGCCTTCGCTTTCGGCCAGGCGCAGCACGCGCTCCAGCGAGGCGTGGATGTTGAGCGGCGCGTGCGGCGCGGCCGGGGCCGGCGACAGCAGTTGTTCGAGCAGGCCGTTGAGGCGCTCGATCTCCGAGCCGATCAACTCGATCAGCTCGCGCTCGTCCGGGTCGCGCTCATCGGGGGCCCGCTGCGCATTGCGCTTGGCCAGCAGTTGGGCCGCGCCCTTCAGCCCTGCCAGTGGATTGCGCAGCTCGTGGGCCAGGCCCTTGAGCGCCGCACTGAGCGCGCTGGGCAGGGCCTGGGTCGGGTCCAGCCCGGGGAACTCGTCCACCGGATGCGCTTCGAGCAGCCACCCGCCTTCGTCCCACCGGCTCAGCCAGCCTTCGGCGAAACGCGGGGCGTCGCCCGGCAGGGCCAGGGCCAGGCGGTGCAGGCGCAGGGTGTCGCGCTCGTCACGGGCCAGGAAGTGCGCCAGCGCCTCGCCCTGCACTTCCAGCGAGGCCAGCGGCTGGCCAATCAAGCGGCGCACGCTGACGCCCAGCCAGCGGGCGAACGCCGGGTTGCAGCCCACCACGCGGCCACTGGCGTCGGCCCAGGCAACCGGGGTTCCCAGGACGTCGAGGGCGGGAGGCGCTAGTACGGAGGTCATTGCACCAATGTAGTGCAAAAGCGAAGGGGGTTGAATCACAAACAGCGGGCAACCGGGGACGGCACCGTGTCTCACGCGCCTCCATTCATCCTGGTCCGCCGGCCGGGGTAGAGCCGACCGTTGGTCGGCTACACAACGTCCCGGTAGAGCCGACCGTTGGTCGGCTACACAGCATCCCGGTAGAGCCGACCGTTGGTCGGCTGCTCCAGGTCCCATGTCGGGAAGCTCCACGAAGCACAGTTGGATCAGCGGCGCGAGCCCTGTTTACGCCACGTGACCTATTTACAATTGTGTGAGGCGTTGCTTGGCGGCATTGCCACGGTCACCACCGACCCGCCCAAGCGCAGTGGCGTAGCGGACGGTCGATAGCCGCGTATATCTGTTTCGACACAACGAGAGGAAGCATGCGCCCCCTGGTTGAGAGCATTCACTCACTTCGCCTCACGCACGTTGACGATCACGGTCACGACCGTCTTCCATCTCACGGGCCGGCAGTAGCCGTTCGGGATCGGTTGCTGGTTTCAGACCCGGATGGCCGCATGTTTGATGTAGTCGGATTGCCACACCAGCCGGTGCTGGTGCTTTACGGCGACCTGGGCTACAACTTTTCTCCCGATCTTTCCTCTTTCAGCCGCAATGCTGCCCAGACGCATGCGCTTGCCAAGGCCTGGTGTCGACAAACCAGATGCTTTGTCTTTCGGCTTTTCTCGGAAGAGAAACGCACATGGACAACGCTGGCCGCTCCACCTCCAGGCTGCGACGGCGCCCCGTTGACCGACGCTGTGCTGGGTGCCTGGGTCGGCGATGAGATTGTGGTGTTTTCCGTTCGGCCGCGATTCGGCCGCATCCTGCCGGAGGCCCTTTTCTGGAGCCGATACAACCGGGATGGCGAGATGATCGCAGGCAAACAACTGCTGCTGGCCTCCGAGAGAGGGTGGAGGTCGTTCACGGAACGGGACGTGTTCTGGTCAGCGGCTGCGGGTGATCGTGTCATCGCGTACGCATGGAACAGGTTTTTTGCACTCGATGGTGCGGGCGTTACCGAGCTGCCCGCGCCACGAGGGGTTGGCCCGGTACAGGCCCACGCTCCGTCCGGGGTCCGCGATGGAAGCATCCTGCTGTTCTCCCATACGGATGCTCATGACGAGGCATTCCTTTACGACATCGATCTGATGGATTGGAGTAGCAGCCGTCAAGATGTTTCTGCGCTGCTGAGAGGGCCACGTGGCTCAAGCGCCCGCTGGATGCCGGCGCAGGTGAACGTGGTACTGCTGCGTGACGACTGGGTTCTGCTGGATACCCATGACGGCGATCCCCTGAACCGCGTTGCCTGCTGGCTCTGGGAGCGGTCCACGAATCGAGCGTGGGGCGTACCCATGAAGGATGTTGGCGGACGGTACGGGCTCGCCTTCGACTATGTTGCCTCGTGCGACCGCTTCATCGCCAGTGACCGCAATGAGATCGCAGTCAGCCGAGCGTTTGAGGAGATAGTCAGAGATCTTCGGGCTGCGCCCGCGAAGGCGAAGATTCTTCCAGGACCCATCGTCGGTCCAGATAGCAGCTCAGATGGGCTGCCTTGATGTTCTCCAACATGATGCCGCTCCTGGGCGCTTTCGTCAGCAGCGCTGACCTGATCCTCGCTGTCTTCAGCACATGAAGCGAGAGTGGATTGCCCTGCCGCGGTCTCTTCCGCAATCGGTTGCGTGAGCGGAGAAGCTAGCAGGCGGTCGCGCGCCTGTAGCTGCAGTCTTCATGCTCCGTGCGACATTCATTCTGCCCATAGCATTCTTCTGGAGTGACAACTTGCATGACCCTCTCCATGCCTGATTGGCAACAGTGGTTCGCCTGGAAAGTCTCGGAGGCCGATTTTGATCGACGGCGCGAGCCGTACCTACGCTATGCCACGTATCCGCAATTGTTTGACGAGCACCTTGGCGGCGTTGCCATGGTCACAACGGATCTTCCGAAGCACATGCTGAAGGCGCGTGCCGGGGGACGTATGACATCCACTCGACGAAGGCTCTGGAGCGCCTTGGATTGGATGAGTCTGCAGTATTCAGCAGGCGCTTCTGTGCAGCAGTGGGCTGAAGTGTGGCCTCACGCGCTGAAGTGGGCTGAAGAGTACAGCAAGCTCCATGCCGCGTATCACGCTTCAGCGGAGAACTCCTCCGGCGATATCACCCCGCACGTGTCACTGGTGTCCGAGGAATACTGGATCGTTGCTCTACGTCTGGTGTGCTTCGGTCTGTTGACCGGCCATGCCGCGCGGATGCCGCAGGTCATGAAGGTCTTGGACTACGCCAATGCCGATCTGGAAACTTACGACGGTCTACTGGAGCGGTTGGTTGCTCCGTACGTCAGTGGGCGCCCGACGCCACCTGACACTGCTACACGCCACCTTCCGTATTGCAAGCTGTTCAAGGTGTTCGCCGCACAACCTGAGCAGCGACCTGCCCTGATGGCGACGTATCTGGACGAGTGGTACCACGCCAGTCGTCGCGAGCCGTACGTAAACCAGCACGGCGAGGGCGATGTAGACTTCTACGGGTATTGGTCCTGGGAAGCCGCCGCCACTACGGTGGCGCTGGGCATCGACGACAGCAGCTACCGAAACATGGCCTTTTACCCCAAGGATCTGGCCGACTTTGCCCGGGCACTTGCTGCCGATGTCACCGCACAGGCGGAAGCCGCCCCCGAACGCGTACCCGCCGACGAAGCTGTCCCCAGGAGTGGGTGGTGGTACACCCCGGCGAAGATCGACTCACGCCGCTACTTCAAACAGGGTGAGGTGTTCCCGCAGATCGTGAATTCGGATTACGGCGACACGTTCTGGATATGGGATCGGGATCAGACGCCGCGGTCGTTGATCTGAGATCGGGCGCTTCCCGCCAACCAGCACTTCGCGTTCGTGAATGGCCTTGCCTGATCCATTGAGGAAGAGCGTGTGGAGGATCGGCGTGGTTCGGGTGCAGGATGCCAACGGCCCTGAAAGATGCGAGATCTGTCAGGCAGCGGACGAGTACCGCTCAAGTGTCTCAACAAGGTCAACTTCAAATCCCGCAGCGGTGCCAAAGATGCCATTGGCCACCAGCACCCGTTCGTCATCGAGACCGTCGAAGGCGTAGTAGACCTCTGCGGGGAGCCGGGCGGTGCTTGCTACCCGCATGGCAGTGAGGGATGTTTCGTGCGCTGAAAGCCCACCCGACCGGAACTGCACCAGCAGCTCCCGTAAAAGCCAGCGTCCAGCGGTTTGCCAATCCGCGTCACCCGTAGCGAGCTGCAGCGCGTCCATGGCCGCATTGCGGTCACGCGCCGTGGCAATCTCGATGATCTCGATGGTCGGCGCGTCCCGCGCGTCGATCCTGGCGTATGCCCATTCCTTGCTGGCATCCACGTGCAGGATGTCCAGCGCCAGGCCCGTCCAGAAGAAGGCGCAGGCAGTGGCGTCATCGGCGGTGTCCAGGCACGTCGGATACGTCGCGTCCATGACGAGCTACGCGTGCTGCAGAATGTTGACCAACCGCCCGAACGGGTCGCGTACGTAGAACCGTCGCACACCCCAAGGTTCGCGGGTCGGCCCGTAGACCAGTGGAATGCCCGCTGCCTTCACCCTGCGCAGCGCTTCCTCCAGATCATCGACCTCCACGGACAGGTCGGGCACGTCGGTGTCCGAGCCGCCCTCCTGCGCAACGCTGACCTGCACGGTCATGTGGCTCGGGCTGGCATAGGTACGGATCCAGCCATGGTCCATCGCCAGCTCCAGACCGAGGATGTCCCGGTAGAACCGATCGGCGAGCGTGGGGTCTTCGGTGCGGATGTTGGCGATGATGCGTTTGACCTGCATGGACGTTCCCTTCCATTTTTTTGTCGGCCGGACATGCGCGATTGCAGGGGCCGCTTGCGCGAATGTAGCGCCAATGGCCCCTCAGTCCAGCAGACCCACCAGCGAATGATGCACGGCCACGCCCGCCAGCGCGCCCTCGCCGACCGACAGCGCGATGTTGCCCGCCATGCGGGCTGCGTCGCCGCAGGCGAACACACCTTCCACGGTGGTCTGCTTGGCCGAATCGGCGGTGATGCAGCCGGCGTCCTGCAACTCACACCCCAACTGCTGGGCCAAGTCGCAGGACAGGCGCGACACCGGGGCGACGAACAGCGCATCGGTGACGACGCGGCGCCCATCGGTAAGCACGACGGTGGCCTCCCCATCCACGCGCAGCACAGGCGTCGTTTCGATGACCACGCCACACGCGTCCAGCCGCGCCTTCTGTGCCGGATCGATGCGCGTGGCATCGCTGCAGAACAGGGTGACATTGCCCCAGTCGCACAGCAGCAGCGCCTGCCCTGCCCCGCCGTCATCGGAGCAGCCGACGACCCCGATGCGGCCTTCCTGCAGCTCATAGCCGTGGCAATACGGGCAGTGCAGCACGCTCCTGCCCCAGCGCTCGGCGAGACCGTCGATGGCGGGCAGCGTATCGGTGACGCCGTAGGCAAGAATCAGCCGGCGAGCTGAAAAGCGCTGGCCGCCTTCGCAATGGATGTCGAAGTGCTTGCCGCCGCCCAGGACCTCGGCACGTATGGCGCGCCCGGTGAGCCAGGCCAGGGTGGGATAGCGCATCAATTCGCCACGCGACTGCGCGGCGATCTCGGCCGGGGCCATGCCTTCGCGGCCCAGAAAGCCATGGGCGACCACCGCGTTACGGTTGCGCGGGGTGCCGCTGTCGATCACCAGCACGCTGCGCCGGGCCCGCACCAGTTGCAGGGCCGCGGACATGCCGGCATAGCTGCCGCCCACAATGATGACGTCGAAACGGTCGGGGAATGCGCTCATTGAGTCGAGTCACCTTGCCAGGAAGCATCCGCAACGGGATGCGAACGGCGAGCATAGGACCGGTGCGTGAAGCAGGCCTCACGCGCCGGTCCCTACGGCGCCTTCGGCAACGCCGCGCCCTTGGGCCACAGCATCCAGATGAAGCCCTTCTGTTTCATGTCACCGGCCAGCTTGCCAGCGGCGTCACCGGTGCCCCAGAACAGGTCGGCACGCACCTCGCCGGCAATCGCGCCGCCGGTGTCCTGCGCGGCCACCGGGCGCACCACCGCGCTGCCGTCCGGGCGCGTGGTGGACAGCCACAGCAGGCTGCCCAGCGGCACCACGTTGCGGTCCACCGCGACGCTGTAGCCGGCGGTGAGCGGCACGTTCAACGAACCGCGCGGGCCTTCGTCGCCGTCGGGGCCCTTGGTGAAGAACACATAGCTGGGATTGCTGGCCAGCAGCTCGGGCACGCGGGCCGGATGCGCGATGGCCCAGGCACGGATGGCGTCCATGGTGACGTCGTCCTTTTTCAGCTCGCCCTGCTCCACCAGCCAGCGTCCGATCGGGCGGTAGGGGTGGCCATTCTGGTCGGCGTAGGAGATGCGCAGGTGGCGGCCGTCGGCCAGCACGATGCGGCCCGAGCCCTGTATCTGCAGGAACTGCAGGTCCATCGGGTGGGTGAGCCAGGCCAGCACCGGTGCCTTGACGCCCTGCGCGGCAATCGTCGCGGCATCGTCGTAGGGCTTGAGCACGCGGCCGTCGACGCGGCCGCGCAGACGCTTGCCCTTGAGCTCGGGGTAGAGGCTGTCCAGCTGCACGCTGACCATGTCGCTGGGCACGCCGTAGACGGGCACGGTGGCCTGCGCGGTGCGGGTCAGGCTGCCGGGGTAGATGGGTTCGTAGTAGCCGGTGATCAGGCCATCAGCGCGGTTGCCGGCGGCGCGTAACGCGTAAACGTCCAGTCGCTCCTGCAGGAACTGGCGGATAGCGGCCGGCGTGGTGTCGACCGTCGCTGCCGCCGTGCAGGTGGATGCCCAGGTGGCGTCGGTCTTCAGGCGTGGGCAACTGCTGCGCCACGCGGCGAAGCCGGCCTGCAGGTCAGCATCGGAGACGGCGGGCAACGCGGTCCAGGCGGCCTTGACGTAGGTGTTGCCGGGCGCGCTGGGGCGCTGCGGGGACACGGCGCAGCTGGTCAGCAGCGCCAGGCCCATGAGCAGTGCCGCCGGAAGTCGGCATGCGGCGGTGAGGCGTGTGATCGTCATGGGCGAGGGTCCTGAAATGGTAGAGCCGACCGCTGGTCGGCTGGCGGTGCTGAAAATCGTAGCGCCGACCGTTGGCCGGCTGACGCAGCTGGAATCGTAGAGCCGACCGTTGGTCGGCTGGCGGTGCGACCACGCGCGGTGTGTGAGGGAGAGCAGCCGACCAACGGTCGGCTCTACCGGTTCACGGGTGCGCGTGAGGGCCCGGCCCATGCGCGGTGCCACAGGACGTCGGCATGCGGCGGTGAGGCGTGGGATCGTCATTGGTCCTGGGATCGCGCGGCCGTTATGGCATCTGGCGCAGCAGCGAATGCAGGATGCGGGCGTCTTCGGCATCCAGTGTGGCGGGCAGGTCGTCGCGGCCGCGGAAGCGACGATGGAATGCGCCGACGGCGGCATCGCGGTCGTCCAGCGGGTAGCCGAAGGTCTGCAGCGCCAGGTACGCATCGAATCCTGCCGGTGCGGCGCCGTCGCTGTTGCGCGGCCACACGCCGAAGCCGGCCTGCGCCAGCTGCTGCCACGGGAAGAAGCGGCTGGGGTCCTGCTTGCGGGTGGGCGCGAGGTCGGCATGACCGATGACCTGCGTGCGCGGAATGCGCAGGCGCGTGCACAGGTCGTCCAGCAGGCGGATCACGGCGTCGATCTGCGCGGGCGCGAACGGGGTGTCGCCGTCGTTGTCGATCTCGATGCCGATCGAGGCCGAGTTGAGGTCGGTGATGGTGCCCCAGCGGCCCGGGCCGGCGTGCCAGGCGCGGCGGTCGTCGCCCACCAGTTGGTAGATGTGGCCGTCGGCACCGACCAGATAGTGCGCGCTGACTTTGCCCCCGCTGTTGGCGCTGCGCAGGGTGTCCAGGCTTTCCTGGACCGAGTGCTGGTCGGTGTGGTGCAGCACGATGATGACCGGGCTGCGCGCGTTGTAGTTGGGCGATGGCACCCAGCTGGCGAGTGGGCTGCGAATGCCGGTGCTGGCGCACGCAGCGAGCAGCAGGCAGGCGAACAGCGGCAGTACGGTGCGGATGGGGCGCATCCGATCATTGTGCGGGATTCTGTGCGTGGGTGCTGGCGGGGCCTTTGACCAAGAAAAAGCCGGCGACCCGAAGGCCGCCGGCGAAGGTACTGCGTCTCTCTCGTTTCTTGTTTGGTGCGTTGCCGGGCAGAGCCCGGCGCTACGTTGGCTGGTTGCCGGGCAGAGCCCGGCGCTACGTTGGCTGGTTGCCGGGCAGAGCCCGGCATTACGTTGCGGGCGATCAGGCCTCGTAGGCGGATTCGCCGTGCGAGGTGACGTCCAGGCCGGTGCGCTCGGCTTCTTCGGTGACGCGCAGGCCGAACACCATGCGGACCACCAGCAGGATCACCGCGGTGACCACGGCGCACCAGACGATGGTGAAGCCGACGCTGACCAGCTGCACCCAGACCTGGTGGCCGATGTCGAGGTCGGCCTTGGTGCCGCCCAGCGACTGGGCGCTGAACACGCCGGTGAGCAACGCGCCGACGATGCCGCCGATGCCGTGCACGCCGAACACGTCGGCGGTGTCATCCACGCGCAGCAGGCGCTTGAGACCGGTCACGCCCCACACGCAGACCACGCCGGCCACCAGGCCGATCACGATCGCGCCCAGCGGACCCACGGTGCCGCAGGCCGGGGTGATGCCGACCAGGCCGGCCACCGCGCCGGACGCCGCGCCCAGGGCCGACGGCTTGCCCTTGCTGACCGCTTCCACCAGCGTCCAGCCCAGCACCGCCGCGGCAGTGGCCAGGATGGTGTTGAGGAAGGCCAGCGACGCCACGGTGTCGGCGGCGGCCGCCGAGCCGGCGTTGAAGCCGAACCAGCCCACCCACAGCAGCATCGCGCCGATGTAGGTAAACGGTACGTTGTGCGGCTTCAGCGCGGTCTGGCCGTAGCCGATGCGCTTGCCGACGAAGTACGCGCCGACCAGGCCGGCCACGCCCGCATTGATGTGAACCACGGTGCCACCGGCGAAGTCGATCGCGCCCATCGCCCCCAGGTAACCGCCGCCCCACACGATGTGGGCCATCGGGATGTAGCTCAGGGTGAACCACAGCGCCGAGAACAGCAGCACTGCCTTGAACTTGATGCGCTCGGCGAAGGCACCGACGATCAGCGCGGTGGTGATGCCGGCAAACGTCGACTGGAAGGCAACGAACAGATAGTCGGGCAGGCCCTTGATCGGGGTGTTGCCGACCGAGTCGGGGCTGAAGCCCTTGAGGAAGGCGAACTCGGTGAAGGAGCCGAAGAAGGCGTTGCCTTCACTGAACACCGCGCTGTAGCCGTAGGCCACCCACAGGATCAGGATCAGCGAGAACACCACCAGGATCTGGCTGAGGATGGACAGCACGTTCTTGGAACGCACCAGGCCGCCATAGAACAGGGCCAGGCCGGGTACCACCATCAGCAGTACCAGCAGGGTGGAGGTGAGCATCCAGGCCACGTCGCCGTGATCGAAGCTGGGCGCGGCAGCGACGGCAGCCTCGGCGGCCGGTGCGGCCGGCGCGGCGGCAACGGGCAGCGGCTCGACCGCGACCGTCTCCGACGGTGCCGGGGTGACCTGCGCCTGGGCCTGCGCGGTGCTGGAGAACGCGCCAACGGCCAGTGCGCTGATCAGCATCAACAGGCACACGGCATGGAACCGGGCTTGCCACCCGGTGAACAAAGAGGTCTTCATTGTGGGCTCCGAGTGGGGTTAGAGCGCGTCAGCGCCGATTTCGCCGGTGCGGATGCGAACGACCTGTTCGACCGCGGTCACGAAGATCTTGCCGTCACCGATCTTGCCGGTGCCAGCCGCGTTCTGGATCGCTTCGACCACCGCGTCCAGGCGGTCGTCGGTGACCACCGTTTCGATCTTGATCTTCGGCAGGAAATCCACGACGTACTCCGCGCCGCGATACAACTCGGTGTGGCCCTTCTGGCGCCCGAAGCCTTTCACTTCGGTCACGGTGATGCCCGACACGCCCGCATCGGAGAGGGCCTCGCGGACCTCGTCGAGCTTGAACGGCCGGATGATGGCGGAGATCAGTTTCATGCGCATGTCCCGATGGTGGATGGAACCGGCGGTGTGTTGCTGGCCGGTGTCAGGTCAGCGGGCGGCCACTTGCACATGGCCGCCCCCTGGTGCGCCGAACGATGCATGGGCCTCGCCACTGCCGGGGCCCTTGCGGGCAACGGTAGCGGTGACGCGGGAGGGAGGAGGGGCCCATGGCACGCGTCCGGTCTCTCTTGCCCCTGGTGGTGCAGCGGACCAACGGTCCGCTCTACCTTTTGCAGCGGACCAACGGTCCGCTCTACCGGGTATAACGAACCAACGGTCCGCTCTACCGCATATAACGGACCGGCGGTCCGTTTTACGACGTGCCTTGCCGGCTCCCCAGCCGGAAAAGCAGTGACGATGACGAAGGTGGGAGGGAGGGCCTTCGTCATCGTCACCGGTTGCTCAGTTGGCGTAGTACATCTGGTACTCGAGCGGGTGCGTGGCGGCGCGGAAGCGGGTCACTTCCTGCATCTTCAGCGCGATGTAGCCGTCGATGAAGTCGTCGCTCATCACGCCGCCGGCCTTCAGGAACTCGCGGTCCTTGTCCAGCGCTTCCAGGGCCTGGTCCAGCGAGGAGCAGACCTGCGGGATCAGCTTCTCTTCTTCCGGCGGCAGGTCGTACAGGTCCTTGTCGCTCGGTGCGCCCGGGTCGATCTGGTTCCGGATGCCGTCCAGGCCGGCCATCATCAGCACGGTGAAGGTCAGGTAGCCGGACTGGATCGGATCGGGGAAGCGCATTTCTATGCGGCGCGCCTTCGGGTTGGACACCCACGGAATGCGGCACGATGCCGAGCGGTTGCGGGCCGAGTAGGCCAGCATCACCGGGGCTTCGAAGCCCGGAACCAGGCGCTTGTAGCTGTTGGTGCCGGAGTTGGCGAAGGCGTTGATGGCCTTGGCGTGCTTGAAGATGCCGCCGATGTACCACAGCGCCATCTGGCTCAGGCCGCCGTAGCCGTCGCCGGAGAACAGGTTGGTGCCGCCCTTGGACAGCGACTGGTGCACGTGCATGCCGCTGCCGTTGTCACCGACGATCGGCTTGGGCATGAAGGTGGCGGTCTTGCCGTTGCGGTGGGCGACGTTCTTGATGACGTGCTTCATGCGCAGCAGTTCGTCGGCCTTCTGCACCAGGGTGCTGAACTTCGTGCCGATCTCGCACTGGCCCGCGGTGGCCACTTCGTGGTGCTGCACTTCCACTTCGATGCCGACCTGTTCCAGGGTCTTGCACATTTCAGCGCGCAGGTCGTGCAGCGAGTCGGTCGGCGGCACGGGGAAGTAACCGCCCTTCACCGCCGGACGGTAGCCGCTGTTGGCGCCGTCGTACTTGTCACCGGTGCTCCACGCGGCTTCTTCGGAATCGATCTTGAAGAAGGTGTGGCCCATGTCGTTGGCGAAGCGGACCGAGTCGAAGATGAAGAACTCCGGCTCCGGGCCGAAGAAGGCCTGCTCGGCGATGCCGGAGGACTTCAGGTAGGCCTCGGCGCGCTTGGCGATGCCGCGCGGGCAGCGGCCGTACGGCTGCATGGTGGCCGGGTCGAGGATGTCGCAGCTGATCACCAGGGTCGGGTCGGCGTAGAACGGGTCGATGTAGGCGCTGGCCGGGTCCGGGAGCAGGACCATGTCCGATTCGTTGATGCCTTTCCAGCCGGCGATCGAGCTGCCATCGAACATCTTGCCTTCTTCAAACAGCGACGGCTCGACGATGCTCACCGGGAAGGTGACGTGCTGTTCGATACCGCGCATGTCGACGAAACGCAGGTCGATGAACTCGATCTGGTTGTCCTTGATCAGCTTCTCAACGTTTTCCACGGACATCGGTGAAACCCTCGGATGGATGATTGCGTAGGTGAGTAGAGCAATCGCCGTGCCAACTTTTTATTCTTCACAAGTTGTTGATTTCATTGGCCGCGCACCCTGCCCGCCGCGGAAGCCGCCGCACCACAACGGTGCAACGGCCGCACCACGCACACATTTGGTGCGGCGTTTGATGTTTTATGCTTTACCGCGATTTCATCCATTCCGAGTCCCAGCACCCGATGTCCGACCTGCTCTCTGCCCTGTTGTTGGGCATCCTCGAAGGCCTTACCGAATTCCTCCCGATCTCCAGCACCGGCCACCTGCTGATTGCCCAGCACTGGCTGGGCGCGCGCTCGGACTTCTTCAACATCGTGATCCAGGCCGGCGCGATCCTGGCCATCACCCTGGTGTTCCGCCAGCGGCTGTGGACGCTGGCCACCGGCCTGCACGAGCGCGCCAACCGCGACTACGTGATGAAGCTGGGCACCGCCTTCCTGGTCACCGCCGTGGTGGGCCTGCCGGTACGCCTGGCTGGCTGGGAGCTGCCCGAGACGGTCACCCCGGTGGCCTGGGCGCTGATCATCGGCGGTATCTGGATGATCCTGGTGGAAACCTACAGCGCGCGCCTGCCCGACCGCGACGAGGTGACCTGGAAGGTGGCCATTCTGGTCGGCCTGGCGCAGGTGGTGGCCGGGGTGTTCCCGGGCACCTCGCGTTCGGCGGCCGCGATCTTCATCGCGATGCTGTTTGGCCTGAGCCGGCGCGCGGCGGCCACCGAGTTCGTGTTCCTGGTGGGCATTCCCACCATGTTCGCCGCCAGTGCCTACGCGTTCCTGGAAATGGCCAAGGACGGCAAGCTCGGCAACGAGAACTGGACCGACGTGGGTGTGGCCTTCCTTGCCGCCGCCGTCACCGGCTTCGTCGTAGTGAAGTGGCTGCTGGGCTATATCAAGTCCCACAAGTTCACCGCGTTTGCGTTCTATCGCATCGCACTCGGCGCGGCACTGCTGCTGTGGTTGCCTGCTGGCAACTGAACACCGCCGGTACCTGCCTGACCCCGTTTCGTACGCTGCACCGTTTTTCCCCGGGTTCCCAAGGAGATGTCCATGAACCGCACCCGCACCCTGATGCTGATCCTGCCGCTGGCCCTGATGGCCGCCTGCAGCAACCCGTCCACCACCGCACCGGCCGGCACCGGCAGCGATGACCTCGCCCCCGCGCCGACGGCGGCCGCCACTACCCAGGCCGCCGCCAAGCTGGACGTGCAGCGCCTGCAGGGCAACCACTGGCTGCTGGACAGCGCCACCGATGCCAGCGGCAAGCGCGTGGACGCCCTGTTTGCCCGTGCCGACAAGCCGGTGACGCTGGACTTCAACGACGGCCGCCTGTCGGTCAGCAACACCTGCAACCGCATGGGCGGCGGCTATACGCTGGCCGACGGCACCCTCACCGTGTCGCCGATGGCCTCGACCATGATGGCCTGCACCGACAAGGCGCTGATGGCGCTGGACCAGGCCGTGGGCTCGCGACTGGAAGGCGCACTCAAGGCTGAACTGGCCGGCCAGGGCCAGCTGACCCTGCGCACCGCCGCCGGCGACGTGCTGGTCTTCACCCCCGAGCCGACTGCCGAAACCCGCTACGGCGGCGAAGGCGAGACGGTGTTCCTGGAAGTGGCCGCGAAGACCAAGCCGTGCTCGCACCCGATGATCCCGGACATGCAGTGCCTGCAGACCCGCGAAGTGGCCTTCGACGACAAGGGCCTCAAGCAGGGCACCCCGGGCGCGTTCGAGAACTTCTACGGCACCATCGAGGGTTACACCCACGAAGACGGCGTGCGCAACGTGGTGCGTGTGAAGCGCTACAAGATCGCCAACCCGCCGGCCGACGCCTCGTCGCTGGCGTACGTGCTGGACATGGTGGTCGAGTCGGAAACGGTCAAGAATTGAAACGCGGAAGGGCGGCCAGAGGCCGCCCTTCTTCTTTCTACAGGTAGTGCCGGCCGCTGGCCGGCTCCTCATGAACCTTCGGAAGGGCCCGTGGGGTGCTGGCCGCTGGCCGGCTCCTCATGAACCTTCGCAAGGGCCCATGGGGAGCCGGCCAGCGGCCGGCACTACTGGATCGGGGCGGCGGCGTTGATCAACCCAGCGCCGGATTCAACGTATACGTGCCGTGCAACGCGGCCTCGGCCAGCACATGGCCGTGCATCGCCCGGTGCACATCGGCGGCGGTGAACGGCGTCGGCAGGTCCAGCTGCGCCACGTCCAGCGCGAACAGCCGGAAGAAATACCGGTGCACGCGTTCGTCGTTGAACGGCGGGTACGGGCCGTCGTAACCCAGGTACTGGCCGGCCATGTCCGGGTTGCCGGCAAACCAGCCGGTGAAGTCATTCAGGCCCTGACGCGACCCGGCCGGTCCGGCCGGCGCGGTCTTGCCCTTGACCGTGAAGCCTTCGCTGCAGCTGCCGGCCGCGATCTCGCGCAACGTGGCCGGAATGTCGGCCATGGCCCAGTGCACGAAGTCGGCGCGCGGCTGGTCGCGGGGCACGGTGCAGTCCTGCCGGCCGACCGTGTCCGATACGGTCGGCACATCGGGGTCGACGCACAGCAGTGCGAACGAACGGGTGCCCTCGGGCACCTCGCTCCAGGCCAGCGGTGGGTTGCGGTTGGGGGCGAAGCCAGCGGCGTCACCGGCGGCAAATTCCGCCGCGATCGGCTGGCCATTCTGAAGGCGGGTGCTGCTCAGGCGCATGCGGAACTCCTCATTCTTCCGGGTAACCAAGGCGCACCGCGACCGGCGTCAGCAGCGCAAACGGCGCGGCCATCACCTCGCGATACTGGCGCCAGTGGCCGGCAGGCAGGCGCGCCGGACCCAGCGTGGGCGCCGGCGGGAAGCGCATGCCGAACAGACGGCCAAGGTGCTCGGCCATCACGGCCGGGTCGTTGCCGATGCCATCGATGTTGACCAGCGCATGCGGGTACAGGTCCTGCTCGTGCAGGGTGGCCACCTGGGCCAACGAACGCGCCAGCCACTCGGCGGCTTCGTCGATGCCGTTGACCGCGAACGGCGCCGGTGCGCCATGCGCCAGCCAGTGCAGCAGCATGTCGCGCGGGTCGCGCAGTACCACCAGCAGGCGGCCTTCGGGCAGCTGCGGGCGCAGCGCCCACAACAGCGCGTTGTCCCACCACAGCAGCCAGTCGATCACATTGGCGTCGGCCAGCCCGCGCGAGGGCAGCTGTTCGCGCCACTGGGCCACCAGCTGCTCGGGGCTGAGCGTGCCGGTCGAGAGGTTCTGCAGGGTGTGGTAGCTCTGGAAGGCATCGTCGGGCGGGTTCTGGCCGAAACGGTCGCCACGCAGCACGTTGCTGGCCGCGGCGATGGCCGCGACCACGCGCTCCACGCCCGACCCCGGTGCACCCCAGACCAGCATCGGGCGGGCCACGGCGTCCTCGGCAATGGTGCCCATCTCCGGCCAGCTCAGCGGCGCCTTGGCCTGCGGCGGCAGCGGCAGGCGCTGGCCGGCTTCTGCGGCGTGCGCGCCAACCCAACTGCGCAGCGCGTCGGCATGCTGCCCGGCCTGGTCCTGGACGGCGCCCAGCCACGTACGCAGGGTGGACTTGGCCGCGTCCGGTGCGCTGTCATGGATAGCCTGCACATGGGCGACCGCCGCCTGCGGGTCGCGTGCCAGCAGGCCGTCCACGATGCGGGTCTCGCCGCTGGCGCGGCCCGGCTCAAGCGCCACGATGCGGCGTGCGATCGCCTCGGCCGCCTCGCCTTCGCCGGCCATGTCGTGCAGGCGCATGCGGGTTTCCAGCGCCGGCAGGTGCTCGGGCATGGCCTGCAGCCAGCGCTCGCCCACGGCAACCGCTTCGGCCGCACCCACCACTTCGATGGACAGCCGCGCCAGCCACAGGTCGTGCAGCTGCGTGTGGGTGTCCAGCAGCGCGTCCAGGGTGTCGCGGGCCTGCTGTTCGCGGCCCAGGCGCTGCCAGGCCATCAGCAGCAGCTGCAGCGTGTGGCGATCGGCGGGCGTCTGTTCCAGCACCGGCAACAGGTGCTCCAGCGCCTGCAGCGGCTGGCCGGACTGCAGTTCCAGCTCACCGGCCAGGCGGCGCGTGGCCGGGGTGTCGCCGTCGGGCTCGGCCAGCACCTGGCGCAGCGTAGCCGCGGCCGATTCGCTGTTGCCCTGGCGCAGCGCCAGCTGCACCAGCAGCGCGCGCAGCGAGGTCACGGCCGGATTGAGCTCGATCACGCGCCGGAACGCCTGCTCGGCGAAGGCCAGCATGTCCTTGCTCATGTAGGCAAACCCGAGCGCGTACAGCACCCGCGCGTCATCCGGCAGCGCACGTGCGGCGGCCGACAGCAAGGCCAGCGCGCGGTCGCCCTCGCCCCGGCGCAGCGCGATCATGCCGTTCAACGCCGCAAGTTCGGGGCTGTCCTCGTCCAGACGGGCGGCGGTGCGGGTGATGCGCTCGGCTTCGTCCACGTCGTTGCGGAGCAGCGCCATGTGCGCCTGCATCAGGTAGGCCGAAAGCTCGTTGGGATTGAGCGACGCGGTGCGGTCCAGCGCCGACCCGGCCGCGTCGAACTGGCGCAGGGCCAACAGCAGGCCAGCGTGCTGCAGGTGCAGGTCGGCGTTGTCCGGCGCCAGCGCCAGGGCCTGCTGCAGGCTCTCCAGGGCGGCGTCGTACTGGCCCTGCTGCTGCAGCGACAGCGCCAGCCAGCGGTGCGCCTGCGGCTGCTCCGGCTCGTCGGCGGTCCACTGGCGCGCAAGCTGCACGGCATCGTCGGCCGCATTGCGGCGCAGGGCTTGGAGGATCTTGTCTTGCATGACGGTCCAGCGTGGGTCAAACCCCGATTGTAGAGCACGCCCGCCGGGCCAAGCTCGCTCAGCGCACGGCTTCGGCGCGCAGCCGCTGGGAGACCCAGCGTTCGGAGAAACCGTCGCCGCGCCAGTTCTCCAGGAAGCCGCAATGGCCGCCCCACGGGGCGATTTCCAGGTGGGCGTGGGCCGGCAGGCGCCAGCCGTCGAAGGTGGCGAACGGGATCACCGGGTCATCCTGGGCCATCAGGATGTCGGCCGGCACGGCCAGCCCGGCCAGCCGGTCGCCGGCAATCGAGTACCCGTCGAAATACGCCTGCAGCGAGCCGAAATCGGTGTGATGCTCGACCAGCCAGGCGGTCAGGGCGCGGATGTCCAGCTTGAGCACCCGGTCGTCCCAGTCGCTCAGCTCGGGGAACAGGTCGCGCTTGCGGCGCAGCGAGCCGGCCCATTTGCGCCGGAAATACCAGTCGTACATCGCCGGGCCGTTCTCGATGCTCTCCATGGTGATGGCCGGGTCCAGCACCGGGCACACCGACGCCACCCGGCGCAGCGGCACCCCCGCCGACGGCGCGCGCAGCGCCAGGCGCAGCACGAAGTTGCCGCCCAGCGAATACCCGGCCGCGACCAGCGGCAACTGCGGCCAGCGCTGGGCGATGTCGCCGGCGGCCTGGACCACTTCGTCGATGCGGTTGGAGTGGAAGATGCCCGGGTTGAGGTGGTGGGTGTTGCCGTGGTCGCGGAAATTCAGCCGCACCACATCGAACCCTTCCTCCAGCATGCGTGCGGCGGTCATGCGCATGTAGCTGGACTCGGCACTGCCTTCCCAGCCATGCAGCAGCAGCGCCATGCCGATCGGCTCGCGGCCTTCCACGTGGCTGTGCCAGCCCTGCAGGCGCACACCTTGCCCGCCGTCCAGGATCAGCTCTTCGGTCATCGCCCCGGTGGCGGCAAGCAGCATCAGGCCGCGCTGCATGCGCATGCGGCTGGAGCTGAGCATCGACTGCAGGTGCGGATTGCGCAGCCAACGCGGCGGGCGGTAGTCGGCAGCGGTCAACATGGGCGGCAGCCTGCTCCCGGTTGCGACGCTGGCGCGTGAAGAGCCGACATGCGCTACTCGGCGTTCATCGCCGCCAGGATGCGCGTCCGCGAAGTTTCAGCGATGCGGCGACGGCCTTCCAGGTCGTGCGTACCAATGGGCGCGAGGAAATGCACCTCGGCGCGGCGGGCCGGCTCACCGAGCAGGCGCAGGAAATTGGCGAAGAAACTCTCGCCCGGGCCGAACGCCACGATGGTCTGGGCGTCGCCGCGCCAGCCATAGCGCAGCGCCACCGGCTGCACCGGGACCTGGGCTTCCACCGCGGCCTGGAAGATGCGGGCGTGGAACGGGCCCACTTCATGGCCGCCGCGGGTGCGCCCCTCGGGGAACACGCCCACGGCCTTGCCCTCGCGCAGGCGTACCACCATTTCCTGCATCACCCCGCCCAGCGACTCGGTGCTGCCGCGCTGGTGGAAGATGGTCTGGCCGCGGGCGGCCAACCAGCCCACCACCGGCCAGCTGGCGATCTCGCGCTTGGCCACGAACCCCATCATGCGCTGGCTGTGCAGCATGTTGATGTCGACCCAGCTGACGTGATTGGCCACGAACAGCACCGCACCCGGCAGCGGCGTACCGATCCGGTGCAGGCGGAAGCCGAAGATCCACATCAGGCCGCTGGACCATGCATTGACCGCGACGTGCTCGAACGGACGGTTGCCCACGCGCATGACGCCCCACGGGGGCAGCATGGCGATCAGCAGCATCGGCAGGAACAGCAACAGGTGGACCAGCAGCAGCGGTACGCGGTACAGGTAGCGGCACACACGCGCCACGCCGCCACGTGAGGCCGGGGTGGGGGAATTCATCCGCGCACGATACCCGAGCGCCGCAGGGTCTGCCAGCCGCAGGCGGCCAAATCGATAACGCGGGAGGGCCAGCGACCGCAAGGGGTCAAGCCGCTGCCCGGTTGCGGCACAGCGCCCACGCCGACAGTGCGCCGGCGCACTGTGGCGACCGACGCAACACAGCATCCATGCAGTGCAGCGATCAGACCGGGGCGACCGCCGGAACCACAGCCAACGTCAGCCGTGAGGTGCACACCAGGCGGCCACCCTCGTCTTCGATGCGGATGTCCCACACATGGGTACTGCGGCCGACGTGCACCGCACGCGCGGTGCCGGTGACCACGCCGCCGCGCATGGCGCGGATGTGGTTGGCGTTGATCTCCAGGCCCACGCACACGTGCTGGGTGGTGTCCACGCACAGATTGCCGGCGCTGCTGCCGAGCGTTTCGGCCAGCACCACCGAGGCGCCGCCGTGCAGGATGCCGTACGGCTGGCGGGTGCGCGCATCCACCGGCATGGTGGCGCTGATCCAGTCCTCACCGGCGGCGGTGAAGACGATGCCCAGGTGGTCGATGAGGGTGTTGCGGCTGAGTGCGTTGAGTGCCTCGATCGACACCGCCTCGCGGAATACCTGGGACATGCAGCAGCTCCGTGGAACCAAGGGTTTACAGGATGGGCACCAGGCCGGCGCCGAAGGCGGTCAGCATGCGTACCAGCAGCCATTTCGGGCCGACGTTGACCTCGGGGAAGTCGCCGACGGCCACGTAGCACTTATGGAAATCCTCGTGCTGCCGGCGCAGCGGCGCCGGGCAGTCGGGGCCGGGCTTGAATTCGTAATCGGTGGCGTAGCGCCACGGCCAGAAATCCAGCACGGGCAGTGCTTCGGATGCCTTGCCGACGCTGTAGTTCAAGCCGGACAACACCGGCGGCTTGGTGCGCGGCGCCACCACCCACGAGTTCTGCGGGTGGATGTCGCGCAGGATGCTCTGCGCCAGCGCTTCGGCAAACACCGGGTCGTCGATGATCACCGCGCCTTCGGTGTTGTAGTTCTCGCTGCGCGGATCGAAGTTGTGCGTGCCGATCACGCCGATGCGGCGGTCCACCACCATCGACTTGGCATGCAGGCCCATGCGCGCACCGGTGCGGGTGACCGGCAGCGGCTTGTTGACCGCCTTGGTGCCCAGGAACGACGGCCGGGTTTCGGCGCGCAGCACGCGGCGTTCGACCACGCTGCCGTCGGTGCGGCGGCGCGCGGCCGGGCCGGGGGTTGTCTGGCGCGGGGTGGCGCTGGCCGTGGCGTCGGCGTCGGGCTCACTGCGTCGGCGTTCGCCGCTGCCGGCACTGCCGCGGGCGTTGCTCCCCGCCGCGCTGCCGCCGATCAGGCTGCTGCGCTTGCCGTCCGACGGCGGCGCCTCGCCCAGCGGGGCCGGCAGCAGGTTGCGGTAATCCACCGGGGCATCCAGCGGGAACGGCTTGTATTCGTAGATGTTGAAGCCCAGCTCGCGCAGGTTGCGCCGCTTGTACTTGTAGGACAGCGCATAGACGATCGGGTTGTCGGTGGCCGCCAGGCTGTTGGACGACACCACGATGCGCGGCGGCTGGGGGCGCTTGCGCAGGTCGGAGAACAGCTTGCGGGCGGGCTTGGACAGCACCAGGTAGGGCGTCTGCAGCAGCACTTCGGTCTGCGCGCTGGAAATCAACGCGTCCAGCTGCGGCTCGGTGACGTGCTGGCCGTTGGCCGGTTGGCTGGCCCGTTCGCGGCGGTGCTTGCGCGGCAGGTCGGCCACGTAGCGCACCGATGCCACCGGCAGCGCGGTGTCGACAAACGCCCGGGTGACATACGCCGGGTCGTCGGCTTCGGCGCTGACCCGCGCGATCCGCTGCGGGTGGCGGAACTCGGCCGGCGGCATCGGCGGCGCACCGTTCTTGAGCAGCAGGCCGCCGACATCGTTGAGGCGTTCGGCCGGCACGCTGCGCGGCGCGCGCCAGAAGGCGTCGAAGTTGGCCGCCATCTCGCGCACTTCCGGGCCCGCCACCAGGACGTCGCGGTCGCGGAAGTTGTATTCGCTGTCCCAGTCGTAATAGTCGTCCTGGTAGTTGCGGCCGCCCACCACGCCCAGCGCATCGTCGATCACCAGCAGCTTGTTGTGCATGCGCTGGTTGAAGCGGCGGAAGCAGCACAGCACGCTGCCGGCGTAGTCGAAGTAGTTCAACCGCGCCTTGCCGAAGGTGGGGTTGTACACCCGCAGCTCGAAGTTCTGGTGGCTGCTGGCCAGCGCCCCGAGGATTTCCAGGTCCGAGATCGCCGAGAGCTGGTCGATCAGCACCCGCACCTTGACCCCGCGCCGGGCCGCGCCCAGCAGTTCGTCCAGCACCAGCCGGGCGCTGTCGTCCTTGTCGAAGATGTAGGTCTGCAGGTCGATGCTGCGGGTGGCGCTGCGGATCAGGTTCAGCCGCGCCACCAGCGACACCTCGCCCTCATCGATGATGGTGGCGTAGTGCTGCGGGGCGGCCTCGGTGGAGGCGGCAAACGCCTTGCCGCCCAGGCCACGCAGCGGCGAATCGAGCGCGCAGCGGTCCGGCTGGCTGCACTCGACCACGGTTGAACGGGCCTGCACGGCAATGCCGGCCGCACGCTCACGCTCGGCGTTGGACAGCGAGGCACAGCCACTGACCAGCAACAGCAGTGCCAGCAGCACGATCTTCAACAATGGGTTCACGGTTTCGGCGCCTCGCTCAGACGCGCTCGCAATACGAAGGTCACTCGATCACTCAAGGCTAGCTGCCAGCTGTCCATTCCATACCGGCCTCGCTGCACATTGCCGCGGCTGACCACGTCGCAATCATACCCGGCCCGGGGGCACTCCGCCGGTTCGACCCGCAGGGTCTCCGGGTGGCTTACCCCGCGCAGGATCAGCCTGCCCTCCACCCCGCCGCCCTTGTCCACGACCTCGGGCCAGTAGGGCACCGAGTCGAACTCGACCACCGGATAGCGCGCCGAATCGAAGAACTCTTCGCCGCGCATCCAGCCGGTGTAGCGGGTCTTGCCGGGGATTTCCACGTAGCGGGTGAACATCCGCAGGTGCACCTGGTGACGCCCGTCGGACAGCACCTCGATACGCCCCTCGAAACGCGGGAACACCCCTTCGATGCGCTGCCCCAGCCGGGTGCGGATCTCGAAACCGAAGCGCGAGCGCGCGGTATCGAACTCCAGCACCTGGCGCGGGGCAGGCGCCGGTGGTTCAGCGCAGGCCGCTTCGGCTGCCAGTGCCAGCAGGCAGCCCAACAACACGCGCACTACCGCCATGGGCTACGGCCACCAGAACGCGGTCAGGGTGGCCACGCCGGGCTCGATGCTGGCCTTGCCGTCCACCGACAGCACCGCGATGCCGCCCGGCGGCATGCCGCGGTAATCGCTGCTGGTGCCTTCACTGAGCAGCGCCACCAGCTGTTCCAGGCCGGGGTTGTGCCCGACCACCAGCAGCCGGTCGACATCGCCACGGGCCTCGATCAGGCCCATCAAGGTGCCCGGGGTGGCGTCGTATACGGCATCTTCCAGGCGCTTTTCGACAAAACCGGTGATGCCCAGCACGGCCTCCAGGGTTTCACGGGTGCGCCGCGCCGGCGAGCACAGCACGCAATCGGGCAGCAGGTTGTTCTCCTTCAGCCAGCGGCCGGCCGCTTCCGCTTCGGCCAGGCCGATCGGTGACAGCGGACGGTCAAGGTCAGCCTGGCCGGTACTGGCGGCTTCGGCGTGGGCATGGCGCAGCAGGATCAGTTCTCGCATAAAGGCTCTCTTCCGGATCAGGCTTTCTTCAGCCACTTCAACAGTGGCTCCCAGTCACTCTGGTGCTCGCGCACCTGCGCGGAGCGGTAATCGAACAGGCTGCGTCCCAGCCCGACCATCACCACGTAACTCTGGCTGTCGCGCAGCTGCGCGACCACGTCATACGGCCACTCGGCCAGCATCTGGATGGCCTGCTGGGAGGTCTGGGTCCACGGCTTGGTGCGGTTGAGCACCAGCCCCACCGGCAGCGCACGGCGGTGCACGCGCGGCACCTTGGACAGGCTGTTGAGGAAGCCGACGATGGCTTCGATGTCCAGCGCCGAGGGCAGCACCGGCACCACCACGGCATCGGCAACGTCAAGGAAGTGGCCCAGATCGTCGGCCAATGCCCCGGCCGGTGCGTCGATGATCACTTCGTCGGTACCGTCGGGGATGAGTTTCTCCCAGGCCTTCTTGCGGTAGACGTCCACCGGCAGCACGGCGCTTTCCAGCACCGCGCGGCGCTGCGCCCAGCGGGTGCTGGAGCCCTGCGGGTCGGCGTCGGCCAGCACGGTCCGTTTGCCGTCCAATGCGGCATGCGCCGCCAGGTGGGTGGCGACGGTGGTCTTGCCCACCCCACCCTTGGAACCGGCTACCAGGATCGTCTTCATGCCAGCCTCGCTTCCGGGGAACGTCGTCGCAGCGTACACCGCCGTCCGTGACGGAGATAGTCGCACTGCT